>JBBIOU010000008.1:0-100950 GCA_037443205.1 Flavobacteriales bacterium | reverse complement strand
AAGACAAAAGAAAGTAAGGTAAAATATACATTAGCAGAAAAATAGTAAATAAAATTTTTTTCTTTCTTGATCGCGCATTCCGCTTTGTAAATTACATACCATGAAAATAGGCCGGGTTATAACGAAAAAACAAATTTGGCACTAAGCCCGATAGCTATTGGGCTAAAAAAACGTATGTTCTGCTATGCAGGGTGAAAGGTGAAGTGGCTTTAGTGCAAAACCCTAATTGTGGAAAACTTTTTTGGATTGCAGGGGTTGGAAAAGAACTAAGCTAATCCATTCCGAACCGCAAAAGCAGCGCAAATTATTCCCGCAAAGGAAAGCACAATGTAGCTAATAACAATTACGTAACCTAATCTTGGATATGGGTCATTATTTACAAAACGGCTATATATTTTAATGTATCGCTGTTTATAAACAAACAAAAAATAAGTAGTTGCTATCAAGCAAAAGAGCATACTTATAACCTCTTTTTCTCCCAAATCTATTCCAAGCAAAAGTATTACTGATAAAATGTTGAAACTAATCATTGCTGCTATACCAATATAGGCGTTAATATAGGGGCTTTCTTTTTCACCTGTTTTTAATATTGTGCAATAAAATTTGTAAAAGAAATAATCTACGTATTTCATCATATTTCCTGCGGATTATTTTTTAGGTACAAAATATGGATGCCTCATAATCTGTTGCCTTGATAAATCATACCCCTTGACGTTAGAATGTTGCGTAGGCTTACCATCAAATGCAATTTTTGCCACAAAATACATTGAAGAAGCTATCCAGCCGGCAGGGCCTGCCCAAATGGCAACACCTGTAAATGCCATATCTGCGACAAATTCAACTGCACCAATATCGCCTCTTACTAATTGTACTACACTAATACCTACCCCGGATACGCTTAAAATAATTCCACCAGTTTTTACAGCATTTAAAAGACGGGTATTAGAAACGGCTTTTGATATATATGAAGATTTAGACTGTTGAACAAATTCAGCAGGGACTGTTTTATTTCCTTGGAACTTTAATGACCATTGTTTTGTTTCTCCATTCCAAACAGCTTCAAACTTCCCTTCTTTAAGAAGTTCAGTTGCCTTTTCAAGTCCTCCTAAGTGTTCAATAGCACCTACACCGATTGAAAGAAAACCGATAGTATTGCTTGCTCCTGATAAAAATTCTCTTAGTTGATTATCTGATTGTCCCTGTGTTACATTTCCTGTTGTTGACGCTATATCAGTAAACGGCTTAATAGGTTCTATTGTATTGATAGTTTGACCTATTTGTAAATTTTTTGGGCCAACTCCAGGATTCCACTTCTCTAAATTTCCGTGTTCTAATCCCCACTTATTTTCTAAATCCCAATACATATCCCCCTTTTGCACCACATATTTCCCATCAGGACAATCAGGGCATAGACCTGTTGAGTCTGTCCAATAAATCGGATTATTCCAAAATGCACTGTAAGGCGACATTCCTATTTGGTTCGGGTGGTCTGCTAATGGGTCAACAGACCAAAAACGCCCTATTCTTGGGTCATATTCTCTATACTTAAATTGGTAGTGGTTGCCCTCTCCGCTTACTTCGTCTGTCTTTTCGATTCCTTCAAACCCGTACCTATACCCCACACCCGTAAAATTTCGGTTTTGTAGGAGGACGCCAAACGGAGAGTAATTGGTTATATGTGTTTTACTCGTCATTAAACTGCTTAGCCAAATTTAAGGAAAAATTTTTTAACCACAGAGAGCACAGAGTAACACAGAGGTTTTTAAAGCGCGTAAGCCTGACGCAAATGCGGGCGTGTGCATGGCGTGAATAAAAACTTTAGCAAATGCAGATGTAATGCATTTGCGTTAAGAAGTTTTTAGAGCGCGCTGAAGCTTATTTGCGTCTTGAACTTTTCTTTGTTACTTTCTTTTGTTTCTAAGACAAAAGAAAGTAAGGTAAAATATACATTAGCAGAAAAATAGTAAATAAAATTACTTTTCTTTCTTGATCGCGCACTCCGCTTCGTAAATTACACTCCATGAAAATAGGCAGGGTTATAACAAAAAAACAAATTTAGCACTAAGCCCGATAGCTATTGGGCTAAAAAAACGTATGTTCTGCTATGCAGGGTGAAAGGTGGAGGGGTTTAAGAGAAAAATACTAATTATAGAAAACTTTTTTGGATTAAAGGGGCAGGAAAGGAAAAAACGGACGGAAAAGAGCAAAAAGAAGCCCCGAACTTGATATTACTTATTCAATTCTAACATATAGTTGTTTTCCTCCCTCAACCTAGCGACTTCTTCTTCTTTGATAAAATCGTTTTTTGAGTCTATTAAGGGATTGTATTCATAAAGCCACAAAAGAAACTTTACATTTGATAAATACACATTACGCCCGTAGTGGTATGAAGCAGTACCATTAAACACAATAGTGTCTTTTAAATTGTTATTATAATGAATAATAAGAACAGCTCTTGCATTGAAATCCCCAATATTTTTATTTCTGTTAAGAATCTTGGTACTATCTGCAAAGTTTATTTGAGAAAGAAAAAACAATGCTTGATTATCTTTTATTATATTTTTTGACCGCCATACGGATAGAGTTTTTTCTAAAATAATTTCGTTTTTATGAATAGGCACGACAGACTTTAGTTGCCAAGGAATACGATAACATTCAACACTATCAATCTTAAAACAAACTTCCTGCGCATTTAAGGAGTTTATTAAAGAAATAAACACAATTATTACTGTTAATGACCTGTATAGCATTTATTTTCAGTTATTTATTTACCTAAGTCTTTTATTTTACCTGACTTATTTTCTTTATGATTCCAATACTTTCTAGCTTTTTCGCTAAAAGGACCTCTAGTCTTTGTATGGTATCCTTTATGGGTATCTCTGTCAGTATCTTTAAATGCTTTGTTAAACTCGGTTTCTACATTTTGTATTATCCATTTATCATTCCAAGTATCATAGTCTCCTGCATCTCTTTTCTGCCATTCTTCTATTTCATTTAAACAATTAATAAACTCGTTAGAAGACCAGTTAAATTGTCTGTCATCGGTCATTTTGAATAAAAATGGATAAAATGCAACTCTTCTTTCAGGGTCTGCTAGCACATAATAACTTTCCGCCAACTCGTGTAGAAGTCCTAATGCAGGTTTCTGAAAAACTTTACCATCAGGGCTAACATAACCAGAAGTTGGACTCCAATTAATTCTATGCTGCTCTCCAACAGCTATTAAAGCTCTACCGCCCCATCGACTATCTGGCATAATAACTACATCCATTTCGTGTTTAGACAAATAGTTAATTATCCCCATTGGGTCAGCACCTTTCCTTTGTATTTTATCGAGGGTTCTAACGGTTTGTCTTAACAATTTATCCTTTGGTCTTTTATCTCCTGAACCATAAGTGTATAAAGATACTTCACCGGTTTTCTTATTTGTGTATGCTATTCTAATAGTATCTCCAAAAGGGTCACTAAACCATATAGGATAATTTGCAAAACAAGCATACTGGCTGATTGATGGATAAGGTTTAGGGTCTAAGTTCCACCTCCTACCCAATCTAGTATCATATTGCCAATATTCTGCCGTATATGAGTTTCCACTTCCAGCAATTTCATCATCCCTCTCCTGCCCCTGAAACCCAAACCTATACCCCACACTCGTAAAATTGCGTTTTTTTAGGAGGACGCCAAAGGGAGAATAATTGGTTATATATGTTTTGCTCGTCATTAAACTGCTTAGCCAAATTTAAGGAAAAATTTTTTAACCACAGAGAGCACAGAGTAACACAGAGGTTTTTAAAGCGCGTAAGCCTGACGCAAATGCGGGCGTGTGCATGGCGTGAATAAAAACTTTAGCAAATGCAGATGTAATGCATTTGCGTTAAGAAGTTTTTAGAGCGCGCTGAAGCTTATTTGCGTCTTGAACTTTTCTTTGTTACTTTCTTTTGTTTCGAAGACAAAAGAAAGTAAGGTAATATATACATTAGCAGAAAAATAGTAAATAAAATTACTTTTCTTTCTTGATCGCGCCTGAGGGCGGATAACCCAAATCTAGCCCCTTTGCCAAAGCACTCAGCATTAGAAATTTGGGTTTATAATACTTCTCGCGCTCTAATGCCTGTTGTTTACTATCGTAAAACTCTACATGGATAACTTCCCATCCATCGTACTTTGATGTGTATTTACTCTTTTTATAATCATTATGTGTTTTAAAGCGATTTATCAGGTTTTGTGTATAACCTACATAACTTTGTTGCCTTAACTTTGAATACAATATATATACAACGTATTCCATCTTCGGTAATTAAAAAAAGCCACAACTGTTATAGTGTGGCTTGATTTGTAGCGGGGGCTGGATTCGAACCAACGACCTTTGGGTTATGAGCCCAACGAGCTACCACTGCTCTACCCCGCAATATTGAGTTGCAAATATAATTGGTTTTTTGTTATCTGCTTAATTTATTTTTAAATACTTTAACAGAATACATAATAAGCTATACCTTTGCAGGGATTTTTAAGGCTCCGTAGTTTAATGGATAGAACGAGAGTTTCCGGAACTCTTGGTAGGGGTTCGATTCCCTTCGGAGCTACTAAGTATTTAGCTTAAATATTTTTTTTGGTTTAGCTATAAGCTATCGTGTATCAATACACTTTTATTTTAATGTACTGATACTTTTCGTACAACTCCATATTTGTTTTTGCATCATTATTATAATCAGGGCCTAGCACCAAATATGTTTCAGAAATAAATTGTACTTTACGAATATCAATACCCTTAGCTTTAAGCGCTTTTAATAATGCTTTTTTACCGTCATCCAACCTGCTTTTAGAAAGTATTTCGTTTGATTTAAAGGTTGATGTTGGCACTTTGGATGCACTTGATTCTATTTCTACTTTTACTATACCATTAACTTTAATAAGTTTATCAGCGGCATTTATCAAATTTTTAAAATCTTTCTCTGCTTGGGGAACACCTTTCCGGTTGTAGGTATAAAAACGTTGATATTCTGCCGGTGATGCTGTTTGGTTATTATTAACCGTATTGTTTGTATTATCAGGGTTTGTAGTATTGTTATTTAAAACTATGTTACTACCTTTCTTATATATGAATTTGCATTTTTCATCTTTGACAGTTTTACCTACCACTTTATTTTTTTCGTCAATCATTACTATTTCAATCTTATCACAAATTGCAGGGTCTTTGGTATTAACAGTAAAAATATATGTATTTATACTTTCGAGCATACGTAAGATGAAAGTGCCCTCTTTCGAAATATCTGCCCTTGCCAAAACATTACCGGTTTCATCCAATATTTCTATGCTTAAATCGCTTCCGGAATAAGGTTTATTACCTTTTCTGATTTGCCAGCGTGTATCAATTCCTTCGGGTAAATTATCCGGATCTAAAGATACAGGATCGAGGTTAAGAACTTTTTCCAGTACCTGATAGGCCGATTCGCAAGGAACCTGAAACTGATACTGGTGAAAACTGGATCCCTCTAATTGGTAATCCACCAGATATTCATGGCAGGGTATAAGTGTAAAAACATAGGAGCCATCTTGCGGTCGAGGTCTGTATTCTTGTGGTTCGGCACCTTCAGTCAGGTCGGTTACAAATATTTGAATGCCTTGGGGCAATTCTTGTCCTTTTGCGGGTAGTATATATCCTTTAAGGATAGCAATTTTTTCTACATAAGCTTTTTGAAATTCTACTACATAAATATCTTTTTCTCCAAAGGTATCGTCTCTGAATGAAGAGAAATATCCTCTTTGTCCGTCAGCCGAACTAATAAAAAACACATCGTCATCCAACGAGTTAATAGGATATCCGATATTTTCGGGGGTGTCAAAAGTGCCGTCATCTTTTATTTTTGCCACCATTATATCAAAGCCTCCCATACTTTTTTCTGAGTTACTGCTGAAATACAGATAAGTACCACCGGGGCTGATGAAGGGTGCATCTTCGTCAAATACGGTATTTACCGGAGGTCCCACATTTAGTGCTTTGCTCCATTTACCGTTGGGTAACCGGTTGCATCTGTATATGTCTCTTCCTCCTATTCCTCCGGGTCTGTCGCTGACAAAATAGAGGGTATTACCATCTGCCGTAACGGTAACATGTGTTTCCCATGAGGTAGAGTTAATATCAGAGCCCAGGTCATCTAATTCTGTGTAGATGCTGTCTTGATATTCGGTAAAATAAATATTACCATCTCCTTTATCATCTCTGTAGACGTAAAGTCTTAATCCGTCAGCCGATACTCCTATTGTTGCTTCGTTGCCGTCAACTGCGCTAATGGGTACTAATTCGGGGATACCCCAGGCACCGGTTTCGCGGTCGCGAAAGGAAACGTATATGTCTTCAAATAATTTACCGTCACCTTGAAAGATGTAGGATGCATTCGAGCTATCATTACGCAATCTGCGGGAGGTAAAATACAGTGCGTTTTCATCCAGTGATAATACCGGGCTGTAATCATCATATTTGCTGTTGATAGTTGCTCCTAAATTAAAAATTCTTGAATCTTTTTGTCTGGGGTTGGCTACCTCTTCTTTTGCATTTTGCGATTGTTTGATAGCTACATCAGCTTGTGTCAGCAATTCGTTTTTACTGCCGGCATTTTGTTTAAACTTTAAATACATTTCAATCGCTTTATCAAACTCGTAGTTCAGATGATATGCTTTACCCAGATAGTAATAGGTTTCAACGGGTGCTTTGTCTTCGGCAAAGTAAAAAGGATCGTATTTTTTAGAGACTTTAGTTATGGCTTTTTCTAAATAAGGGAGTGCATTTTTTTTACCCAGTGCCTGATTAAGCTGACACACACCCGCTTTATAATTATAATTTGCATTATCGGGGTTATCTTTTAATATATTTTTCATAATGATAAGCGCCCAATAAAATTGCTTTTGTTGCATCAACTCATTAGCTGCATCAAACTTTTCTTCTAAGGATGCTTTATTTAGTTGTTCCTCGGTAGGCTGTGCTAAGATTGTGTTTGTAAAAAACAGGATACCAATCAGCGCAAATAATTTTGATGTGAGTTTTAGTTGACGCATATATTTCCGGGGTTTAAACTTCTCTGTTAAGGTCAAATTGTTCGAGATAATCGGCTACTTTACGCACAAAACTTCCGCCCAGGGCTCCGTCTACCACTCTATGGTCGTAGGCATGCGAGAGAAACATCAGATGCCTGATGCCTATGGTATCGCCCAGTGGTGTTTCAATTACCGCTGGTTTTTTACGGATTGCACCTGCTGCCATAATTGCCACTTGCGGTTGATTGATAATGGGTGTACCCATAACATTGCCAAAGGTTCCTACATTGGTAAGTGTGTATGTTCCTCCTTGAATTTCTTCGGGTTTTAACTGATTGTTTCTTGCCCGGTTGGCCAAATCGTTTACCGCCTGAGTTAATCCAAGCAAATTTAATCTATCGGCATTTTTGATAACAGGTACAATCAGGTTGCCGCTAGGCAAGGCTGTAGCCATACCTATGTTTATTTCCTTGCGTTTAATAATTTTATCGCCATCTACCGAAATATTAATCATCGGAAAGTCTTTAATGGCTTTTACTATTGCCTCAATAATAAGTGGTGTAAAGGTTATTTTTTCTTTGTGTTTGGCTTCAAATGTTTTTTTATTTTTTTCTCTCCACAACACCATATTAGTAACATCTACTTCCACGTATGAGGTTACATGGGGCGATGTTTGCTTACTCATGACCATATGTTCGGCAATAAGTTTACGCATACGGTCCATTTCTATTATTTCGTCATTTGCTCCTATCCAAACGGTAGGTTTATGTGTTACTGCCGGCTTACTTTCTTGCGAAACGGGCGTTTTTTCCGTATGTATTTGCTGTATAGGTGTGGTTTGCGTTTTACCTTTGTGAGGCAAATAGGCTAAGATATCTTTTTTGGTAACTCTACCTCCTAAGCCGGTACCGGTAATTGTTTCTAATTCTTCAAAGCTTATACCTTCGGTTTTGGCGATGCTTTTTACCAGGGGCGAATAAAATCTGGAACTACCTCCGTTTTTGGGAAAATCAGCCGTGCTTATTAATTCAGTTTTTGCAGCAATAGTTGTTCCGTTGCCGTTTGTCGAAACTTTAATGGTTTCTGTGTTTGGGTTATTTGCTATGGGTTGTGTAGTTGTTTGGTTGTTATTTTCATCGCCAATTACAGCTATTATTTGCCCTACTTGTACTACATCGCCTTCTTTGCAGGATTTTTTAAGCAGTATACCGGCTGCCGGTGCGGGCACTTCCGAGTCAACCTTATCGGTTGCAATTTCAATTATAGGCTCATCTGCTTCTATACGATCGCCTTCATTTTTTAACCATTTAATGATCGTTGCTTCTGCAACACTTTCTCCCATTTTGGGCAACAATACTTCTACCTGTGCCATTTTGTTTGTTATATTTTTAACAAGCTACAAAAATAACTTTATTTATCATTATTTCAATAAAAATATACATCTTGTTTTTAACGATGTGTTTATTATTGATAAAGTGTGCTTAAAATATTACCGAATTTACTAATGATTTGATATTTCTTTTAAATATGTTTCTAAATTATTTAAGCTTTTGCTTTCCCTTGAGATAAATATGGTTTTATTATTTTTACTTATAGTACCACAGCCCATAATACGGCTTGTAAGATGATATTTTTTGTCTTTTATGGTTTGTTTAATGAGTTTTTGTATTTGGTTATAGATATTTTTATCAATGGTTATATTTTTAGGCTCTCCTCCACTGTAAATTCCGCTTGAGCTATTTTCTTTAGTAACGGGTATATAATTTATTCTGTCTTTATAAACTTCATATTTATTATTATTTCCATCTGTATATATATAATCGGGCAAGATGTTTTTAAATGATATATTAATGAGTGTAAGCATTAAAAATATTGCTAAGTTTTTTTTCATTTGACTAAGATATATATTTTGACGCAAATTAAATAATAAAAAACCCCGAATACATTTGCGTGTAAACGGGGTTATTTTAAAATTAAACTATAAATATTGCTATTGTTTTTGAATTTTTTGGGTATGAATGGTACCGTTTATCCTAACTCGGGTAAAATAAAATCCGGATGTCAGCGTAGAAAGATCTATTCTTACAACATTAACATTATAATCTTCTTTAAAGATGATTTTACCGGTAATGTCAATTATTTCTATTGCTTCTATTCTGTTAGTTGATTGGATGTACAGCTCGTTATGGGCAGGATTAGGAAATGCTTCAAATGCTTGCGGATTTAGTTCTTCAATTAAAGTACCGATAATGTTAATGGTAGTACATTGCTGAACAGCACACGCAAAAGGATTTAAACTATCTGCATAGATAACACATACGTTGTATGTACCCGGGCCGGCATAGGTATAAGTGCCTGTTTGACCTGCAGTAGGGTTTGATCCGTCTCCAAAGTTCCACACATAAATTGGAGCAGTAGCACCGGTACCTGTAGCCGTGTAACTAATCTGATTACCGTTTACAGTAATAGTTGGTGTTGAAACAGTGCATTGAGAGAATGCATATACTCCTAAAAGAGCAAAACAAATAGAGGAAGTAAGATTTAGTAGCAGTTTTTTCATAGGTTATTAATTTTTAAGTTACTATTACAAATATAATAAAATAATTTCGAACACAGGATGCAATATAAAATTCTAACTAAAATTAATCCATTTGTAAAACTTTACCGCTGCCACTATATATGGCTGTGATTTCGGAAGGGCTGCCGCGGTAATAATTATTGGCATACGAGCGTACCTCTACATGTAGTTTATTGATTGGATATACATAAAAATCGCCCATTGAACCGTTGTTGATATGTACAAACCCTGATTGTAGGTTTTCTGCCCGGATTATGGATGCACCTATGGAATAGGCATAAAAGTAATTAGTATTACCGCTCAGGTAAAAATTACTAACCCCCACATGTGATATAATGCGCAAAGAATCAATATTGGTCAATAAAGTTACATCGCCACTGGCATGACGTGTTTCTATTTCTAATTCAGGTAACACCAACGTATCTGTGTTGGTTATCATTCCGGCTCCAAAATATTCTATTTTATTAAGTGTAGTAAAATGAACCGTAACAGTAATGTTTTTCTTAAACGAGCGCAAAAAGTTACAGGTGTTGTTATTTTTAATAGTTAGCTCTCCTTCATTTACTTCTGTATAAATTCCGTCTAATATATTTTCACCGCCTGTAATTTCTAAGTAATTGCGATTGTCGTTTACCAATACTACATTTATTTTGTCGTAAATATTCAACTTGCTGAATGGGCTTATTTCACGAATTATTTTAATCTCTTTGCCGGTAGATTTAAAACAGTTAGTTTTTTCTTTATTGCATGAAAATATGAGTAATAATATAATTGAATAATATATAAAATTTTTATTCATGATGATTATTTAAGTTTGCTTTATTAGCTTTTGCAAAGCGATAGCCCCAACCCCATTCTATAAAATCAGCTTTGGCAAAATGTGTTTTAAGTGTAAGATTTGCATATAAATTTTTGGCAAAATAATATCTTATACCAATGCGATGATATAAATATCCATCGTAAGTTGACTTGGTAATTGTGTATGCACCAAATTGCAACATGGCACTTAAATTACCCAGGCATAACTCATATCCTGCGATAATACCTAATTGGGTATAATCTATTTTTTTGGCGTTTTTTAATGTATCGGCCATAACCTGATAATAGATGGATGGAGTATAGAAAATATCTAATCCCACCGCAAATGCTGATTTGGGGCTAACTTGATACAAATATTGTCCTGTTAAAGTAACACAAATATATTTGGGTCCACCGGCAGGCATTATTTCTTTAAATCCTATAGATGCTCCGCTCAAAATAGTTTGTTTTTTTTCAAATGCAGTTGTTTGAATAACCGGCTTATTAAAATCAGAATTAAGTTTATAGTTGGCATTAAAAAAAACTGCCGGGATGTTTATACCCAGATTAGGGACTTTAAATGCCCCGTTAGAAAAATGTGTAAAACTGATTCCGGCTCCCAAATCATATTTTTTAAATTTCAACTTACATTCGCTGGCTAAAACAACCAACCCGTTTATGTGCGATGCAATGGCGTAATTTTTATTATTGTCAATTCGATTAAAAGTTTTTTCGATATAACCCAAACCCATACCAAGCCTTACATTCCATTCAACCTTTGGATAAGTTAAAAAATGCAAATGGGTATAGGCATATAAGCCATGGGCATTGCCCAAATTAATTTTATTACCGGTATTTGCAGTATAAAAACTAATGCCGGCTGAAGGAAATTTATAAAGATGGTGCCACGACTGTTTGTACAAAATTTTTTCATAATATATTTCGAGCGAAGGACTATGCCCTTGAACCAAATATTGCATTACCTGCCTGTGAGGCATTAAAAAACCATACTGCAACCTTGTGCCAAATTGCACTTGCGCATCAATAGATGAAGTAATTACGCAAAACAAAAGCACCAAAAATTTATTATTGTAAGTTACCAACATCTATGGTATCTGAATTTTTGCATAAATTTACTCATAATTGCAGCATATCAATCAAACGCTTAATTTTTTTTACATACCTTTCACACATGGAAAAAAGTTTATCTGAGTTTAAGCGATTACTCCTCATCATGGATGAATTACGCGAAAAATGCCCATGGGATAAAAAACAAACCATGCAAAGTTTAAGAACATTAACCATTGAAGAAATTTATGAACTGGCAGATGCCATCAGCGAAAATAACCTGCATGAAATTAAAAAAGAATTGGGAGATATTTTACTGCATGTTGTTTTTTATGCCCGTATTGCTTCAGAAACAAACGCCTTTACAATTACTGATGTGATAGAGAGTATAAACAATAAATTGATTGAAAGGCACCCCCACATTTATGGGCAAGTAAAAGTTAACTCCGAAGAAGAAGTAAAAGCTAACTGGGAAAAATTAAAACTCAAGGAAGGTAACAAATCGGTTTTGGGAGGTGTACCCAATTCCTTGCCTGCCATGGTAAAAGCCATGCGCATACAAGAAAAAGTAAAGGGTGTAGGTTTTGACTGGGAAAAAACCGAACAGGTATGGGAAAAAGTTCAGGAAGAATTACAGGAACTAAAAACCGAAGTTGATAAACAAACTGATAAAATAGAAGAAGAATTTGGAGATTTGTTATTTGCCTTGATTAATTACGCCCGATTTATAGGTGTAAACCCTGAAAATGCCTTAGAAAAAACCAATAAAAAATTTATAAAACGATTTCAATATTTAGAAGCCGAAAGCAAAAAAGACGGTAAAATATTAGGAGAAATGACTTTGGATGAAATGGATAGATACTGGAACGAGGCTAAAAATATTTAGGTATAATTTTTGAAAAACAATATAAAACACATTTATGAAAAAAATTGTCATTTTATTGTTTGTTATGAGCAGTTTTTCGGTTTCAGCGCAAATACGCAATCAAAATGAAAACCAAAGAACCGAAGAAGATAAAAACGAAAAAAGAAACGTGCAAAGAGGTTCGAGAGAAACCGATTGCAACAACGATCTTGAAGTTGACGGAAATAAAGTTTATAAATTTGGCACCAGTATTCCTTTTACCGGAAAATGCACATCGTATTTTGATGACGGAACCATAGAACGTGAAGCTAATTTTGTAGACGGAAAAGAAGATGGTTTTATTATAGAATATTACAAAAACAAATCAAACACTTCTAAAACACCCCACAAAGATTTAAAACCTAACCTGATGAAAGTTCGCATGAGCTACAAAATGGGCGTTGAAGACGGACTATGGCAGTATTGGTATGAAAATGGCAAACAAGCCTGGGAAATGAATTATGTTAATGGCAAAAAAAACGGTGAACAAAAATACTATTACGAAAACGGAAACATCAAAAAAATTGAACACTATAATATGGATGTAAAACACGGCCTTTTTTTAGATTATTATCCTGACTCAACCTTAAAAGCCGAGATAGAATATAAGAACGGATATTTTGACGGTAAATATGTACTATATTATCCCAATGGCCAGGAACAAATAAAAGCCCACATGAAACAAGGAAAAGAAGAAGGAGAGAAAACCACATTCCATCCCAACGGGCAGATGGCAAGCTTACAAAAATTTTTAAAAGGAAAACCCGAAGGCACCTGGAGAAGCTGGTACGATAACGGGATAGAAAAATCTATCGAAAGATATGTAAAAGGACTGAAAGAAGGTGAACAAACCGAGTATCATAAAGAAGGACAACTAAAAATGCGTGCTATTTACAAAGCCGGTAAATTAGTAAGTGAAGAATTTTATGATGAATTTGGAAATAAATACAATCCCCGCAAAAAAGGTGGCGAAGAAGAGGAAGATTAATTATTTTCTACATTCACCAAATAATTCAATTAATTTTTTACGTCTGTAATCAAAAATTGAATTTACTTTTTTACCTATATAAAGTTTATTAATTAACTTACCTAATATACCTGCCGGTAATTTATAATCTAAAATATCGGTCATTTCAACTCCATTGTTTGTAATTTTAAAATGATGTTGATGATGCCATATTTTATAAGGACCCACTCTTTGCTCATCAACAAAAAATTCCTTTTCGCGCACGTGGGTAATTTCGGTTACCCAGGTAAGTGGAATACCCAATAAAGGACTAACTTTATATTCAATAAACATACCTGCATACATTTTTTCAGGCAGCACTGTTTTAATTACAAAATTCATTTCGGGTGGTGTAATCAATGATAAATTTTTGGGTGATGAGAAAAAATCCCACGCAAAATCTATATCAATCGGCAATTGTTGTTTAGTTATCAAGCGGTGCATAACTTGTAAACAAACTTTATACTTAAATGTTTAAACTAATCCCCGGCTTATTGTGCAGGTAATTAAAAAATGCTGAAAATTTTAAGTTTAAATAGGCTGTTTATTTATTTGATTTTATCGAATTAAAAGCAAAATGTTCTAACAAATCAATTATCGGCTGGTAGTTATCATTATCAATAACTACATCGGTTAATGAAGGCAGGTGGCGGGCAAAGAAAATCTGGTTGTGCGCCATTTCAATTAAACTACTTGCCAATGTATTGGGATATTTATAACCGGGATTTATTTGAAGAATTACCCGGGCGATTTTTTTACAAAGTGATTTGTAATTTATAAAAAAACCTTCTTTGTTTTCTTTATCAACATCTTTTGTCAGATATGCTTTTGAAGCTTCGCTGATAACAATTTTATGCAACAGGCTTTCATTTATGTGCGAAATATTTGAATCTTCCTGAGTTGATGCTGCAATGATAGCTAATATAATTTTAAGTTTAATTTCGGGATCGGAAATATTATTTGTTTTATAATCAACCATATATTCTATCAATGCCCAATACCAGGATACTAAATAGACCAAGAGTTTGTGTTTGTTTTCAAAATATCTGTAAACCGATGCTTCGGTAGAATTTATTTCTTCGGCTAATTTTTTAAAAGTAAATTTTTCAAAACCCAGTTTATCAATCAATATGATGCTGTGGGTAATGATATTTTTACCTAATTCAGTTTCCTGAGGATTGCGAATAAATATTTTTTCGCTCAGCTGTATCTGAATGCTTACTGACATTTTATTACAATAAAACACAAAACTAATAAATAGTTGTTAGTTTCGTTAAATATTACTTTAGCTTATCTGTATTTATAATAATATTTGTTTTTAAATCATTGATTAATAAATTGTAAACTTTTGAATAAGGAATAAACAACTCTATAGGTCCTACCGAATAAGGCGCTATCTCGTATGAATTATAATAAAAACTGACACCCTCTTTATATAGGGCAAAATTGTCGGTAAGTATAAATTTATCTTCAGGAAAATCAAAACCGGCATCTGCATAGGCAACTCCTGCTTTCATGTCATGCATATTTCTAAACTCTTCTTCTGCTATAATCAATAAGCTATCGCTATGAGTAAAAACATCATAAATAGTTAGTTCAGCAAGTGTATTATGATGAAAACTAAAATGCTTTAATATATGATTACCATGAGCACCTCCGGTAAATGTATAGGCTGTTAAAGTAAGTGTTACATAAGCTTGTGCAACTGTGTCTATCTGTACTGAAAGTTGATAATCCCATGGCGGCTCGGTATGTAAGGTTTGATTAGTTACTGCAATAATATTCCTGTAATTTTGTATGGCGCTATCGGCCATTTGTTCGATAGTAAGCTCACTGTAATTTACTTCTTCATTCATCACTAAAAATTCTCCAAAAAATAATTTAATTTTTGCCTCTAAGTAGTATTTTAACTCTTCGTTTGCTTCTGTTATTTTAGGGTATTTTATTTGAATGGTAATACATTGGCCTTCTTCATTCGTACAATTACCCCAGTTTTTATTCAAACTATCGTATGTAAATACAAGGTAAGGGCTGTTATCTTCATCCGAAATAGGTTGTTGATTATTTTTATTATCCGTGCAGGAAAAAATGAAAGAAAGCAATATTAAAATAAAAAAGTAACGACACATAAACTTAAGTATTAACAGGATTATTTACAACTTTGTTATATAAATTTTCGTATTCGGGAAGTATTTTCTCCAAGTCAAAATTCATTGCGGTTTTTTTAGCACCTAAGGAAAGTTCGTTGTATAAATTATTATCGGTTAATAATTTAATAGCATAGTTTGCCATTTGTTGTATGTTACCTACATCGCTTAAATATCCGCTAACTCCATGTTTATTTACTTCAGGTATTCCACCGGTATTACTGCTAATAACGGGCACACCTGATGCCATTGCTTCCAACGCTGCCAAGCCAAAGCTTTCTGTTTCTGAAGGTAATAAAAACACATCCGACACAGCTAATACTTCTGTTGTTTGTTTAAGTTTACCTATCATCAATACGTCTTTGCATATATTCATTTCCCGGCACAATTTTTCAATATTGTTTCTTTCGGGGCCATCACCAATCAGTAGTAGGCGGCAATTAACCTCTTGTTTAACCAAAGCAAAAATTTTAACTACATCTTCTACCCTTTTAACTTTTCTGAAATTAGAAATATGAATTAAAATTTTTTCTCCGTTAGGACTACAATAACTTTTAAAATCTTCGTCTGCTTTGTTGTCATAATCTTTCATTCTTATAAAGTTGGGTATAACCGTAATCTCGTTGTTAAGATTAAAAAATTTGTATGTATCTTGTTTTAGGCTTTCTGAAACAGCAGTAACTGCATCGCTCTGGTTCATAGAAAATGTAATCACGGGCTCGAATGATGGATCTTTGCCAACCAGGGTTATATCAGTACCATGCAGCGTTGTAATATAGGGAATTTTTATGCCTTGTTGTTTTAAAATCTGCTTTGCCATATATGCAGCCGATGCGTGTGGGATAGCATAATGAACGTGTAATAAATCTAATTTCTCGTATTTAACTACATCAACTAACTTACTGGTAAGTACAAGCTCGTAAGGTGTATAATCAAACAGTGGATAATCGGATACTACTACTTCGTGATAAAAAATATTTTCGCGTATGTTTCCCAACCTAACCGGTTGGTCGTAACTGATAAAATGCACCTGATGCCCTTTTTTAGCTAAAGCGATACCTAATTCTGTAGCTACAACACCACTCCCTCCAAATGTCGGGTAACAAACTATTCCTATTTTCATAATCAATTTAACCGGATGTAAAAATATATACTTTTATGATACTACAGACTTTCTATTTCATTTAAATATTTTTTGGCTTGTTGTAATATTTCTGCTTTTACCTTCGGCTGCATTTTATCCCAAACTTTATACATCATGCCAATGCGTGGATTTTTTTCTAAAAACTTTCTGTTTTTATCATAAAAATTCCAGTAAAGCGAATTAAAAGGACAAGCCTTTTCTCCTGTTTTTTTTGATTTATCGTAATAACAATTTTTGCAGTAATTACTCATCTTATCTATGTAAGCAGCAGAGCTGACATAGGGTTTAGTGCCAACAATTCCTCCATCTGCAAACTGGCTCATGCCACGCGTATTGGTAATTTCTACCCATTCAATGGCATCAATGTAAATTCCCAAATACCATGTATCTACTTTATCGGGGTGAATACCGGCAAGCAAGGCAAAATTTCCGGTAATCATTAAGCGCTGAATGTGGTGTGCATACGCATAATCTAAACTTTGTTTTATGGTATGATGCAGGCAATTCATTTTTGTTTGTGCTGTCCAATACCACTCAGGCAATTTTGTTTGTTGATTAAAAAAATTGAGATTTTTATATTCGGGCATTTTAGCCCAGTAAATACCACGCATATATTCTCGCCAACCGATTATTTGGCGAACAAAACCTTCTATTTGTGAAATGGAAATTTCATCAGCACGTTTTTCCCATTCAGCAATGCAGCGATTAACCACTTCTTGCGGTGAAATTAATTTTACATTCATTCCAAACGAAAGACGTGAATGAAAAACTGACCATGAATTAGTTATCATGGCATCCTGATAATTGCCAAATAAAGGCAGAAGTTCTTTTGCAAAATATTCAAGCAGTTCTAAATTTTCGTTTCGTGTTATCGGCCAGATAAAATTTTCAGCATCAACACTGCCAATGGTTTTTATTCCATGTTTATTTAGCATGGAATTTAAGTCGCTTACATTTCGCCTGAAAATTTTTGGTTCAGGAATTTTTAAATCTTTCGGTAAGGCTTTTCTGTTTTCTGCATCAAAATTCCATTTGCCGCCAATTGGATTTTCTCCCTGCATCATTACACCATGCTTTTTGCGCATGTAGCGATAAAAGCTCTCCATTAAAAATGTTTTCTTGCCTTTAAAAAATTCTGCGAGTTCTTTACGTGAAGAATAAAAATGATCCGTATCGTAAGCTTTATATGAAATTTTTAATGTAGAACAAAATTCTTTTAACTGAACATCTAAACGGTATTCATCAGGCAACTGATATTCAAAATGAGTGATATGATGTTCATTAATCAGGAAGTTAAGATTTTGAGTAAGCGATTGTAAATTGTTGGGATCATCTAACTTTATGTAATATACATTATGTCCTTTACTTTTTAATTCCTCTGCAAAATTGCGCATAGCTAAAAAGAAGGCTAATACTTTTTGAATGTGATGCTGCACATAATCCGTCTCCTGTCGTATTTCCATCAACACATATAAAACATCTCTTTGTGTTTCTTTAAACCATGAATGTTGAATATTATGCTGATCGCCAAGAATTAAACGTAAAATTTTGGTCATAGCAGCTTAAACAATATATCATTAGTTTTGTTTAAAACTTTTATCATGCCAAACCAATATCTTTCTTTTTTAAAAGCGCTTAAACAAAACAACCACAAAGAGTGGATGGACGCCAATCGTGAGTGGTATCAAAGCGTGCGCCAGCAATTAATAACCGATGTAGAAAAAATGATTGCCGATGTTTCTAAATTGGACAATCGTTTTCAGCATTTAACTCCTAAAGATTGCATGTTTCGCATAAACCGCGACATTCGTTTTTCGCAAGATAAGCGACCATACAAGGAAAATCTGGCTATGTATTTTTCTTTACCGGGCAAAAAAAGTTCAGGACCGGGATATTACCTTCACATAGAGCCGGGCAACAGTTTTTTTGCCTGCGGATGCTGGATGCCTCCCGCTGATGTTTTGTATAAAATTCGTCAGGAAATTGATTATAATGGAAACGATTTTTTAAAAATTCTAAAGGATAAAAACTTTAAAAAATATTTTAATCAAATAGAAGGAGATAAAGTTAAAACCACTCCTAAAGGATATGATAAATCGCACCCAATGATTGAATATTTAAAATTGAAAAGTTACATCGTAACATATCCTTTTAGTGATAAAGAAATTAACGATGGAAGTTTTTTAAAAATTAGTCTTTTGCTCATTAAAGCATCGCGCTTGTTTCATGATTTTTTACTAAATGCCGTTGATGAAGAAAGTGAAAAATAAATATTTAATTAATCAGATAGCAGGAATTGATTTAGGAAATAAAGGTAGTGGTAATACTGCTCTTTGCTTTTTAAAAAACAACAAACTTTATTTTAAACAAACTAAAAAAAATGAAGACGAATGGATTTTGATAGAAGAGCTCATAAAGAATTACGGTATTAAGTTGATTTGTATGGATGCACCCTTAAGCTTACCGGGAGTATATTTTAATAAAGAGCAATATGATGATTACCTGTATCGCGAATGTGATAAAGCCTGCAAAGCTATGTCGCCCATGTTTATAGGTGCATTTACGGCAAGGGCTATTCAATTAAAAAATTTGCTAGAAGAAAAAAACATTAAAGTAATGGAAGTTTACCCTAAAAAGTTATGCGAAATTTTAAATCTTCAAAATTATTATCCTGCTAAAAAAGAAAAAAATATTCCACAGCAACTAATCCATGCTATCAGCAAAATTATTCCGTATCAAAATTCAAAAATTAACTCGATGCACGAGTTTGACGCGCTGCTTTGTTGGCTAAGCGCTTATCGCTTTATACACAATATACATTTAGAATTGGGCAATAAAAAAGAAGGAGTAATTATTATTTAATATGCTACTCGAATTTACCGATAATGGAATTTATTGCAAGCAAGCCGATGTTTATATCGACCCATGGAAACCCGTAGATAAAGCCATTATTACACATGCTCATTCCGACCATGCACGCTGGGGAATGAAACATTATTTATGCCACGAAAAAAGTAAAGCAATTTTAGAATACCGTTTGGGAAAAGATATTTTGATAGAAACTAAAAAATATCATGAGCCATTTTATATAAATCGTGTAAACTTTTCGTTGCATCCTGCCGGTCATGTAATCGGCTCATCGCAAATAAGAGTTGAATACAAAGGAGAGGTTTGGGTAGTAAGTGGCGATTATAAAACAGAATTTGATGGAATAAGCGATGCCTTTGAACCCATAAAATGCAACACTTTTATTACTGAATGTACCTTTGGATTACCTATTTATAACTGGCAAAATCAAAGCGAGGTTTTTAATGAAATGATACATTGGATAAAACAAAATCAACAAAACGGATTTAACTCTGTAATTTTTGCTTATGCATTAGGGAAAGCGCAACGAATCATTCAAAATATTTATCCTGAAATATCTGAAATATATACGCATGGCGCTATTGAAAATACAAATCGTGTAATTAGAGAAAGCGGTATATTTATAGCACCAACCATTTTAATAAACAAAGAAACCGATTTAAAAAAAATAAAAGGCAAAGTAATCATTGCACCACCATCAGCACAAGATACACCATGGCTTAGAAAATTAGAGCCTTATAAAACAGCCGTTGCAAGCGGATGGATGGCTTTAAGAGGCACTCGCAGAAGACGAAATATTGACAAAGGATTTGTATTAAGCGACCATGCCGATTGGAAAGGATTAAATAGCGCGATTAAATATTCAGAATGTGAAACAGTAATTGCTACGCATGGATATACAGAAATATTTTCGCGATGGCTAAAAGAAAATGGATATAATACACGAACCGAAAAAACACAGTTTGAAGGAGAAACGGCAGACATTTCAACTATTATCGAGTGAAAGATTTTGTAGCATTATATAAGCAACTAGACGAAACTAACTCCAGCAATGAAAAAATAAACTTGCTGAAAAATTATTTTTTAACAGCCGATAAAAAAGATGTTTTGTGGTGTATTGCATTATTTACCGGAAAACGTTTTAAAAAACCAGTTAATACTACTCAACTAAAAAATTGGGTTGCCGAAAAAAGTAATTTACCCTTTTGGTTGGTGGATGAATGTCATCACATTGCCGGAGATTTAGGCGAAACCATTGCGCATCTTGCAAGCAATAATAACAATACAATAAATTTTAATAAACCGCTACATAAAGTATTAGAAGAAATTGCACAACTGAACGATAAAAATGAAGAAGAAAAAAAACATTTTATATTAAACTATTGGAATGAATTATCAAAAGATGAAATTTTTATTTTCAATAAGCTTATTAGCGGCTCTTTTAGAGTAGGTGTATCGGATAAAAATATAATTAAGGCTCTTGCTTTGGCATTTCAAATTCCTGAAGATGAAATTGCTCACCAATTAATGGGTAATTGGAATCCGTTTAAAATAAGCCTTAACGAATTACTTTTTTCTGAAATAGAAAACTTTTCAAAGCCATATCCTTTTTATTTAGCGTATGCTCTTGAAAACAAATTAAACGAATTGGGTAACCCACATGACTGGCAAGCCGAATACAAGTGGGATGGCATTAGAGCTCAAATTATTTTCAGAAATAATGAATTTTATATCTGGTCGCGGGGCGAAGAGCTGGTTACACATCAATTCCCTGAATTAAAAGAAATAACAACTATTATTCCGCAAGGCTGTGTTTTAGATGGAGAAATAATTGCTTATAAAAGTGGCGAAATTTTAAGCTTTCAGCATATACAAAAACGATTAGGCAGAAAAAATATCAGCAAAAAAACTTTAGAAGAAGTTCCTGTGTGTTTCATCGCTTACGATATTTTAGAATATGAAAATAAAGATATAAGAAGTTTTAATTTAAGTGAAAGAAGAAAAATTTTGGAAACCTTAATTTCTTCTATCCATTCAAAAATTACATTGTCAGAAAAGATTGATTTTACCGACTGGGATGAATTAAAAGCTATTCAGGAAAATTCACGTATTAAAAATGCCGAAGGTTTAATGTTAAAACATCGAAATTCTGCTTATCAGGTAGGGCGAAAAAAAGGAGATTGGTGGAAATGGAAAGTAAACCCTTATACAATTGATGCGGTATTGACTTATGCCATGCAAGGACATGGAAAAAGAGCAAATTTATTTACAGATTACACCTTTGCAGTATGGCATAATGATGAGCTTGTAACATTTACCAAAGCTTATTCCGGTTTAAGCGATGATGAAATAAAAGAAGTAGATGCATTTGTTAGAAAAAACACCATTGAAAAATTTGGTCCTGTAAGAAGTGTAAAACCCGAACTGGTATTTGAAATTGCATTTGAAGGCATAGCACATTCTAATCGTCATAAAAGCGGTGTAGCATTGCGTTTCCCAAGAATTGCCCGATGGCGAAAAGATAAACCTGCAAACGAAGCTAACTGTTTAGAAGATTTAAAAAAATTAATTCAATAAATGTTTGATATTTATCAATGGTTAGCAAGTAAACAATGGAATGCGTTTTCATTTCAGCAAGAATGCTGGGATGCTATTGATAAAGGCAAATCGGGGTTTTTAAATGCGCCAACCGGAAGCGGTAAAACCTATGCGCTTTGGCTTGGAATTCTCAAAAAATTATCGGAACAAAAAAATAAGCCGGCACTTAAAGCCATTTGGATTACTCCCTTGCGTGCACTTGCACAGGAAATTAAAAAAGCCTGCGAATTGCCTTGTATAGAAAATCAATTAAACATTAGTGTTGGAGCAAGAACCGGTGATACCAATTTAAAAGAGCGTAATGCTCAAAAAAAATCCATGCCCGATTTACTTGTTATTACACC
This sequence comes from Flavobacteriales bacterium, assembly GCA_037443205.1. Classification (GTDB taxonomy): domain Bacteria; phylum Bacteroidota; class Bacteroidia; order Flavobacteriales_D; family UBA2798; genus JBBIOU01. The sequence continues at coordinate 78,463 of JBBIOU010000008.1, read as the reverse complement.
AGAAAGTTTGCATTTACTCATCTCACAAAAAAATCATGAATGGCTTTTCCAAAATTTACAATATGCAGTGGTTGACGAATGGCACGAACTTTTAGGAAGTAAACGTGGCGTGCAAGTTGAATTGGTGCTTTCCAGATTAAGAAACATAAACAAAAACTTACAAGTGTGGGGAATATCCGCCACCATTGGCAACTTAAAACAAGCTGCTGAAATTTTACATCCAAATAAAAACGATATTGTTTTTATTCAAAGCACCCATCAAAAAAAATATGAAATAAAAACATTGCTCCCTGAAACAATTGATAAGATGCCTTGGGCAGGGCATATTGGGATTAAACTTATTGAAAAAGTAATTCCGATTATTGAACAACATCAATCAACCTTAATTTTTACCAATACACGTTCGCAGGCAGAGATATGGTATCACGCTTTGATGGAAAAAGCTCCGCAATTAGCAGGATTAGTTGCACTGCATCATGGCTCATTAAGCGGTGAAATACGCACATGGGTAGAAAATGCACTACACAAAGGCAACTTAAAAGCAGTTGTATGCACATCTTCATTAGATTTAGGAGTAGATTTTCGTCCTGTTGATTGTGTTATTCAAATAGGTAGTCCAAAAGGTGTAGCCCGTTTTATGCAACGAGCCGGACGAAGCGGACACCAACCCGATGCAAAAAGTAAAATTTATTTTTTACCAACCCATGCGCTCGAAATAATTGAAGCCGCTGCTTTACGCGATGCAATTAATAAAAAATATATGGAACAACGCATTCCGTACATTCGCAGCTTTGATGTATTAATTCAATACCTTACCACCCTTGCTGTTGGAGATGGGTTTTTAGCTGAAAAAATTTTTGAAGAAGTAAAGCAAACGTATTGCTTTGAAAGTATCAGCAAAGAAGAATTTGACTGGTGTTTACAATTTTTGGTATATGGTGGAAAAAGCTTATCAGCTTATGATGAATTTAAAAAAGTTGAAATTGAAAATGGAAAGTATGTGGTTAAAAGCCGGGCAATAGCCATGCGTCATCGTTTACAAATAGGCACCATTGTAAGCGACAGTATGCTTACTGTAAAATTTTTGAGTGGAAAAAAATTAGGAAGTATTGAAGAATGGTTTATCAGTAAATTAAAACCCGGTGATGTTTTTTGGTTTGCCGGCAGAAGTTTGCAATTTGTTCAATTAAAAGAAATGCAAGTATTAGTTAAAAGTGCCGGCAATAAAAAAGGAATTATTCCTGCATGGATGGGCGGGCGTATGCCCTTATCGAGCGAACTATCGGCCATGATGCGAGAAAAATTGCAAACCTACCATAATAACAATAAGCCTAAAGATGAATTAAAAGAATTGATTCCATTATTGGAATTGCAAAAAAATCGTTCGTGTATTATTAACGAGAAAGAATTTTTAATCGAAGAATTTATTGATAAAGAAGGCCATCATTTATTTTTTTATCCCCTTGAAGGACGCTTTGTACACGAGGGCATGGCGGCATTGTTTGCTTATCGAATTTCGCAAATAAAACCCATTAGCTTTTCTATTGCCTTAAATGATTACGGTTTTGAATTATTGAGCGACCAGGATATACCTATACACGAAGCGTTGCAAAATAATTTATTTAATACTGAAAATTTATGGGATGATATTTATAAAAGTATCAATATAACCGAAATGGCTAAAAGAAGATTTAGAGACATTGCTTCAATTGCCGGATTGGTTTTTAATGGTTATCCCGGAAAACAAAAAAAAGCAAAGCATCTGCAAGCATCATCGCAATTATTTTTTAAAGTTTTTGAAGATTATGATAAAGACAATTTATTGCTTCGACAATCGTTTGATGAAGTATTAACATTTCAACTGGAAGAATATCGTTTAAGAAAAGTATTAGAAAATATTCAACAAAAAAATGTGGTAATAAAAAAATTGCCGAAGCCCTCTCCATTCTCCTTCCCTATTATGGTTGATCGCTTAAGAGAGCGCTTCAGCAACGAAGATTTAGAAAGCCGTATTGAACGGATGCTAAAAAAATACGCTGATTAAATTACTTTACCTCAATTAATTTTTCTTTAGGTGTAGCAGGAGTAATTTCTTTTTTAGGGACTACCACCTTTAATATACCATCTTTATAATCTGCCTGAATGCCATCGGCATTGGTATTTTCAGGTAAAGTAAAAGAACGGCAAAAAGATTGATAATTGTACTCTCTGCGAGTGTACTTGCCATCTTTATCTTTCTCTTCTTTTTCTTCTTTCTTTTCAGAAGAAATGCTTAATACATTGTTTTCTAATTTAATTTTAAAATCATCTTTTTTTAAACCCGGAACAGCCATTTCAATTTTATAATCTGCATCTGCTTCTTTTATGTTTACAGATGGCAATGTGCTGCCAAAGTCAGAAAAATTTTTGTTTGACCAATCAAAGAAATCTTTACTAAAAAAATCGTCAAACAATGTGCTTGGAAAAAATCCTGTTCTTTTAGTTAAATTGCTCATATTACCTCCTTTTTTAAAATGTTTTGATGATACAAATTTCTATTCAGTAACAAGATAAAAACATGATATTTATCAAATAAATTAGCTGATTTTTATCATATTTGCATATATGTCTCCGAACCTGATAATATGTAATCATCATTTTAATTTATTACCACAAAAAGCCATCTTTTGGCAAGAGCATCAATGCTTAATTATTGCCGATTTGCATTTAGGAAAAACTTCTCATTTCAGAAAAAACGGTATAGCTTTATCTAATGATTCTGCGCAAAAAGATTTAGAAAAACTTCAAAAATTGATTTTAGAAAAGCAACCAAAAAGCATTATTATTTTAGGCGATTTATTTCACAGCGATTACAACAGTGAGTGGGAAAAATTTAAACAACTGCGAAATTATTTTTCAGCAATACAATTTATATTGGTAAAAGGTAATCACGATATTATTCATCCGGCAATATATCAAAACGCAGAAATTTCGGTACATGAAAGATTGGTAATTGATGGATTTTTATTTAGCCATGATAAAACAGAAAATATAGATTGTGTTTTTCAGTTTTACGGGCATACACATCCCGGTATTAAAATAATGGGCAAAGGAAAACAATCATTAAAATTACCTTGTTTTGCTCAAAAAGGCAATATGCTTATGCTGCCGGCATTTGGTGAATTAACGGGTTTGCATTTGATTAACAGAAAAGATTTTATTAAAATTTATCCGGTTGTATCTAATAAAATTATAATGTTATAAATGATTATTATTTGAATTTAAGAAAATATACAACCGTGCGTGTATGAGCAAAATTAAATTATTACATGATTAAAGGGAATTAGGTATGTTAACAGATTAAAGAATAAACATTTTAAATAAATTATTGTTAGGCTAAATAAAAACAATGATATTTATATTGGAAAATGACATTTATGGTTTTGAAAAAAACTATCGCAGGAATTTAATTAATTCTATCAGCGGTTTTAAAAGTTTAAATTTGATAGGTACTAAAAATGAAAAAGGCTCTGAAAATCTGGCCTTATTTAGTCAGGTAATTCATATAGGAGCAATGCCCCCCTTAATTGGTGTATTATTCAGGCCAAATGCTATGAATAGCAAAAGACACACTTTAAACAATATTGAAAAAACGGGTTATTACACATTAAACCATGTAAACTCTAAAATATATCAACAAGCACATCAAACAAGTGCTAAATATCCGGAAGGAATATCAGAATTTGAGTGTTGTAATTTAACCCCGGAATACATTTTAGATTTTTATGCACCGTTTGTCAAAGAATCACATATAAAAATAGGATTAGAATTTGTTGAAAAATATATTATCAACATAAACCAAACTGAATTGGTAATCGGTAAGATAAAGCATATTATCATTACAAACGAAAATGCAATCGAAGAAGATGGTCAGGTAAAATTAGAATTAAGCGACAGCCTGACAGTATGCGGTCTAAATTCGTATTACACTGCTGAGTTAATAGAAAAAATGCCGTATGCCAAAGTATAGGTTTAATAATAATTATTCCCTGCTTGTTTAATTGCATTGTAAATTTGTTGTTGTATTCGGGTGCGAATATTCATTGATAAAATTTTAGGATTATCGCCAACCGGGTGAGAACGATTACTTAAAAAAACAAACACAATATCCTCACCTGGATCAGCCCAGACTGTAATACCTGTAAATCCTGTATGTCCAAAGCTATCTGCAGATACACAGTTGCAGGTGGGTCCTTTATCATTCATCATAGTGGGTCTGTCAAATCCGGCACCTCTTCTGTTTGAAGGACAAAATTGACAACGGGTATATTCTTTAATGACTTTTTTACTCAAATATCTTTCACCCCCGTATGTTCCGTAATTCAAATACATTTGCATCATCACGGCAACATCATTTGCATTTCCAAATAATCCTGCATGACCACCAACACCGCCACACATAGCCGCTCCCTGATCGTGAACGTAACCATGAATTAATTGTTTGCGAAATATTTTATCATCTTCTGTGGGGATGATATTATGCTTCTCTATTTTATTCAGCGGATTATATGTGAGTGTATGTAATCCTAAAGGTTTATAAAATACGCTATCAACATATTTATCTAAACTTTGCTTAGTTATTTTTTCGATTATCTCTTTTATAAAATAATATCCCAAATCACTGTATAAATAATTATTTTTTTTTCTGAGTGGTGTATTTTTAATTTCCTTAAAAATGCTATCTTTAATAGAGCTTAACAGATATAAATTTTCTGCAACTTTTATGTTAAAACTATCTGTTCGGGTATTGCTGTAATATTGTGGTTTAAAATTGTTGTTTTTATCAAGTGTTTTAAGATAGAACGGAATCCAGGAAATCAACCCGGCTTCGTGTGCCAGAATTTTTCTTATAACTAATTTGGCATACACAGATGAATCTAATATTTCGGGCAAGTAATAACCTAGATTTTTATCCAGCGAAAATTTTTCTTCGTCATTTAATTTCATCAAGGCTGCAGTAGTAGCCAATATTTTTGTTACCGAAGCTAAATCATATACATCCGTATTTACAACAGCCCGTGTACTATCGTAGGTATGATATCCGAATGATTTATAATAAAATACTATGCCTTTTTTAGCTGCTAATATCTGACAACCGGGATAGGCTTTTTCTTTAATACCGTTAATAGCTATGGAATCAACCAAATTTAAATCATCGGAGCGAATACCTAAATATTCGGGTAGAACGTATTTAAATCGTACCTCATTATGTATTATTTCTCCATCACCCAAACAATGCCATTGCGAAACGCTTACGGGTAATTTTGCATGGCAAGTGTTTCCACCCATAATTGTTTGGGCGGCAACTGATTTAGCTTCAGGTGTATTTTCGTAAGTTACCAAAAGTGCATCGTACAAAGTACTGCCTTTAAGATATTGCAATGCATAGGGATTTCCAAAAAGTACGGCACATAGTGTTGATTTAAGATTTAGCTTATTTATTAATGCTGTTAATTCATCTGTAATACCATATTTTTCGGTGGTTTTATTGTGAGGATAAATTGCACAGATATATAAATTATACGTTTTGACTTTTTCGAGCAGTGTAGTTATTTCAGAGGCTTTGGGTTTAAGAGGTATGTTAAAAGCGTCTAGAGCTATATATTTCTTCAGTGTATTGTAAAAAAGGTTTTGGGCTGTATCACCAAAATTTATCAATGCAATTTTAAGGGTATCTGTTTTTTTTAGCGGTAATAAAAAATTTTTATTTTCAAGTAATGTAATCGAAGATTCAAATAATTTATGGTTCAGAGCTTTTGCATAGTTGTTATTTAAATCTTTCCAAAGATTATTTGTTTCTATTTTTCGATAATTATCTAAGCCCAGCCATTTTTTAGCTATAAGTATTTTCCGAACACTTTCATTGATTCTATCTATAGATAATGTTTTTTTATTTATTGCCTCTTTAATAGATTCAAAGGCGCGGGGCACATCTTCCGAAAAAAGCAACACATCGTTTCCGGCAGCAAGGGCTAACACTTCGAGTTCACCGGGTTTGTATAAATTGCTCACGGCTTTCATATTAAGTGCATCTGTAAATATCAGTCCTGCAAAGTGCATCTGATTTTTTAATATATCAGTAATAATTTTTTTAGAGAGTGATGCGGGGAGTGTATCGTTTATGGCGGGAATTTGCAGGTGAGCAATCATCACTGATGAAACACCCATAGCCAGTAATTTTTTATAAGGAAATAGTTCTAATGTATCAAATCTATGCAGCGGGTGATTTAATACAGGCAACGTATAATGCGAGTCTTCTGCGGCATCGCCATGGCCGGGAAAATGTTTTGCACAGGCCAGGACTTTATTATTTTGTAATCCTAACATATATGCCAGCGATTTACGGGTAACCAGAAACTTATTTTCTCCGAACGAACGATTACCAATTACAGGATTATTAGGGTTACTGTTTATGTCAACTACCGGTGCAAAATTTATATGCACGCCAAGTCGTTTAGATTGTCGTGCAATTTCTGCACCCATCGCATATATAAGTGTATCATTTTGCAGGGCACCCAAAGTCGTTTGCTTAGGAAAACGTATGGTACTATCTAAACGCATTCTTAATCCCCATTCTGCATCTATACCTATCATCAATGGTATCTTGCTTTTGCTTTGATATAAATTAGTTAAATTAGCCTGTCTGACCGGACCTCCCTGAAAAAAAATTAAACCGCCTATATTATATTTTTCAATGAGTTTAATTATTTGTTTAACATGATTACTGTCTTTATTACTATATGCCGCAACCATAAAAAGCTGGCCTATTTTTTCATCCAATGTCATTTTACTCAACACCGAATCAGCCCATTTTGAGCCGGCAATGTAAAATTGCGGCATTTGATTGGCATATAGGGGCTTAACTATATGCATAATAAATAAACACAGCGCTATTTTATTGAATAAAAATTTCATCCTTCAAAAATACATTGAAGGTATATTGCAATTATTGAGCCCGGTATTTATTATTAACAAATATTATTTAATGTTGTATATGCCTCGAACTTATATTGGTCACAAAAACGGAGTTTAGCATAATAAACCCAAATTAAGCATTAGGAATCTGGATTTATTTCAAATTTTCCGCCAGAGGCGGACTGAGTGTGTTGAGTGTCTTGTGGGATTTGGGTTATCCGTCATGAGGCGAACATTAGCATACTGGTGCGTAATGTGGGATAAACAAATAAACCTTAATAATACAAAATAAAAGGTATGTTCTTGATAAATTCGGAACATACCTTTATATGAATGAATATTCTAAGTATATTTAGAATTACCGCAGCAAAAATCAGATTGATTTGCTGCTATTATTTTATTAAAATAAATTAATTGTAAAGTTATTTTTTATTTGAGCAATCGCTCTGTACCAATGGAAAAAACTTATTGTCTAATATAGATAAATAAATTTTTTGTATTTGATTGATGTCAAAGTCTTTTTCGAAGCAAACATATTGTATATGTGATTCATCGGGTTTAACAACATAATTACATGATAGTTCGCCTTCTTTAGTTGCTGTAGTATAATTATAGAACAAATCACCGTTTTTCATTAAGATATATATTTTATAATCATTCCATTTCAATTCTTGTTTAGAATTATTTATAACAGCTATACGCATTTTAGTATAACCGTTGCCGTTATTATTACGAACATATTCTGATAATGTAGGATAAACACCAATGGTATAGTTGATGCTTTTATCTGCATTAGCAATAATTTCAAAATGACAAGGCAGTTCCGCATTGTTCTGGGCGTTTAATTGCAAACTAAAACCAAAGGCTAGTAAGCTAAGAAGTTTAATTGTTTTTTTCATAAGATTATTTTTTACAAATGTAGGATTATTTATTTGAAATTAAAATACGAAGATATACGTATATATGCATTGGAAAAATTGTTAGATTGGTTATAATATAAACCCCAAAAGTCACTTTACTTTTCCCGGCAAACCGGGTGTCTGAGATTATGTAAATTAGTATATATAAGAATTACAGTCCAAATTTTATTATATATATAGTTCCGTGCTTATCAGACTGTATTGTATAATTAGCATCAATTGATTGCAGACGTTCAGCTATGTTATTTAGTCCGTATCCATTAGTGATATTATCAGGATTAAATCCTATGCCGTTATCAGAAAATTCGGAGATAATAGTATTATGATCATTTTTAAATATTATGCTAAACTTAGTAGCTTGCGAGTGTTTATATGCATTATGTATTATTTCCTGAAAAACCCTGTAAACTGTTAATGCTGTTTCGGGTGAAATAGGCAAATCGTTTTCTATTAAATTTTGAAAGACAAGATTTATCTTACTGTGGTTAAAAATTTTACCTGCAAATTCTTGTGTTTTATAAGCTAATTGTGTTGCTGAAATTTCTTCGCTGCTGATTGTCCATATTGTATCACGCATTAAAGAAGCTGTTTTTCTAACAGCGTCCGAAATATTTTCGAGTTCGTTTTTTTTATTTAATTCGGTTTCGTGCATGGCTTTTAAATCTAATTGAGAGCTGATGATAGATAATTCTGCACCTAGATTATCATGCAGGTCTTTAGATATGCGACTTCTTTCTTTTTGTAGTTTTGTTTTTGCATTAATTTCAAGTTGTTTTTTATGCAACTTATTTTTTTGAATAATAAAAATTACTATCACTGCCGATAAAAACAATAAGAAAATCAAATATATAATCAATACGTTTGCTTTTTTAATTTTTAATTCCTGCTGTATTATTTCGTTTTGTTGCAACAATAACTTGTTTTTTTGTTCAAGTATCTTATTATCTTTTTCTTTAGTATTGTATTTGGTTTGCAGGGTTAAAATTTTATTTTGATTGTCTAATGAATATATACTATCATTAATTGCCTGGTATTTTTCTAGGTATGTATTAGCATTAATAAAATTATTATTAATTTTTTCTAAGCTGTATAAACCAAGATAGGCTGCACGTTGCCACATTAAACTTTTAATATCTATAGACAGTTGTAAGCCTTTGGTTAAGTATGTGCGTGCGAGGGTGTATTGTCGCAGGTCGGTATAACAATTACCGATATTGATATAAATAATGGCCATACCATTTAGACTACCGATTAGTTCATAAATTTCTTTGGCTTTTAAATAAAATTCAAGCCCTTTGGTGGTATTATTTCTTCTGCGTTCGCCTGCACCAATTTCCTGATAAATTTGTGCCAGATATTCTTTTCGGCAGTGTTTCTGGGCAACAGCATATAATTCATAAAAAATATCCATGGCTTTATCCAGGCTGTCTTGTTTTTTTAAAATGATACCGTAATTTCCTTTGGCACTCACATAGCCTTCATAGTCTCCTGCATTTAGGGTAATTTCGGATGATTGTAAATACATATTTTTTGCTTCATCAAGCTGCATATTTCTTTCTAATATCGATCCTATGTTATTTTTAATTTTTGCAGATTCGAGCTTTGCGCCTGATTGTTCAAACAGATTTACGGCTTCTATATTTTTTTCTAATGCAAGTGTATAATTACCTTGTTCGTAATATGCTAAGGCTACTTTGCTTAAACTGGCTGCCGCATCGCGTTTCTTATCAAATTTTAAACGGGTTAAATAGGCGTGATTAGCTAAAATAATAGAGCTATCATAATTCCCTTTATAATAATATGTCAATGCGAGGTCATTAGCACAACCGGCTGCAAATAAGGGGTCGTTTAGCGATTGAGCAATGCGTAATGCTTCATATCCGTATTTAATTGATAAGTCAACATTACTAACAGAAAGATAATAGCATAAGTCTATTAATGTTTGTGCTTTTTCTTTTCCTTGTTTATTGTGTAACGTATTTATTATTGAATCTGTATTAATAGCAGCAAGAGCAGTAAACAAAAAACATAAAAGCAATGTAAATATTTTATTCATATACAAATATACACTATATTAAGCCATCTTTTTTAGCTTTGTTTATAGCTTCTATTTTGCTATGTGCATTTAGCTTTTTGTAAATATTCTCAATGTGTTTTCTGACGGTTCCATAAGCTATACCCGAATTGTCTGCTATTTGTTCGTAACTTAAACCTGCCGATAAATAATTTAATATTTCCATTTCGCGCGGGGTTAAATTATAATCTATTTCTTCTTTTAGTTCAGGGGTTTGTGCCTGTTTAATTAAATTAAGTGCTTTCATAGCAATAATAGGGCTCATAGCACTTCCTCCTTCTAAGGTTTCAAATATTGCCCGGTAAATTTTTTCGGGCTTTTCATCTTTTAGCAAATATCCTTTGGCTCCTGCGCATACGGCTTTAAAAAGATTATTTGTATCATCATATACCGTACACATAATTATTTTTGTATTAGGATATCTGGAAATTATTTTTTCAGTAGCTTCAATGCCATCCATTACAGGCATTTCTATATCCATAATTATGATATCGGCATCAAGTCCTTGTGTAATTGCAAGTAATATTTCTTTACCGTTTTTAAATTCTGCAACTACCCGCATATCGCTCGATGCATTTATTTTTTCGGCAAATGTTTTTCTTACCAGAGGTAAGTCGTCAACTACTACAACTTTTATCATATATTTATTCAGGTTATAAATCTGTAAATCTTAATGTATAAGTATGTACTTAATTTAAGTATCAGCATATAAAGCTCTATTTTTTAATAGTGGTTATTATCTGTATTTTTATGCATCCCCAACACTAAGTTATGGGTTTATTGGTTAAGTATCACATTTTATTAATAATAAACTCTACTCTTCTGTTTAGTGCTTTGCCTTCATCAGTATCGTTATCCGACACCGGTTTAGTTTCGCCATAACCTTCATAACTAAGTCTTTCCTTGGTAATACCTTTAGTTATTAAATAATCAACCACTGATTGTGCGCGTGCCTTACTTAATTTTAAATTATATTCATTGCTTCCCGAATTATCGGTATGGCCTAATATTGAAATTTGCATCTGAGGGTGTTCCAGCAATAGTTTAACCAAATTATCCAATTCAAAAAAAGATTCGGGTTTAAGTACTGATTTATCAGTTTCAAAAAATATATTATTGATTCTGATTGCCTGGCCGGTTTCTATGGGTTTAAGCAAAAGATTTTTACGCAGCTCTTTGTATTCTGATAAATTTGTTAAATCTAAATTTTCATTTAATGAGTAATATCCTCTGTGTATGGCTTTAAAAGCGTAATTTTTACCATAAGGCAATACAATGGTATATTCACCGGTTAAGGGGTGCGAATTAGCAACACCCACTTCTTGTCCTGTACTTAAATCATAATATGCAATGGTTGCACCTATATATTTTTTTGTATTTGCATCTTGTACAACGCCCGAAACTATTACAACGGGGTTGGGTTTTTGGTTTTCTTTGGATTTAATTTTAACTATGTCATTATTTTTTACCATATAAAAATAATCGCCTTTTGCAGGAATGGTAAAATAGGCATCCCATGCGTTGGAATTAATATCCGGACCTAAGTTTTGTGGTTCCGACCAATTTTGCCAGGTATCGTCTAAACGTTTGCTTATATAAATATCGGCACTTCCGTATCCGCCAGGTCTGTAGCTGGCAAAATATAAAGTTACATTATCAGAAGCCAGAAAAGCCGAAAAATCTCCATATCCCGAATTAATAGCTTTACCTAATTTAAGGGGAGTTGTCCATTTGTTATCTTTAAAAAATGACACATATATACAATGCAAATCTGATGTTGCGGTGCTGAATGACATCAATAAAATATTGTTCGAAGCAGATAAAGAATTTGTTACTGATTTAGTTTTTTTTGACATCTTATCGTATTTAGGAATTAAAATTCCCTGAGGGTCTGTCCAACCATCCTCTCTTAAATAACTAACGCTAAATCCGTTTTTTATAAATTCACCCTTTTTAAAATATCCTTTAATATATCTTACATTACCATCAGACGATTGACCAATTAATGTGTTTTTGGATGCAGTATTAAACGGATATCCTAAATGCTTTGCCATTATCCATTCATTATTTTCGTTCAGTTTGCTATACCATATATCCTGTGTTCCGGGTTCCGGATAACGGGTATTTTCAGGATGGTCTGCACGAACAAAAAACAGCTTACTGCCATCGGGGGTAATATATGGTGATATCTCTGATAAATCGGTATTGATATTTTTTCCGAGATTAATTAAAGTATATGCTTCATTTTGAGCATTAACAATTAATTTAAACAGTAAAAGTTGTAAAGTGTAAAATATTTTTTTTTGAAACATAATTAACTTTATTATATGAATTATTTTATTCGGTAGTTCTTTGTTTCGATTCATCTGTTCCGTCTGCCGATAAAAATTTAAGCGTTTTGGATATAGAGAACGACAATGTACCGGCTACATACAATCCGTCTAACATTCTGTATCCCGCCTCAATTTCAGCAGTAATACCTTGTTTATATTTTTTGCGATTCTTTTTGCCACTTACTACAGGTAAATTTTGCCAAACAAAACGTGCACCAACCGGCACTCTTGCTTTGGCATTTTCGGGTACATTATGCACAGGCGTAAGTAATAAATCGAAAAAAAACCGGTTGTGAAAAGCTCTCCCTTTTTCTCCGAAATTATCAGTTTGTATGAGCACTTTAGCTGCATTTCCTAAACATATCCCTCCGTATAATCCCAGGGTATAATAATTGCCTTTGTAATCTTCTCCATCAGGATTTTCAATAACATACATATTGCGTTTAAAATATAAACCGGCACGTGCAGCCTGGTATTTCCATCTTCCTGATTTTACTTTAATATAGGTAACGCGGGTAATTTCGTTTCCCCGGTAGTTATAACCTGCCGACTCTGACTTGAGATATATTACGTTATCTGCCAAAATATTTTTTTGATTGAGCAGGATATTTCCACCCAATTGTATAATTGTATTATTAGCCAAGTCTTCATTTCCAAATGCATTGCCAAATGTAATTAAGCCATACCTGATAGAATAATCTGCTCCAAACTTTTGTTTATACATTGCATGTCCCCATAAACCCACATTAAAACTCAATCCATCCAGGTTGTTAAACCCGCCATCCATGTGCAATAAATCTATATTACATGAAAAATTATTTATTTTTTCGGGAGTATCTTCCGAAATTTTATACTTTACTTCTTGTGCATTCGATATAATTACTAAAAATAGCATTACAGAGGCAATTAAATTTATTTTATTCATAATGTATATATTTTGTAATTTATTACTGCAAAGTTTTATATAAGAAATATTTTTTGAAATACGCATAAATACGTATTTTAAAACCTAATTAATCTATAGGAGGTAAAGTATGTGCCTAAGTATTTGTTTAGTTGAGTTAACTTCGATTTGGCAAATATTATATTGAGATTTATCCTGCATTACGTATTAGTGTGCTTAATACAGTTTAATAAATTGAATATAATTTTAGTTTAGATTACTCAGCTACCCTTGTCAGAAATGATTTTTACCGGGTGATGTAGGAGTCGTTAGTTTATCGGGCAACTATTGTTTAAAGATATGTATACTTGTTATAGGTGTGTAATTAATACCCAAAAATTTCGCGGAGTTTGTTTTCTAAATGTTCTCCACGCAAATTTGTTTCAATAATTTTACCTTCTTTATCGAGCAGTACCGTAAACGGAACACCATTTACACCGTATTCTTTTAATATGGGGGTTTGCCATCCTTGCAATGAACTAACATGGTTTTTCCAGGTTAATTTATCTTTTTCGATTGCAGCAAGCCAATTATCGCGGTTATGGTCTATGGAAACACTGTAAATTGTAAATCCTTTGTTTTTATATTTTTCGTATATACGAACTACATTGGGATTTTCTTTGCGACATGGTCCGCACCAACTAGCCCAAAAATCAATTAAAACGTAGTTACCTCGCAAAGATGATAATTTAAGAGGTTTACCGTCAGGCAAATTCATTTCTATTTCCGGGGCTTCTTTTCCCGGAGCAATTCTTTGCAAAAGCAATTGTTGTTGCTTACGTTGTTCTTCTTCGGCTTGTTTGCGTTTTTCGGTTTGTAAAACCAATGCTTTAACTGATTCATGATACTGCGAACCCGGCATGGATTGTGCTAAGCCTGCTTCTATTTTTTTCATTCGCTCCAAATCGTTATTGGTATCAATATGTGATAATACTCCCAATATAGCCGGTGAGTTAATATTTTCTTCCAAAAAAATATCTCTTTGTTGTTGAAAATTAACGTATGCTGCCTGGGCTTCATTGTTTACTCTTTGGGCGTTGGCATAATCGCCTTTTTGCGAATACTCGCGAACAAGCATTTGCAGGGAATCGCGTTTTTCTATGTATTGTACCACCAGGTGATTAAAATAACGCAATTTTTCGGAGTGTACTGAACCTGATACCTGATAGGTTTTTCCTAAATTGTTTGCATCTGCATCAACCATTACTTTTTCACCGGGCGAAAGAATCAGTACAAAAAAATCGTTTGCAAGTGACGGAGATGATACTGTAAAGCGATAAAAATCTACACTTTGAATACTTTTTTTGAAGTTAAATCTATTTTTTTTATCGGCAGTTGCGCTGTCAATTTTTATGGTAGTGTTGTTTTCAAAACGCTCCATGTAAATTTTTTTACCGCTTGCATTTTTTAGTGTGATGCTGATACTAACCGATGAAGTATTATTTTTTGTTTGGGTTTCATTTTTGTTAATTGCTTTTTGGGCAGATGTAGTAAAAACCACAAACAATATACTTAGGGTAATGAAAATATTTTTTAGCATAATTTGATTTTATTAAGATGCGAATAATTCTTTAAGTTTTTCTTCTAATGCCTGGCCTCTAAGGTTCGTTTGTATAATATTGCCTTTTCTGTCAATTAATACCGTAAAAGGTATTCCTGAAATACTATACTGCGATACTACCGAAGAGTTCCACATTTGCAAGTCACTTACATGCGATTTCCATACCAAACCATCTTCGCGGATGGCATTTACCCAATTATCGCGGTTATTATCTAAGGAAACGGAGTATATTTCAAATCCTTTTGATTTGTATTGATTATATACTTTTACCACATTGGGATTTTCTGCACGGCAAGGTCTGCACCAACTTGCCCAAAAATCAATAAGTACAATTTTACCTCTTAACGAAGAAAGTGCAATGGGTTTACCATCAGGGTCGTTGAGTTTAATTTCAGGGGCGGGTGTTCCGGGTTTAAGTATTTGTGCCAGACGTTCTTCTTCGGCTTTTTGCAAGGCAAGCATTTGTTTGTTTTGTTCGGCTTGCTGCAGTTGTGCCAAAAGCGATTTATGATATTGGCTATTGGGCATGGTCAAACGAATGGCTGCTTCAATTTTTTTGATATATTCCAAATCTTCCTCGATATTCATATCAAAATCAGCCAGTGCAACAAGCGCTGCTGCCGATGCCTGATTGGCATCTACAAATGCATTGCGGTAGGTATTAAACGATTTTTTTACCTCGTTTACCTCAGCCAATACCTGATTCCTGTTGATGGTATCATGAATATCAAAAGAGGAGAGTTTATTGCGTAGCTCTTCGCGTTTTTTATAATATTCACCGCTTTTGGTATAATATTCTTTCAGCATTTCATTTTTAGGTGACCCACTAACACGATAACTGCTCAACAAGCTGTCGTAACGTGCATTAATAGTCATGTTATTGTCGCTGCTGTCTAACAACAATACCATATAGTTGTTTTGTTTTGTAGCTACTGACAAGCTGTAAAAATCGGGTGATTTTTTTGTAAAATACAATTCAAAACTATCATCACTTTTTATTTTGCATGAGTCAATAACCTTAGGCACATTGCCTTCGTAGCGACTTAAATATGCCATTAGGTCTTTACCGCCTTTCAGTTTACCAGATATTTTAAATCCTTGTTTGCCCGAGCAGGATGCCAGCAAAACTATTGCAAAAACATATATTAATTTTTTCTTCATAAATTATTCGGTTGTTAAATATTATCGAGTGTTTGTAACAGTAACCTGTTTGCTTCTTTAGGGTCGGCTTTACCTTTCGAAAGTTTCATAACTTCTCCCATAAACAATCCAACCAAACCTTTTTTTCCTTTTTTATATTCCATTACTTTTTCATTACCTATGTTTTGTATTGCTTGTTTAACCAACTGCAATAAAACATCGGTATTGCTTTCTTGTATCCAGTTATTTTCCTGAGCAATGGTAAGAGGTTCTTTATCAGGATGCGCAATCAAAGCCGGAAAAATATTTTGCGATGCAACGGTATTACTAACTTTTCCTTCATCTACCAATGAAATAATTTTTGCAATTTGCTGCGGGCTGATTCTAAATTCTTCTATAGGGATGGCATTTTCATTCAGGTATGATTTTATTGTGCCCATCAGCCAGTTAGCTGCCGCTTTGTAATTTGATGTATGTTTAATTATTTCTTCAAAATATAATGCGGTGTGTTTATCATCTGTAATGATGTAAGCATCGTACTCTGATAAGGAGTATTGTTGTGTGTATTTTTGAAACAGTTGAACGGGTAATGGAGGCAATGTATTTTTTATTTGGTGTATATAATTCTCGCTTACTGTAACCGGTTGCAAGTCGGGTTCAGGAAAATATCTGTAATCATGTGCGCGTTCTTTGCTACGCATGCTTATAGTTACACCTTTGGCAGCATCAAACGAGCGTGTTTCCTGTTCAAATGATTGTCCTGATTCCAATAAATCTATTTGTCTTTTAATTTCGTATTCGATAGCTCGTTGTACATTGCGTATTGAGTTCATGTTTTTTACTTCTACTTTGGTGCCAAATTTATCATCTCCTTTAAGTTTAACCGATATATTGGCATCGCAACGCAGGGAGCCTTCTTCCATATTACCATCACAAATTTCGAGATAGCGAACCAGTTTTCTGATTTCGGTTAAGTAGTTGTATGCTTCTTTGGAAGTCTTGATATCGGGTTCGGAAACTATTTCAAGCAACGGCACGCCTGCACGGTTTAAATCTACTAAGGTATTAAAGGGGTCTATGTCATGGATGCTTTTTCCGGCATCTTCTTCAATGTGTATGCGCGTAAGTCTAATTTTTTTATCACGGTTGTTATCATCTTTGATAGTAATAAATCCTTCTGTGCAAATAGGTGTGGTATCTTGTGTTATTTGATAACCTTTGGGTAAGTCAGCATAAAAATAATTTTTACGAGCAAAGTGCATTTGTTTGCGTATTTTGCAATTACAAGCTATACCAAGTTTTACAGCATATTCAATGGTTTTTTTGTTTAAACGGGGTAAAGTACCCGGATAACCGAGAGAAATTACACTGATATTAGTATTAGGCTCGGCTCCAAACTCATTGGCATCGCCCGAAAAATTTTTACTTTTGGTTAGCAACTGGGTGTGTACTTCCAACCCAATCACAGCTTCGTACTTATCGTAAACAGAACTCATATTAAAAGCGTAAAGTTACGTAAAAAAGAAGATTTAAACACGAAACAATAAAATTAACGCTAAAACTATATTTTTTTGAGATATTTTAACAATAATAATTTATTGCTATGGTTGGTTTAGCATCCTGCAAAATTCGGCTGTTTATGACTACTTAATTCGGCCATGGACGTTTAAACCTATCGCTTGCTTAATCGTATTAAGTATCTGAATGCGGGGTTTATAAGCTACCCACGTTAAGTTATGAAGGAAGATTTTTAAACAAGAACAATAAATCCTATGATTTATGCGTATTTAACACATTTCAATTTTTTTTACATAAAATTATAAAATGATGTTAACTTTTTTAAATAGCTTGACTATTGTTTTTGAATTAACTAATTTCAACCAATAAAATAAAACGCCATGTTAGAATTAAGCAAACAAATACTTCAAAAAGTTAGCTTCGACCGTAAACTTTTTGAAAAAGAACTGCGCAAATCTTTGCGCTGGATTAAAAAAGAAGAGCGC
This sequence comes from Flavobacteriales bacterium, assembly GCA_037443205.1. Classification (GTDB taxonomy): domain Bacteria; phylum Bacteroidota; class Bacteroidia; order Flavobacteriales_D; family UBA2798; genus JBBIOU01. The sequence continues at coordinate 60,535 of JBBIOU010000008.1, read as the reverse complement.
TTGATCTTAAAAACCTGGTGTATTGCTACTTTTGGTCACCTGTACAGCGATGTAATACAAAAGGCATTTGAAAAAGCTATAGCCTGATTGATAAATTTTAATCTTTAAATCATCACTTTTTTCGTCAGTAATTTTTTCTTGTGGTTGTAAAAGGGATGTTTCAAAAATCAAATATGTGTTATTAGATAGAATTTATAATTCACTCGAAATTATCATTAGAAACAAAAAAACTATTCACCAGAAAACAGGGCAATCGGACGAAATGATGTTCAAAAAAGAATATTAACCCAAAATACATGATTAGAAATTTGAGATTAAAATTTCTACTTTAATACAAAAGTTGTTTGTCCGATTTTAGCTTTTTCGCAAAATAACTGCACTGTGTAAGTGCCTTTAGGAAGTTCTTCTTTTACATCGGCATATAAACAAAGTTCAAGCGACTGGTTTTGGTAATCAATTTCGCGTTGCAGGCTATATTGGCTTTCTCCTCCTTGCCATTTAAAGGTTTCAGCCGGATTTTGAGTAAGTATGGTTGCATCAGGTTTAATAACTACCATGTAAATATATTTAGCTCCGGGTTTGGCAATGGGGTTTTCAAGAATGGTACAACAAGCTTTTATCATGTCGGCTCTTCCTGCACGGGTTGTTTCTATTTGTTTGCCGCTGTTGCGCAAATGTATGGCTCCGGCCGTAAGCGATGAAGTTTGCAAAGCAGAGCCTTTGGCAACTGTTTCTTCAAGGGTTTTATTTTTTTCTTTTACTTTATCGCGTTCATCTTTTACTTCGGTAAGTTCATTTTCTTTAACTTTTAATTCTGTTTTTAGTTTTACATTCAGCGTATTTAATGAGTCAATCGTGTGCACATATCCTTGCATTATTTTTCTTAGTGTTTCGGTTTCTTTGCGCAATTTCATAATGGTATAGGCATCATATTTATGTCTTTCGGCAAGTTGCTTGAGCGAGTCTAATTGGTGTATTTGTACGGCTATTTTTTCTTGCATTTCTTTGTTGTTTGTTTTCATGCCCGCATACTCATCGAGCATTTGCTGGATATTGTCGCGAAGATTTTCGCCCATAAGAGCCACCTCAGGATTATTTTTAAGCAAATTATTTAAATCGGCTATTTCTTTTTGCATGACATCGGTATTTTCTTTGCAGGTAGCCAGATTTTTTTGTACATCGCGCAATTGCCAGTAAATAAATCCGGCTCCAGCCAGCAATAAAATAATGATTGTAATATATAATGCATCCCGTTGTTTAGGTTTTTCTTTTTGCTCAATCATGCGATTTTTTTTACAAAATTACAGGTTTATACATAACTAAATTACAACTCAAAATATTGCATCAACACAGTTATTAACTATTATTAACTAAAAAACCTCTCTTATGCCGTGTAAGAGAGGTGAATTGGTGCCTTGCGGTTCCCGGCAACAGGTGCTCAGAAATCATCCTTGTTACTCGACTGCATGAAGAACGGCAGCAGTGCAGGGAACTAATCGCAAGGGCTTGACTTGTTACCAGATGTAATCCATTTTAACTTTTCTTTTTTCTGACTGCTCATCTTTGCGCACATTAAAGCCAAAAGAAAAACCATATCTTATACCGCCTTTAGACATGGCTGTATATAAATTAAACGGCATGTTAAGTTTACCCGATTTGATTGTAAAACCCGCTGCAATAACAAAGCCTGTATTAACATCTGCACTTCCTCTTTTATCTATTCTTCTGACAATGGGATAAGGATTGGGAACCGTGTCTTTCCAATGGCTAGTTAATTGCCATTGATTGTTTTCGTCAAAATAGCCGCTTGCTTTTGTTGTTAATGCAATGGTAGGGCCAAATGCAAATTCTAAACCTGTTTTATTATCTCTTACTCCGTGCATCAGGGTAAAACTTGGTAAAAATATTCCTTGCTCTAACCCGGTAAGCATCGGAATAAATTCAAATAACGCCTGTACTCTGCCCTCATTGAGGTATTGTTTTTCGAATTGATACCCAAACTGAAACATCAACGGAAATGCATCAAATCCACCATTTGCTTCGGGCGATTTTAAAATTTTTGCGTGTTCACCGGTTATTAATACACATCCCATCCGGGGGCCATCTAATGATAATCTTGTTTTATTTGGGTTGTTGATTGCATTTTCATAGTTGTTCTTTTTCGTAAGATTGTTTACCAATTCTAAATTACTTTCCATGCCAAACATTTCTTTGAGGGTAATGGCTATCATGTTTTGAATTTCGCTGGGTAGTTTTAAAAATTCACGCACATTTGATTTTTCAATTTTACCTGCCTTAACGTCAATCAGCCGTATGGTAACAATGATGGTTTCGTTTATCAGTTCTATGGTTCCGGTAAGCATTTTATCCGAATGTATTTTTAAACCTACTTCGGTTAAACACGTTTTTCCGTAGCAATTATTTATTTTAATTTGATTTTTGTCAATCAGATAAAATACATCATAACGGTCGGTTACTTCAAAGTTTCCGAGCTTTTCGGCCTCCAACCGCAAAATATTGCCTGCCTCAGCAGGGGTTAAAGCAATGTTTCCGCTTACATCTACATTTAAAACCGTTAAACTGGGTTTGGTGGTTTGTGCCCGAACGGTAAATAGAGTTAAACAGATTGAAACAAACATCATCATGTTTTTTACATAACATTGATGATGTTTTATTACTTTAAAGCACTTTTTAAGTAATTGTTTTTTGTTTTTAATGATCGTTTTCATGAGTAAAAGGTTTTTAAATTTCATGATGCAAACCTATGGCAGGTTTGATAAGACAGAAAATGAATTTTTACTAATTTAGGATATAAAAAAATGAATAATAAAATTTTAACTTATTGATTTTAAATATTTTAATTTTATTAATACGGATATAATTTTATGGACAATTTGCAGGAATTAATTAAGAATTTAAATGAAAAAGAAAGCAATGAATTTAAAAAATTTATTGCCCTACAATATGCAAAAGAAAATCGCAAAGACATTAATTTGTTTAATAAAATGCGGGGCGATGATTTTGATGCAGGGAAATTGTTTAATCTTAAACAAAAAAATCAAATTGAACAATATCAGGCTTTGCGAAAGCGTCTGTATTATGCTTTAACCGAATTTATTGCCTTAAAATATAAAGACAATGATTTAAGCGGAACCGGTAATTTATTAAACACCATTAAAGTTTGCCGCTATCTTTTTGAAAACAATATTCATCGCCTTGCTTGGAAATATCTGCTCAAAGCCGAACAAAAAGCTATCAACGAAGAAAATTATGTTGTATTAAACTCTTTATATTTACTTATGTTAGATTATGCGCATACACCTTATGCCTTAGCGCTGACAGAAATTAAACGCAGAAAGAAAATTGCTAAAAAACTTTGTGATGAAGACGAATTAATTACCGAATATCTGGCTGAAGCCAAAGATAAATTAAAAACAGTAAAAATAACTGCCGATACGCAGGAGTTTACTGAATACATTGAACATTTACAAAATTTACCTTTTATTTCTAAAAGACCTGCTGCTGTTTTTGCTTTAACCGAAATAGTAAGAAACGCATACCTGGCACAAAGAATGTTGGCAAATTTTGAACATTATATCGAAGAACAGTACGATAAATTTAATGCTATAACCGGTAATCAGGCTAAGTGGCATAGCTACAAACTTAGGTTGTTGTATATGCTTTGCCATATATACTACCGAAACCGGAAGTTTAGCAACTGCTTAAAAAAATTAACCCTTTTGAAAGAAGAAATAAATCGCTACCCAATCAAAGAAAAAAATAAATACTACGGTCTTTATATCTCCTTATTAAGCTCGGTGTATTCACTAACCGGAAAAAATGTAAGCGCCATTACAATTCAGGAAGAATATCTGCACATGTTTGTTTCAAAAAACGATGAGAACTATCTTAACATGTGTTTAAATCTCGTTTTCTATTACTTTAATGCCGCGCAATTTAAAAAAGCCAATGCTTTATTAATTCAAATGTATCATAGCGATGATTGGTATGAAAAAAAAATGGGCAAAGAATGGGTGATGAGAAAAAAATTAATAACTTGTATTGTTCAATATGAACTAGGACACGATGACCTGGCCATAAAAACACTTCATTCGCTTAGCAAAAGATACAGTAGTTTATTTGATTTAGCTTTATATAACAAAGCCAAGATATTTGTTTCGATACTAAAAAACTATTTCGAAAATCCCAATGCTTTTACTGTAAAAGATTTTGAAAAACTAAGCCTCAATAAAATATTTTTAACAACAGCCGAACAAGAAGAACCCAAATCAATCGCATTTTATTGCTGGTTAAAAGCCAAAATAAAAAAAGTTGATTATTACAGCCTATTGTTAAAAGAAATAAAAAGAAAAGGATTTGAATAAAACAAATAAAATTTTCACTTCAAACTGATTCTATAAATTTAATATACAAATTATTGCGTACTAATTACAAATTTGTATAAGTGAAAAGTATACCGGCATACCCAAGGTAATATTTAGAGGAAAAGTAATTGCTAATGCCATCGGAATAAACAAACCGGGTTCTGCTTTAGGTACCGATATACGCATAGCTGCGGGCACCGCAATATATGAGGCGCTTGCTGCTAAAATTGAAAACATAAATCTGTTGCCTATATCTTCGGTAACCATTAAACTGGCAATGGCTGCCAAAGAACCATTTATTAACGGTATAAGTATGGCAAATAAAAACGGATAAATTCCAAACGAAAAAAATGCTTTCAGTTTTTTACCGCTAGTAATACCCATATCCAATAAAAAAATTGCCAAAAACCCTTTAAACAAATCGTTGGTAAAAGGTTTTATACCTTCGGCCTGTTTGGCATCTGCAAAAAATCCTATCAGTAGGCTCCCTAATACCATAAGCACACTGCCGTTAGTAAAAGAATGTTTAATGGCAATACTTTTTTTTATGGCTGATTCATCATTATTATTATAAACTGAAATAAGTAGCAGGGCCATAATAATAGCTGGCGATTCCATGAGGGCCATGATAGCTACCATGTGTCCGCTGAAATTAATTTGTCGGGTTTCCAAATAAGATGCTGCCGTAACAAAGGTTACCGCACTCACCGAACCGTAGCTTGCAGCAACGGCACCGGCATTAAATATTCCTAACTTTCTTTTTAAAATAAAAAAAGTATAAAAAGGTATAAATAGCGATAGTAAAATACCAAACAACATGGAAAGCCCTATCTCCGCATTAAATGTTTCGTGCGACAATTCCTGACCGCCTTTAAACCCAATGGCAAAGAGCAAATAAAGCGAAATGAATTTTGAAGAATTGGCAGGTATTTTTAAATCGCTTTTTAAATAAACGGCTACGATACCTAATACAAAAAACAATAATGCGGGGTTAGTTAGGTTATCTGCAAGTAAGTCAAAATTCATTTTATAGGATGTAAAATAAAACTGAAAAAATAAATTGAGCTACCGGGAATTGTATTTTAAATTTATTTTAAATTTTAAAAAATGAATCTTCGTTTATGGTGTTTCCATTGGCTTCGTTTCCGTTGTTTTCCTGATAATTGGGAGAAACCGGAACAGCCTCAAATGCGCGGTTTTTTGCTTTTTTAAGGTAAGAAATATAACCGTTAAGCACGCGCAAACATTCTCCCTGCTTATTGCGAAGGTCTTCTAATTGTTGATTGGTAATATATCCTTCGTCCATCGCTATAATCAGATTTTCTAAAGTTTCCATCATAGAACCTCTTGCCTGGCGGCAGAATTGGATATTTTCTAAATGATGAAAGCGGCCAAAACCTTCGGCAATGGCGGTAGTTACGGCACGGGATGAACGTAATAGTTGTGCCTGTAAACGCAATTGTTCGTGTTGCGGTAAATTTTTTACTAAGTTAGAGATTTCCTGTCTGAACTCTCTGCACTTCTTATACACATCAAGTTCTTCAAAGCTCTTAAGCATACTCATAGTTTCTAAATTTTAATAATTAATAATTGATTTTTATTCCCGGTAAACTCAATACTATTTTTGTTAAACTTTTTCTAATACAATGGCATAACCTTGCCCTACGCCTATACACATAGTTGCCAAGGCATAGCGTTTATTGGTTTTTTGTAATTCAATAGCCGCGGTTAAAGTAATACGAGTTCCGCTCATACCCAGCGGATGGCCTAATGCTATAGCTCCACCGTTGATATTTAAACGAGGATCGTCATCAGCTATCCCCATGTTGCGGGTGCATGCCAGCACTTGCGCTGCAAATGCTTCGTTTAATTCAATTACATCAACTTCATTTAGCTTTATGCCTGCGCGCTGCAATGCTTTTTCGGTGGCTTTAACAGGACCTATACCCATGATGCGCGGTTCAACACCAACTACTGCCGATGAAACAATTCTGGCAAGAGGTTTAAAATTATATTTTTTTATAGCTTCTTCGGTGGCCAATAATACGGCTGCAGCACCATCATTTAATCCTGAAGCATTTCCCGCTGTAACACTACCTTCTTTTCTAAAGGCCGGTTTTAATTTAGAAAGTGTTTCTGCGTTGGTTAATGGTTTAATAAATTCATCCTTATTAAAGATGATGGCTTCACCTTTTTTTTGCGGTATTTCAACCGGTGTTATTTCTTCTGCCAGTCTGCCGTTATTCATTGCTATAGCAGCTTTTTGCTGCGACCACAATGCAAATTTATCCTGATCGTTTCTTGAAATTTTATATAGATCGGCAAGATTTTCGGCTGTTTCGCCCATGCTATCAACGCCATATAATTCTTTAAGCTTAGGATTTATAAAGCGCCAGCCAAAACTTGTATCGTACATTTGTGCATCACGACCAAAGGCAGTGCTTGTTTTAGAAATAACCCAGGGACCTCTGGTCATATTTTCTACTCCTCCTGCAATTGCCAATGTACCATTGCCTGTTTGCAAAATACGCGCTGCATTCATAATAGCGCTCATACCCGAAGCACACAATCGGTTTACGGTTTCTCCCGGTACTGTATAGGGTATGCCTGCCAAAAGCAAAGCCATGCGCGCTACATTGCGGTTGTCTTCGCCTGCCTGATTGGCACAGCCCATTACAATATCTTCTATTTCATTTAAATCAATTTGTTTATTTTTTTCGATAAGTTTTGTCAATACATGAGCAGCTAAGTCATCTGTTCTGACAGTGGACAAACTTCCTGCAAAATTTCCTATAGCCGTTCTGATACCATTAACTATATATACCGCTTTCATTTTAAAAAATAATATATCTAGGGGTGCAAAAGTAAATTTATTTAATCAAAACAAAAATTTTATTTTTTGTCCCATTCCTGCGAAGTGCGATAAACAGTACCTTTAAATAATGCCACCAATATATCGTTTTGATTTTTAATTTCTACTTCATAAACTGCGATTTTATTAGAACAACTTTTTTCTTTAGCTGTAGCTGTTAATACATCTCCATCTTTAACAGGTTGCAGATGCGAAATAGAAGTTTCAACAGACACACACATGCGTCCATGCGAATTGGATGCAAAAGCCAGTGCGCTATCGGCCAGCGAATAGGTAATACCTCCGTGTGCAATAAAAAATCCATTTAGCATTTGCTTGTTCACTTTCATTTGTAACACACAATACCCTGCTTTTTCGGCTACCCGCTCGATGCCTAACCACTGACTAAAAGCATCGTTTTTATACATTTTATTAACTATGGTTTTTGCTTCGTTCATTTGATTTGTATTTAATGTTTTTCATTCCATATTTCCCATGCTTTTTCTGCTTGCAAAATCAACATATTGTATCCGTTAGAAATAAGTGCTCCCCGTGCTTTTGCTTTTTGCAAAAACAATGTTTCCTGCGGATTATAAATTAAATCATAACAAAGGTGTTTTTCGCCAATAAATTCGAAGGGTATTTGCGGATATAAATCAATATGCGGATACATGCCCAGGGGCGTTGTATTAATAATCAGCGGTATATTTTCTATCGTGTATTTGTTTAAGTCTTTGTAAGTAAAATCTGTTGTTCCGCTGCGACTTACCGTAAAAACTTCTATACCTAATTGTCTCAACACATATTTTACTGCTTTGGCTGCTCCGCCATTACCTAAAATTAATGCTTTGTAATGATTGCTTTTTAGTAAGGGTTTTAAACTTTGGCTAAAGCCATAAATATCTGTATTATATCCGATGGTATGATAGTTTGTTGAAACACGTTTAATAAGCAGGGTATTTACTGCGCCCACCTGAGCTGCTTCGGGGTGTAATTCGTCAATAAATTTTATTATTTGTTCTTTGTATGGGATGGTGATATTTAATCCTTTAAGCGAAGGGTGATTTTCAATAATAGTTTTAATTCCGGTGATATCATCTGTTTCAAAATTAAGGTAATCGGCAGAAATATTTTCTGTATGAAATTTTTCGGTAAAATATTTTTTCGAAAATGAGTGTGTAAGCGGGTATCCAACTAATCCGTATTGTAGCATAAATCAGGTTTATGTTTGTAAAGATGCAGAATAATAAGCAAAATTATAGCTCTTGAATTAAAATAATTACCCGGCTTGTTAACAACAGAAAACTTTTTACTTTCTTTGCCGGATGAATCAAGCAAAGAAATATACACTTACGGCAGCCATTTCGGTAGTAGTAGCTAACATGATTGGCACGGGTGTATTTACCTCCCTGGGATTTCAATTACTGGATTTTCCGGCCGGTATTCCGGATGCATTTACCATACTGTTATTGTGGTTTACGGGAGGTATCATTGCTCTTTGCGGAGCATTTGTTTATGCCGAGGTAGCCACCACTTTAAAAGAATCGGGAGGAGAATATTTGTTTCTTTCACGCATTTATCATCCTTCGCTGGGTTTTGCCAGCGCTTTTATTTCTTTGTTTGCAGGTTTTGCCGCCCCGGTTTGTGCCAATGCAATAGCACTGGGTACTTATTCCTCTCCTATTTTTGGTTTTAACGATACTGATTTAATTTTTATAGCCGGCTTTGCGTTGCCTTTATATAAAATAGTTTCTATCGCAGTCATTATCATCTTATCGTTGGTACATATTGCCGGTGTTAAAACCGGTGGTGCCGTGCAAACTATATTAACGCTTATTAAATTAGGACTAATCATATTTTTTTGTACAGTTCCCTTTTTTATTGGTAATGCTTCGGGTGTAAAATCGTTTGCACCCACCAACAACAGCTATCCCTATACTGGCAGCCTGGCTTTTGCAGGAGCGCTGGTATATGTAATGTATGCCTATTCGGGTTGGAATGCAACTGCATACATAGCCGGCAATGTAATTAACCCGTTAAAAAATATACCGCGATCAATTATTACGGGCACATTACTGGTAACTGCAGTATATATAAGTTTAAATGCCATGTTTTTATATGCTGCACCCATGGATAGCTTAAAAGGTAAATACGACATAGGCAACGAAGTGGCATTATATTTATTTGGCTCGGATGTGGGAGTAATTTTTTCGGGCTTGTTTAGCCTGGCATTGGTTTCAACGATAAGTTCTATGATTATTGCAGGTCCGCGAGTGCTCGAAAAGGTAGGACAAGATTATCCGGTATTTTATAAACTTACTAAAAACAGCGCGGGCGGAACACCGGTAAATGCTATCATACTACAATCATCAATAGCTATTGTTATGGTATTATTCAGCAACCTGGGTAGTATCATAGAATATATCAGTATAACGCTTTTAATTTTTTCATTGCTTACTGTTTTTGGTGTTTTTTTGTTGCGTAAAAGATTGCCTCAGGCAGAAAAATTTAAAACACCGCTTTACCCAATTACACCTGTAATATTTATTATTGCAACCCTGTGGATGATAATATTTTTTGCCATGCAAAAGCCCCTGAATCTGGTTTATTCGGGAGGAACTATTTTACTCGGACTTTTACTGTATATTTATGCCTTAAAAAAGCCAAATGGATCTTAAAAACAGGATGATATATTTTTTATTTCCCGGCATTTTATTTTTCAATTCTTGCAGCGAAAAAAATACTTCAGCATTAAATACCAATGATAAATTTATTGATACGGTAAATACTGTTCCGCACAATGTAAAACCCGAAACAAAACGAGACAGCGTGGTAGATTATACTGCCCGATATATTGCAGGTTTAAAACAAACCAATAACAACCCGTTTACTGAACTACAAAACAATAATTACTGGAAAAATTATGCTTTAAACTGCGATAAAAACTGGCAGAAAATTAAATCCCAACGTTTAGATTCTATAGACAAATGGAGAGAACTGGTATTTAGCAATTATTTAAAAGATTCTTTTACGGTGTTTTACCCTTTTTCCGGCCCCGATTTTTTACACCTGTATCACTTTTTTCCTTATGCCCAAACATATATAATGATGGCTATGGAACCTATCAGCGACATACCTGAAATTACCAAACTCAATCCCGAAACCAGACAAATATTTTTAGAAAGTGTAGATAATGCACTAAGAGATGTATATCATAAAAGTTATTTTATCACCAAAAATATGGCTGCTGATTTACAAGGCAACAAAGCCAAAGGTGTGTTGCCTGTTTTTTATACGTTTATTACGCGTACCGGACATGAAATAAGACAAATAAAAAAAGTAACCCTTGATAAAAAAGGTAAACTGATTGACTCGCTATGGACAACCAAAAATTTTAAAGGTGTAAAAGGCATAAAATTTATCCTGAAAAATCACCAATTAAACCAGGAAAAAACTTTGTTATATTTTGATGCCGATATTTCTGATAAAGGTCTTGGCTTAAAACCCGAATTAGAAATATTTATTTCAATGTTTGATACGGTAAATACTTTCATCAAATCGGCATCTTATTTACTACATTATTCAACATTCAGTAAAATTCGAAAATTTATTCTTGATAAAAGCCATGCTATTTTTCAGGATGACACAGGTATTCCATATAAATATGTTAAGAATGATAAAAAAATGAATATCATTTTATTTGGTGAATACACTCGTCCCGTTAAAGATTTTGGAGATTATACTTTTCAATATGACTTAGACAGCGCATACCAAAAAAATAAACAAGTACAAAAATTACCTTATCATTTAGGTTATCATTGGGGCGATAAAAAACAAAGCTGGCAACTATTTATAAAAAACTGATGTTATGAGAGTATTTTTATTGATGCTTACGTTTCAGCTTAACTCATTATTTGCTCAGGAATTTACAGCAGCAACCAATTCTAAAATATTTTGGAAAGAAATATTTAAACAGATGAAAGAATTTAAAAAAATTTTTAAAAAACAAGATACCTATCAATTAGAAATTATTTACACACAAATAAACAGAAATACCGATAACACACCTACTTTTACAATATACAAATACGGAAACAGCGAAAATTATTTTTATCCTGCAAGCTTAGTTAAGTTGCCGGTAGCAATTTTTGCTTTGGAAAAACTAAGAAGCAATTATGCTGATGCAGGACTGGATTACTACATAAAATTCGATACAAATACATTTTGCAACAACCACCGGTACCAAAATTACTCATATAAATATGTTCGGGCTAATGGCAAGCAAACCTTCCAAGACATATGTAAAAGATACCGGATAGAAAAAGAACAATTAGCACTGCTTAATCCTGAACTTGCAAATTCTGAACAACCGATAAAAAAATCAACCGCTGTAAAAATCAGCCTGAAACCTTCATTATACACTTTAAAGGATTTAATTACCGCCATGATTGTTTACAGCGATAACGAAAGTTATAATAAAATACTTGATTTTGTAGGACAAGATTATATTACCATGCGTTGCAAAGATTTGCGATTAAACGATATTGCCGTAACCAGAAAATTTTTAGTATGTGATGAGTACGAACAAAATATTTCGCGCCCGTTTATACTATATAACCATGATACCATTTTTATTGCTCGCGAAGAAATGAAAATTTCTACTGAACGACCTGTCGCAAAATACAACCGTGCAACAATTGGCAAAGCACATTTACTTAACGGACAAATTATTAACAAACCACGCAATTTTACAGGGCACAACCGAATATCTTTGTATGATATTAATAAATTACTTATTAAACTGGTGATGAACGAACACCTGGAAGGAAAAGAAAAACTAAACCTCAGCCGATTTGAACAAAGAGTACTGTTAAAACTGCTGGGTTTGTATCCGCAAGAAGACTTGTACATAAGAAATAAAACTTACGAATTTGCGGAAGACGGATATACACTTTTTCTGATGAATGGCAATGATACAAGCGATATAACGACTCCTGTCAGAGCCATAAATATCTGCGGACAAGCATACGGATACACGAATGATTGTGCCTACTTTTTTGACACGAAAAATAATGTTGAATTTTTTTTAGCAGCCAGAATTTATACCAATAAAAATAATGTATTGGGTGACGACCTCTATGAATATAACGAATTAGCTTTTCCTTTTATGAAAAAACTGGGTGAAGTTATATATCAATACGAATTAAAAAGAGAAAAAAGCGTGTTACCTCAATTAAATTATTACGGCAGTTTATTTAAATAATATGCATACAACAAATAATAAAGATTTAATTTTTGGCACCCGTGCTGTTATTGAAGCGCTAAGAGCCGGAAAAGAGATAAATAAAATTTTACTCCAGAAAGGTATTGAAAACAGTCTGTTTACAGAATTAAAAAAAGAAATAAAAGCAAATAATGTAAGCTTTCAGTTTGTTCCTGCCGAAAAACTTAATTCCATTTCAAGAAAAAACCATCAAGGAGTGATTGCTTACATTAGCCCGGTAAATTATCATAAAATTGAAAATTTACTACCCGGACTTTTTGAGCAAGGGTTACAGCCGGTAATACTTATTTTAGACCGAATTACCGATGTCAGAAATTTTGGCGCGATATGCCGTACGGCTCAATGTATGGGAGTTAATGCAGTAGTTATCCCTTCCAGAGGGAGCGCATTGGTTACTGCTGATGCAGTAAAAACATCTGCAGGAGCCCTGCACACACTACCGGTTTGTCGCGAAGACAATTTAAAAAACACCATTACTTATTTAAAAGAATCAGGTTTAACCATCATTGCCTGTACCGAAAAAGGCGTAAAAAATATTGCCGATGTTGATTTCAATATTCCTCTGGCTATTATTATGGGTTCGGAAGATGAGGGAATTTCTGCAGAATATTTAAAAATGGCCGATCAAAAAGCCAAAATACCCATGCATGGCAATATTGCATCCCTCAACGTATCGGTTGCTTGCGGCATGATATTATATGAGATGCAAAGGCAACGCATGACCAAATCATAAAACTAAAACATAGGATTTAAAAAACCTCCTTAGCAACTCTGGCGGTAGTTTCGCTTAAGCCCATGGTATAAAAATGCAGACATGGTACATTTGCCCCAATAAGTTCTTTAGATTGTTTAATACACCAATTAACACCTATTTCTTTTGCTTCTTTATCATCTTTCGCTTTTTCTACCAAATCATAAAGTTCAACAGGTATATCTATATGAAATATTTTAGGCAAAGTAGTTGCCTGTTTTTTTGATGTAAGAATTTTAATACCCGGAATAATGGGTACATTAATATTATTTTTACGGCAAAGATTTACAAAATCAAAATACTTTTTATTGTCAAAAAACATTTGTGTTACAATAAACTCTGCCCCAGCATCTACTTTTGCTTTTAGGTATTTAATATCGCTAATCATATTAGGAGCCTCAGCATGTTTTTCCGGGTATCCGGCTACACCAATGCAAAAGTTAGTAGGTTGCAGGTCTTTTATATCTTCTTCCAGGTAAATGCCTTTATTCATATTGCTTACCTGATTAACCAAGTCAATGGCATAAGCATTGCCATCGGGTTCGGGAACAAACGAGGGTTCGGTTTTAATAGAATCACCACGCAGCAATAATACATTATCAATTCCTAAAAATTGCAGGTCTATAAGTGCATTTTCGGTTTCTTGTTTGCTAAAGCCGCCACAAATAATATGAGGTACAGCATCAATTTTATATTTATTCATAATGGCCGCACAAATACCAACCGTACCCGGTCGTTTGCGCATGGATACTTTTTCCAGATAGCCGCCTTCGCGTTTTTTATACACATATTCTTCGCGGTGATATGTTACATCAATAAATGAAGGACTATATTCTATCAAAGGATCTATGGCATCATATATAGACTGTATGCTTTTACCTTTTAACGGTGGTAAAATTTCGATAGAAAATAATGTTTTTTTTGCTTGTTTTAAATGTTCTGTAATTTTCATTGTTGTGTTTCTTCCTTATCGTTGTTATTTTTTTCCGGCCTCATTTGCGGAAATAATAATACATCCTGAATACTTGCCTGATTGGTGATAAGCATTGCCAATCTGTCTATTCCTATGCCTATGCCCGCAGTAGGTGGCATACCATATTCTAATGCTCTTAAAAAATCGTAATCAATAAACATAGCTTCATCATCTCCCCTTTCCATAAGTTTAAGTTGTTCTTCAAATCGTTCGCGTTGGTCAATGGGGTCATTAAGCTCGCTGTAAGCATTGGCTATTTCTTTTCCATTTATCATCAATTCAAATCGCTCAACCAAACCAGTTTTAGAGCGATGTTTTTTGGTAAGTGGACTCATCTCCACAGGATAATCAATAATAAAGGTAGGTTGTATAAAATTTTTCTCGCATTTTTCGCCAAAAATTTCATCAATCAATTTTCCTTTGCCCATACTTGAACTGGTTTCAATGTGAAGTTTTTTGCAGGTATCTCTTAGTTCGTCTTCGTTCATATTGCTAACATCAAAACCGGTGTATTGCTGTATGGCTTCAAATATACTGATGCGTTTAAAGGGTGCTTTGAAACTGATTATGTTATCACCCACTTGTATATCAGTAGTGCCGTTTACATCGAGTGCCACTTTTTCAAGCAGTTGTTCTGTTTGGTGCATCATCCAAAAATAATCTTTGTAAGCCACATAAAATTCTAATATCGTAAACTCCGGATTATGTGTTCTGTCCATTCCTTCATTTCTGAAATTTCTGCTAAATTCATACACCCATTCAAATCCACCTACAATAAGTCTTTTTAAATATAGTTCGTTGGCAATTCTTAAATATAGCGGTATATCTAATGCGTTGTGATGGGTAATAAATGGCCGTGCGGCTGCACCACCGGGAATACTTTGCAAAACCGGAGTATCTACTTCCAAAGCTCCTTGCGCATTTAAAAACTCACGTATTGAATTTATCATTTTGGTGCGCTTAACAAATATATCGCGAACACCGGGGTTCACTACCAAATCAGCATAACGCTGGCGATACCTAAATTCAGGATCGGTAACGGCATCGTGTACATTACCTTCGGCATCAGTTTTTACAATAGGGAGCGGCTTAAGTGATTTACCTAATATTTTCAGTGAGGTAACATGCAAAGATATTTCGCCTACCTTGGTTTTAAAAACATATCCGATTACACCAATAAAATCTCCTATATCCAATAACTTTTTAAACAGTTGGTCGTATAGTGTTTTATCTTCTCCCGGACAAATATCATCTCTGCGAACATATATTTGTATTCTGCCGCTCGAATCCATCAACTCTGCAAAACAGGCTTTTCCCATATCGCGTACGCTCATTAATCTACCTGCCAGAGATATATTTTTATAATTTTCCTTATTTTCTTCCGTAAACTCTTGTTTTATTTTTTGGGCATAACCATTTACCACAAATTCTTCTGCGGGGTATGGATTGATGTTTAGTTTACATATTTCTTTCAGTTTTTCTCTTCTGATTATTTCTTGTTCGGTTAATTCGATAATCATAATAATTTATAATTTAAAGCTTGCAAAGATAATTAATAGCTTTGATTAAGAAACTAATTCAATGTAAATATACTTCCTTTAATATTTCGCAGGAAGCATAAAATTTACTGATGATATTATACAGTTCTGTTTGTTTAAGACATATTTCATCTTCGGATAATTGGGTGTATATTCCATAAAATGCCGAGCCGCTGCCAGTCATTGACGCATATAAAGCGCCTGTATTATATAATGCATTTTTTACCACTGCCAGATTGGGATGCTTTTTAAAGGCCACTTCTTCAAAGTCATTTACTAATTTATCTTTCCATTGCTCAACGGGAGTATTTAAAACAATATTTTTTGCATTTATGACCGGCTTTGCCGGAGTAATACCTTGATATGCCTCTGCCGTAGAAATATGTACGCCTGTATTTACGAAAATAAAAGTATAATCGTTCAGATTCAAATCGAGCGGTTCAGTCATTTCTCCTCTGCCTTGTACATAGGACGGACAGTTGTCTATGAAAAAAGGGCAGTCGCTGCCCAGCTGCAATGCATATTCTTTTAATTTTTCCTTACTTAATTGCAGTTTAAATAGTTCATTTAAAATAAGCAGTGTAAATGCGCCATCTGCGCTGCCGCCACCCATACCGGCTCCCATGGGTAATATTTTTTTCAGATAAAGGTTAACATCGCTAACCGAATGTTTTTTTTTTATCAGTTGATAGGCCTTGCTGCATAAATTATTTTCGATGCTTACTTCTATTTTTTTACCACTAAAATAAAAATTCAGTTGCTCTGATTTGACTATTTCTAATACATCATAAAGTTTAACAGGATAAAATATACTTTCGATGTTGTGATATCCATCGCTGCGTTTTTCTATTACATTTAAACCTAAATTTATTTTTGCATTAGGAAATTTAATCATATTGCGAATGTATTAATTTTAATTATAGAAGATTAATTTTTTAAAATACCGCCTCTATCAATGAGGTTTATAAAATACATATGTAATTACCATAAAATCTAAAACGCCCGATTCATGGGGATAATTGGTTGAAAAATAACTAAAAGCTGCGTCAAAAGTTATCAGGGCAAAATATAATGCAATTCACTATATTTGCCGGATAAACTATTACTATAAGTTATGCCGAATTATTTGGATTTTGAAAAACCGATTGAAGAAATTGCCAAACAAATTGAAGACGCCAGGATATTAGGCGAAAAAAGCGGAGTAGACGTTTCTAAAACGATTGCCGAACTGGAAAATAAACTAAAAGAAACTACCCATGAAATTTATAATAATTTAACCCCCTGGCAACGGGTACAGGTTTCGCGGCATCCTGACAGGCCTTACTCTTTAGCATATATTAATCACTTTACGGACGGAACCTTTCAGGAATTGCATGGCGACAGAAACGTGCGTGATGATAAAGCCATTGTGGGTGGCTTTGGATTATTAGACGGACAAAGTGTTATGTTTATTGGCCATCAAAAAGGTATCAATCTTAAAATGCGACAATATAGAAATTTCGGGATGGCCAATCCTGAAGGTTACCGCAAGGCTTTGCGCTTAATGAAGCTGGCCGAAAAATTTAATAAACCCATTATTACACTGATTGATACTCCGGGTGCTTATCCGGGCTTAGAGGCCGAAGAACGCGGACAGGGAGAAGCCATCGCAAGAAACATCTATGAAATGATGAAACTTAAAGTGCCTGTAATTTGTATCATCTTAGGCGAAGGCGCCTCGGGTGGCGCTTTAGGAATAGGTGTGGGCGATAAAGTATTAATGCTCGAAAACACCTGGTATTCGGTAATATCGCCCGAGTCTTGCTCTTCTATTTTATGGCGCAGTTGGGAAATGAAAGAAAAAGCAGCCGAAGCATTAAAACTTACCCCGCAAGATATGCTTAAAAATAAACTGATAGATGGTATCATTAAAGAACCTCTTGGGGGCGCACATGCTAAACCTGAAGAAGCTTTTGAATTAGTTAAAAAAGAAATAAAAAAACATCTTTCGGCTCTTAGAAAAATTAAACCCGATACACTCGTTAAAAAACGGATGGATAAATTCTGCTCTATGGGTGTATTTATAGAAGAAAAAACAAAATAATACTTACTTTTTTATTAATTATAAAATTCTTATTAGCTACGCATAGCGCAGTTAATTCTAGTGTATGTAATAAAGTTTTTTAGAAATTATTAAAGCTTAATTTGGATAAACAATGCTAAAGATTACACGAAGTATAATGACTTTGGACTTTACCCAAATTAATCTGTGTGAACATCAGCAATTAATGCAATATTTTATATACTAATTCTTTTAATATTTCTTTATTCTCTAAACCTGAACTTCCCACGCCTTTGCTTTTTAAATCGGCATCCTGTAAATACGAAAATATTTTTACAAGTTTTTTATCCGTATAATTTGCTGCATACTTAGCATATTCTTTTACAATAAAAGGATTTATTCCTAATTCGCTTGCCACATTTGCCTGCGATTTATCTTTAAGCAAATGATATTTTAATAATTTGGTAAAAAATCCATACATCACCGGAATTAAAAATTGGGGAGGATAACTTCTGTCATTGGCTCCAAAATAATTAATGATACGATTGGCTTTTAAAATATTTTTTTCTCCCAAAGCATTATTTAATTCAAAGGGATTATATTCTTTACTTATGCCTATATTCTTCTGAATAATATCTGCAGTTATCTCAGAACCTTGTGGCAACAATATTTTTAATTTGTCAATTTGGTTGGCTATTTTTTGTAAATCGTTGCCCAGGTATTCGGCAAGCATTAGCGCATTACGGGGATTAATACTCAGCTGCTCTTCTTTTACAAACTCTTCTATCCAGCCTGCAAGTTGATAATCCTTAATTTTTTCGGAAGCAAAATACACGGCTGATTTCTGAAGTATTTTGGTAAACTGCGAACGGCCATCCGGTTTTTTATATTTATAGCAAATAACTAAAATAGTACTCTTTACCGGGTTTTCGATATAACTCTTAAGTTGTTCTATCTGTTTTTCTAAATTTTGTGCTTCTTTTACTATAACCACCTGAAATTCGCACATCATCGGAAAACGTTTACACGCTGCTATCAATGAAGCTATTTCAATATCCTGACCATAGAGTATTGTTTGATTAAATTCTTTTTCTTCGGGTAATAAAATGTGGGTTTCAATATAATCTGATATTTTATCAATATAATAGGGTTCTTCACCACACAAAAAATAAACGGGGTGATAGATTTTATTTTTTAAATCTCTTAAAATAAGCTTATAATTATCTGCAGTTGTTGGATTTTTTTTACTCATCAAATCGCAGGTGTTTTATAGATTTACCTTGGTGAATAAGTTCGTTTAGGGCATTGATACCAATTTTAATATGATCATGCACAAAGTTTGAAGTAACTTTTAAATCACTTTCTTCTGTTTTTACTCCTTCGGGTGTCATAGGCTGATCTGATACCAGTAAAAGCGCACCGGTAGGAATTTTATTTGCAAATCCGGTAATGAAAAGCGTTGCTGTTTCCATATCAATAGCCATTACTCGTAAGGAGCGCAAATATTCTTTAAACGATTCATCGTGTTCCCAAACTCTGCGATTGGTTGTATATACTGTACCTGTCCAGTAATCACTACCAAACTCGCGGATGTGGGTGGATATAGCGCGTTGCAACTGGAATGCCGGCAGAGCCGGTACTTCTTTGGGCAGATAATCATCTGATGTACCTTCGCCTCTCACTGCCGCAATGGGTAGTATCAAATCGCCTAAATTGTTTTTCTTTTTAAGTCCTCCGCATTTCCCTAAAAATAATACTGCCTTTGGTTTTACGGCTGTCAGCAAATCCATAACCGTAGCAGCATTAGCGCTGCCCATGCCAAAATTTATCATGCTTATTTCTCCGGCAGTAGCATTGGGCATTGCTTTATCGGTGCCTTTAATTTGAGCGCCTGTAAGGGAAGAAAATATTTGTAAATAATTACTAAAGTTAGTTAATAAGATGTATTTGCCGAATTCTTCGACTTTTGTGCCGGTGTATCGGGGCAACCAATTGTTTACTATGTCGTTTTTTGTTTTCAAAAAAATACAGGTACTAAGATAAATAATAATTGAATGATAGAAAGTTTTGTTTTTAAGAAAATGCTGCGCTAAATATACTAAACAATTAAAATTGATGCTCCTGCAAAAAATTTTCTATGGCATCATATCCTTTTTGAAGATCTTGCCGGGTTATGCAGTAAGGAGGAACCATATATACCGTATTGCCTAAGGGCCTGAGAAGTAATTTTCTTGTTATAAAATAATCATATAATTCATCTCTTAAGGTGTGGAAATAAGATTTTTTTTCGTTTGTTTTAATGTCTATGGCCATAATGGTTCCTTTGTTACGTGCATTTGCCACACCGGGTAACTGCTTTATTTTATTAATAAAATTAGCATGATGAACTGATATTTGCTTTATTTTATCTAATGTATTTTCTATTTCAAACAGCTCGAGTGATGCACAGGCGGCTGCACAGGCTATGGGGTTTCCGGTATAAGAATGTCCGTGATAAAGTGCCTTTAGTTTATTGTCGTTGTAAAATACCTCGTAAATTTTTTGGCTGCACACGGTTAATCCCAATGGCATAAATCCTCCGGTTAGTCCTTTGGATAAACATATAATATCGGGTTTATTAATCATAAAATCGGATGCGAACATTTTTCCGGTTCTCCCAAAGCCAGTAAAAACTTCATCTGCAATGCAAATCACATTATTTTGTCGGGCAATGTAAATTAATTCATCTAATATTTTCTCATCGTAAATATTCATACCTGCCGTACCTTGCACAATGGGTTCGTAAATAAAAGCAGCCACATTATTCGCTGAGATTAATTTCTTAAAGTTTTCTATCACCTGATGTTTGTTAGTTTCATCCGGGGTACTAATAAATTGCACTTCAAATAATAAATCTCTGAATGGTGATGTAAACTCATTTCTTTCTCCTATAGCCATAGCTCCAAACGTATCGCCATGATATGCGTTTTGAAAAGCGATAATTTTATTTCGTTTGATATTTTGGTTGTAAAAAAACTGAAGTGCCATTTTTAGAGCTACTTCTACCGAAGTTGAACCATTATCGCTAAAAAATACTTTGGTTAAAAACGGCAAATATTTTAAAATTTTATGCGCAAGTTCTATGGCCTTTGGATGATTAAAGCCGGCAAATATCACATGTTCCAGTTCTTTGGCTTGTTCGGCAATTTTTGCTGCAATGTGGGGGTGTGCATGCCCGTGCAGGTTGACCCACCAGGACGATATAAAATCTATGTATTGATGATGGTTTTCGTCCCATAAATAAGCGCCCTGTCCTTTAACCATGGTAATAGGTTTAGGCGCTGTTTTCATTTGGGTAAAAGGATGCCAAACGGGGTAATTATCGCCCGATGTATTCATAACAGTTGTGATGATTAATTATTTTGATTAATAAGGTAAACTATACCTCCAATAATTAGTAATATGGCAAGCACAAAAAAAGTAATTTTCCAGGCACTATAAGGTCTTTCGCCTTGAACTTCACCGGTGCGACCATTTATCATAAATCTGTAAACTTTATTTCGATACCTGAAGGTGCTTAACCATATTGGTAAAAGAATGTGTTTAAAGGTTACATTATTATGGTTTGTGCTAAGTGTTAATATTTGTTGCTGGTCGCCACCAATTTGTCTTTTTATCATTTGTCTGATGACTGTTTCCATTTTTTTCTTGGCATCTTCATAACCCTGTTTTAAATCTACATGATAGCTTTCTGCTTTAAAACCAGCTAGATATTTTTCATCAAACGGAATAAGTTTATCTAAATCCCATGGCTCGAGAGCTTCAGCGTATTTTTTAGTGAGTGAGGTACTGGCTAAAACCAATACATCATCAAAAAAATGTGATAGATTCCCTGCCGTAGGATACCATTTTATTTGTTTTACTGTTTGGGTTTGATTTTTTCCATTTATGTTTATTGTTTTAGTGGTTGTGTAATATACACCCCTTAAACCGGTGTAATTGCTGTATGTATCTGCGTCATAAGTCCAGTAAGGAACATAAATACCTTGTAATTTTTCGGGGTGGGTTACAAATTTTTTTAAATCGTTGGGGGCAAACCACAAAGACTTAATCCATTTAGAAAATTGTTCAAAAGCTTTTTTTTGCTCTATCGAAAAAGGCAGCAAACTTTTGGGTTTAATAATATCGCAGGTTGTACCGTCTTTAACCTGTATCGGGCTTCCGCAAAATGCGCAATCTGAGGCCACAAGTTTTCCTTCAAAGGTTGTTTCCGACCCGCAAGCATCACATTTTACGAGGGTAACTTTTTGAGTATTGCTTTTGTTATTTAAATAATCCTTTAAAAAACTATCAAAATCAAGCTCTTCGATGGGTACTGATTTGCTTTCAATTTGATTTTCGGCATCACAATACTGACAAGTAAGTAAAGTAGTACCCGGAGTGTAATGCAAAACTGCACCGCAACTATTGCACTTGGTTTCTGCCTGATTAGCTTTTTGCGCCAGTTGTTGTTCCATACTTGTATGGTAAATTGTTTTTTGAATATATTTTTATTGAGCAGGAGGTATGGGTGGCGGAGTATTACTGAACAACGCGGCAAGGTCGGTTAAGGAACCGGCTGCTGCCCAAGCGGCCATACCTTCTTTCCATACCAAGGTATCTCGATTAATTTGACCTGAACTTACCATTTGTTGCAATTGCGAAAGCTCAAAGGGGCCTTGTTGTTGTCCGTTAAGTGCAATAAAATATTTTATTACTCCCGGTATGGGTGGAGGAACAGTGCCGGAATTATGCTGTTGAATATTTTGATTTTGTTGTTGCTGTTGAGTAAACATGTTGCCCATCATATTAGCCATGTTTACTCCCATCCCAACGCCCATACCCATGCCCATACCCATGCCGGCTCCACCGTCATTTTCGGCTGATTTTTCGATGGCTTTTGCAGCTTTCATTTGTGCCAATTTGCTTATGTCTACTTTATTTAATCGCGAAAGCTCGAAGATTTCTTTTTTGATTTCTTCGGGCATTGAGATGTTTTCAATTAAAAACTTGGTTAGCGTAATACCGTATTCAGCAAACTCTCCATTGATGATTTTGTAAACTTCTTCCGAAAGCTCGTTGGTTTTTCCGGCAAATTTTTCTGCTGTAAATTTACTTTCACCAACTGCATCGGTAAAACGTGTAACTACAAGGCTCCTTAATTGCCCGTTTATTTCTTCGGTTGTAAAATTGCCATCAGTGCCTAATATTTCGCGAACAAATTTAGCTCCGTCAGTAACTCTAAACGCGTATGTACCAAATGCCCGTATTTCATACATACCAAATCTATCATCTTCTAAGGTAATAGCATTTTTGGTTCCCCATTTTTGGTCGGTAAATTGTTTGGTATTGATAAAGTAAACCTCAGCTTTAAAAGGGCTGTTAAAGCCATATTTCCAACCTTTTAAAGTTGAAAGTATGGGCATATTTTGTGTTTCCAGCGCATACATACCGGGAGGGTACACATCGGCTATTTGACCTTCGTTAACAAAAACTGCTATTTGTCCCTCGCGTACGGTTAATTTTGCTCCGTATTTTATTTCATTCTGATATCTTTCAAACCGATAGGCAATGGTATCATTACTCGAGTCTAACCACTCGATGATATCAATAAATTCATTTTTAAGTTTATTCCAGATTCCCATAGTTGTGTGAATTTTTGGATGAAAATAATAATAATTGATTAATTTTCGGACATAATTAATTTTTTTCATGTTAAAATCGAAATTTTTTCATTCAGTGGCTCTGCTGTTTGTGGTGCAAATATTATTTGCCCAGGCAGACGAAGCCAATGAACGCGAGGGCAAAAAGTTACATCTGGGCTTAAATGCCGGAGGGTTTATGGCTCATAGACACCCGGCCTTTTACTATGCCGGCTATAACGAATATGGCGTTAGAGAATTACTGCAAAATCAATTTGTATATAACCAATTATTTAACCGCATTCAAACACCTTTCAAACTATCCGAATTACCTTTAACAATGCGCTACAGGCCGGCCATGTGTTTGGGCATATACATCGAGTTACATGACCCCGGGGGCAGTTCATTTATACTGAGCAGCAATTTTAGCCGCCTAAAAACTTCGGGTGTATTTGTATTAGAGGCTGACGACCCCGTTAATCCGTCCGGACAAAAGGATTATATAAACGGTACATTGATTGGCGAAGAGAATCGTTTAAACATAAACTGCGGGCTGCATTTTGATAGGGGCACAGACGAAACTTACCTGCCCTATTTTGAAATCGGTTTAAATTTTACGGCCATAAGTGTAGTTAAATACGATGCCCAAATATTTGATTTGAAATACCCCTTGGGATATAACTCCTTTATGATGCCACAAACCAAGCGCAATGCTATCGGATATGGTGTTTTTGCATCTAGCGGTTTGCGTTTAAATTATGTAAAAAATATAGTGGTAGATGCAGGTGCAGCAGTATTGTATCAACGGCTGGGTTTAATAGAAATTAAACCTGCTTTTAAACCTTCCTTCGAGCTGTATCTTAGATTTATATACCGGTAAAAACCCTATTAACCGATATATGTTAAAAAAAATAAACTTCATAAAATACTGTCAACAAGTTAAAAATTAACTTTGTTTGCTGTCTGGAGTTTAATTAAAATGATAAAAAATATCGAATGAAACAAAAATTTTATCGTTCATTATGATTTGTTTGTCATTTTTTTCTAACTTGCGCAATTAATTTCTAAACAGCAGGAATTATTTTAATGGGAAACGCTTCAAATAAAGCCCTTGAAATTTGCAACTCACGCTATCAGGAATTGTATGGCAACTACAATTCTAAGTTGAGTAAAAAAATATTGGTATCGCATTTTGGCGAGTTTTCTCAGGATTTGGTAAACTCAATTACCAACAACGTGGAAGAAACCATGTTAGAAGCCGGTGACAAAAAAGGTACAGTAAAACGAGTGTTTTCTATTTTGGTAGAAGGTTTACAAAATGTCAGGTTGCATGGCGAAAAAGATGATGATAATAAACAACATTCCTTTTTAATTATTGCACAAGACGAGCATGAATACTTAATTACATTCGGTAATTTAATTTTAAACAAAAATTTACCGGCCATTGAAGAGCGTTTAAAACAAATCAATACCTATGACGAGTCTGAAGTAAAAGCACTTTACATGGAAGTGCTTACCAATGGTATTATTTCTAACAAAGGCGGAGCAGGCCTGGGATTTATAACCATGGCTATGAAATCAAAAAATAAGTTGAAATATTATTTTGAAGAAATTAATGACAAACTTTCCTGCTTTACTGTAGAATTGAAGGTTGATAGAAGTGGCGTATGATGAATACTTTTATACTGCAAGAAACAAAAAATACTCCTTCCATAATTTTTATTCCATCGGAAAAAAAATTTTTAATCAAGGGAAAATGCTTTCCGGAAAACAGTAAAAAATTTTTTGAACCCCTTATTCGATGGATTGAAAACAATCCCATAGAATACGATTTTAATTTGGTTGTAAATTTTGATTATATCAGTTCGGCATCGGTTGTTTCATTTTTGGAATTAATCAGAAAAATGGCAAAAATCAATCCCAATAAAATTGAAATTAGCTGGATTTATGAAGCCGGTGATGATGATTCTTTAAATATTGCCAAAAACCTGGAACGCTTATCGGGCATAAAATTTAACTGCACCGAAATAGATTAATTCATTCCACCAACTAAAAAATTCTTATTCTAAGTATTTTAGTACTTTTGTTTCAATGAAATTCATCTACCCCGAATTTTTATTTGCGCTATTACTGATAGCCATACCCATACTTATTCATCTGTTTAATTTTAAAAAGTTTAAACAGGTATATTTTTCCAATCTAAGATTTTTAAAGGAAATAAATCTACAAACCCAAAGTCGTTCAAAGCTGAAACATTTACTGGTATTATTGATGAGAGTACTCTCTCTCTCTTTTTTAGTATTTGCATTTGCTCAGCCATACATACCGGGTAACAAACAGGATGAATCAAAAGGAGAAAAAATCATCTCTATCTATATAGACAACTCTTTTAGTATGCAGGCTCAAGGGCAGCAAGGCGAATTACTGAATGTTGCCAAACAAAAAGCCCATGAAATTGCAAGGCAATATAGCCCCACAGACAGGTTTCAATTGGTTAGCAATGATTTTTTTGCATGGCAACAACGCCTTTACACACGCGAAGAATTTTTAGAACTTGTTAATCAATTGGATTATGCATCGGTAAGCAGAAGTTTTTCTGAAGTATTATTAAGACAAAACGACTTACTAAATCAATTTAAAGCTGCTAACAAACGATATGTTTGGATAAGTGATTTTCAATCTGCCGCTGCTGATTTTGAAAATATAAAAGATTTCTCCGGCCGGCTGGTTTGCATACCTGTTCAGGCCGAAAAACAAGCCAACATCAGTATAGACTCTATTTGGTTCAGTACACCCGTAAGACAATACAATGCCAAAGAAAAATTATTTGTAAGGATTAGAAACTACTCTGATATGAATCTGGAAAACATTCCGTTAAAACTCGAAATAAACGGAGCCGTAAAATCCATCCGTTCGATAAACATACCCGCCCATGGTTACTGCGACTCTTCCTTAAACTATGTGAATATTGAAAAAGGGATTTTACATGCTAACGTAAGTATAAGTGATTTGCACGTAATCTATGACGATAAATACTATTTTAGCTATCAGGTGGCCGGCAACCTGAATATACTAAGCATTAACCCCGACAACAGTAAAGACACAAATACCTATTTATCTAAATTATTTAAAAATGATGAATATTTTAATTTTAAACAAACCCGGCTTTCTGACTTAGACTATGCAAGTTTAGGTAAATATCAACTCATTATTTTAAACCAATTAACTGAGATAAACAGTGGTTTAGCCACCGAAATAAATAAAGCATTGAAAAACGGAACCAATGTTTTGATATTTCCATCCATAAACTCGCACATTGAGAGCTATAATAATTTATTTAAACTAAACCAGGCGGCATTGTTTTTACAACCCGATACACAAAAAACCAAACTTAAAAGCATTGATTATTCAAATCCGTTTTTTACCGGCATATTTGAAAAAGAAAACAATAATATTGATATGCCTGTAATAAATTATCATTATACACAAGAAAATTACAGTAACATAAAACAAGAAAAAATACTGCTATTACAAAACAATAATAGTTTTTTAAGCCGCTATCTGATTTCAAAAGGTTATTTGTATGTTTGCGCCTCTCCGTTAAACGATAAAGCCGGCAACTTTGCCCGCCATGCACTTTTTGTACCTGTTATATTAAGAATAGCCGAATGGAGCAACAACTCCATCCCCGAAAACTATACTCTGAACAGTAACAACAGCATAGAGTTTTCGGATGCAGGATATTCGTTAGACGGAGCTTTTGAAATAAGCTCATTAAACGGAGAATCATTCATACCGCAAGTAATAAAAACACCCCCTACCATAAATTTATTTACCCAAAATCAAATAAAACAATCCGGCAACTATAATATTTTATACGAAGGAAAAGCCGTTTATGGAGTAGCTTTTAATTACAACCGGAAAGAATCAGACCCAAATTGTTTATCATTAACCGAAATTGAAAAAAAAATAAACCATGCCGGTATACAAAACTTTACCGTAGCCAACCCGGAAGAAAGTAACAACAACATTAATATTGAATTGATTGATAATAGTTTTTATTACTGGAAAATATGTATCATCTTAGTAATATTATTTTTGCTTACTGAAACAATATTGTTGCGATTTTGGAAAGTATGAATAAATGTTTGATTAAAATTAATTTAAAATGAAAATATTAATTAAAAAAGCAGTTATTATAGACCGTAACTCGCCCCATCACGGAAAAAACAAAGATATACTTATAGATGGCGATCAGATAATAAAAATAGCTGCAGAAATAACTGATAAAGCCCATAAAACCATTGCCTTAAAAAACCTCCATGTATCAGCCGGTTGGATAGATATGCAGGCAAATTTTTGCGACCCCGGCTACGAACAAAAAGAAACTATTGAAAGCGGAGTTAGAGCAGCAGCCGCGGGAGGATTTACAAGAGTAATTTTAACCCCTAATACCAAACCTAACATAAACGGTAAAAGCCAAATAGAATACATCCAATCCAAATCGCAATTTTTACCTGTGCACTTACACGTTTGCGGCACATTGAGCGATAAAATGGAAGGTGAAAAACTTGCGGAAATGTATGATATGCATCAGGCAGGTGCTTTAGCTTTTGGCGATTATAAAAATCCGATACAAGCCGGACTCATGTCGAGAGCTTTGCTATATTCAAAAAATTTTAACGGAATAATTTTCAGTTTTCCGATGGACTACAGTCTTGCACAAAATGGTTTGATGAATGAAGGTGAACAAGCCGTAAAACTCGGCTTAAAAGGAATACCCGAATTAGCCGAAGATGTGTCAGTAATCAGAGATCTCTATCTGGCAGCATATAACCATGCTAAAATACATTTTACCCATCTGTCATCAATAACTTCCCTAAAAAATATAAAGCAAGCCAAGAAAAATAACATTGCCGTATCTGCTCAGGTTGCTGCTCATCTTTTATATCTCAACGATAATATTCTGAATGAGTTTGACACCAACTATAAAGTATTACCTCCATTAAGAAGCGAAGAAACCCGCATAGCCCTGATTAAAGCCATAAATGACGGCACCATAGACTGTATTTGCAGCGACCATCAACCACAAGACATAGAAAGTAAAAAAATAGAATTTGACCAGGCTGAATTTGGAATGGCCTGTATTGAAAATACCTTTTCGCTTGCAAGAAGCGCAACCATAAATCACGTTGAATTAACCCGATTAATAGATTGCTTTACTACAAACCCTGCACGTATTTTAGGTATTGAAAGACCACCTGTCATAGAAAAATCAACCGCAGAAATAACCTTGTTTCAACCCGATGTTTCATTTACCTTTACTAATGAAATGAAACACTCTAAAGCTTACAACAATCCTTTCATAGGCAATAAATTTATCGGAAAAGTAAACGGTATTTTTAACAAAGGTACATTGGTATTAAATGAAGAGTAATTTATGCAAATAGTTTTATTAGATACCGACATACATAACCATTTTTTGCCGCTTAGCTATACACGCTCGCTGGCAGAAATAAGAATTGGCATACTTACCATACATGAAAAGTGGAAACATTACACCGGTAAGCAAGCTGCCATTAAAACAAAAAATTATCTTCAAAAAAAATATGGCTATACATTTTTAAACGAACAAAACGATTTTCTGATAATTAACAGCGCATTATTACCCGATCAACAAATTTATGTTGCCGTAATGAATTTAACGAAAGGAGAATCGTTATATAAAAACGGTAATTGGTTAGCTTCTTACACCGGCAATGAATTAAAGATCCCTGATAACGACATAAAAAAAGAATATCCAAATGAAGTAAATATTTTAAATAATCTATGGAATATATTTCAATATAATGAAACCGAACTAAAAAAAGATTATTTGTTATTAACCCAAAATAAAAAATCGCAACCTTTACCCCAATCTAACACGCTAATAACAGATGGAAATTATGATGTGTTTTTAGAGGAAGGTGTTACCATCGAAGCTTGTATATTAAACACCAAACAAGGTCCTATATACCTGGGAAAAAATTCTGAAATCATGGAAGGCTCTATGTTGCGAGGCCCCATTGCTATCGGAGATAATGCCCAAATAAAAATGGGAACAAAAATGTATGGTGCAACCACTATTGGACCCGGTTGTAAAGTTGGGGGAGAAATAAATAATTCGGTGTTTTTTGGCAATTCAAATAAAGCACATGATGGTTTTATCGGAAATTCGGTTATTGGAGAATGGTGCAACTTAGGTGCTGATACCAATAACTCTAATTTAAAAAATAATTACAGTAATGTAAAAATATGGAACGAACATACTTTGGAATATATTGATACCAATCTTCAGTTTTGCGGAGCATTTTTAGCTGATTTTGCAAGAACCGGCATTAATACAATGCTGAATACCGGAACTGTTGCCGGAGTATTTGCAAATATATTTGGGGGTGATTTTCCGCCCAAAAAAATCCCAAGTTTTGCCTGGGGCGGTGCCGCAGGTTTTGAGGTGTTTGATTTTGATAAAGCCTGTGCATTGGCAGAAAAAGTAAAAGCCAGAAGAAATCAAACTTTTACCGATACAGAGAAAGAAATTTACAGGTATATCTTTTCTGCCATAGTAAAATAAAATAATCCTATTTCCAGCCCGACTCACTGAAAATTTTCAGTGCATCCAATTGGTATTTACCAATATTTTCGAGCGCCATAGTGTCGGCCTTAAAACTTCCCCACGACTGTAATAATTCATTATGTGCTATTCCTTGTTTTACCGGATATTCATAATTAGCTTCGGCATATATTTTCTGAACTTTATCTGATAATAAATACTGCAGTAATTTAATGGCGTTATCTTTATGAGGAGCGTTGAGCGCCACACCTGCACCGCTTATGTTAATGTGTGCGCCCCTGTTGGCCTGATTGGGAAAAAAAACATTTACAGATTCAAAAGCTTTTACTTCTTCGGGATTGGTTGATTCTTTTAACTTACCTAAATAATATGAATTTACTATGGCAATGTCTCCTTCACCGGCATAAATGGCTATTACCTGTTCTCTGTCGTTACCTTTAGGTTCGCGAGCGAAATTCTTTACCAAACCTTTAGCCCACTCCATGGCGCCATCATATCCTAAATGATATACTATAGCCGCCATAAGCGATTGATTGTATACATTATCGGATGACCTTACCAGTATTTTTTTCTTCCATTTAGTGTTTGCCAGATCTTCATACGTTGATAATTCTTCGGGTTTAACTCTATCTTTGGCATACACAATAAACCGTGTACGGTAAGTAAGCGCTGTCCAATAATTTTCTTTGTCTTTGAGATATGCAGGTACACTGCTTAACTCATTAAAAATAACCGGTTGTAATAATTGTTTATCTTTTGCTTTTATTAATCTTGCTACATCGGTAGTTATCAATAAATCGCATGGCGATTTTTTCCCTTCGCTTTCCATTCTCAGAATTAATTTATCTGCATCATCTTCAATAACGTTTACTTTAATTCCTGTTTCTTTTTCAAAATCAGCAAAAATCTGTTTATCTATATCGTAATGTCGGTGTGTATATACATTTACCTCGCCAGGTACGGCTTCTTTGTTATCCTTGTTTGTGTTATTATCCGAAACACATGAAGATATAGCAAAAGCCATCAAAAAAATAAGAGTTAAATTTTTATGTAACATAGTTTTGAATTTTAAGCACAAAAATATCTTTTATTTGCTTATCAAATAATACCCTTTTTATGGTATTTTTATTTTATATGAATCATATTTGGTAATTGATTTATCAATAAGTTTAAAAATAGCAAGCTCAATTATGTAAAAATGCATTAATGTAATCCGGCAATCATACACCGTATGCTTCCTCCTCCGTATTTTTCAATATAATGTACATCTGTATGTAGTATATCGGATGTTTGTAAAATAGTATGTCGTTGTTTATCTGAAAAATTATTATATGCATTTTCGCTCATCAAGGTAATTAGATTCCCCTTTCTGTTAATAACCTCTATAACGTTTCCGCAAAAGGCATTCATTTGATTTTCGGATATAATTATCTTTTCCAGATTTAACTTATTTAATTTATTAAACAAATGCTTTTTACCGGCATCAGTAATGCACTCTTCGCAAATAACAATATAATTTGTAGCGATACTCATTATAACATTGGTATGATAAACCGGCACATTGTTATGACTGCTGTATGCATTAAAAATAACCGGATTAAAATTCATTTTATCGCAAAATAATTCAACCAAACTTAAATCTGTTCTGGGTGACAATGCTGCAAATACTGTTGAAGTGGGATGATGTATCACCATACTGCCGGTACCTTCTAAAAATTTTCCTTGGTTTTCAAAGTGCGTTAAATCTATAACTTCATGATATCCCAAAGAAGTTTTTAAAAAATCAATAATTTTTTGGTTTCTCTCAGTCCTTCTGTTATCTGCACAAAGAGGATACAAAACCATTTTACTACCTGCGTGCGTGCTAAACCAATTATTTGGAAATACGGCATCGGGTGTATCGGGCAACGATTTAAATGAATAATATTCAATTTCATTCGCACTTAATTTATCCAGCAATGATTGAAATTCTCTGTTTGCAAATACGCTGAGGTTAGTTGTATCATTCTCTATAGGATGTTGAAACACATTGGTAGCAGCAGTTTTTATATTGTATGTAAAATAATCGGGGCTTACCAGTAAAATTTTTTGTGGTGCTTGGCTAATCATGCTGCAAGCATACAAATAGTTTTTTATATACATTAGCATAATTTTTAAAAAAATGCAATTACTTAAAAAATTATGCAGCATACATGCTCCGAGCGGCAACGAAGGAAATTTAACCGATTTTCTTTTAAAGTACATTCGTAAAAACTCTAAAACTTGGAAAGTAAAACCCCGATTATACTTTGGCGATGATTTTCAGGATTGTATTATATTGGTATTTGGTAAACCCCGAACAGCGATATTTGCTCATATTGACAGCATCGGGTATAATACCCGATACGGAAGAGAACTTATAAAAATAGGAAGCCCGGTAAATATAGATGGTACCAGGTTGGTAGGTCAGGATAGCAAAGGCAAAATAAATTGCGAGCTGATGGTAATTGAACATGAAAACGGCAAACAAAGTTTAGAATATATTTACGAAAGAAACATAGATCGTGGAACCACCTTAACTTTTAAACCCAAATGGAGAGAAAATAACCATTACGTTCAATGTTGTTATCTAGACAACCGACTTGGGGTATGGTGCGCATTAAAAACTGCAGAAACACTAGAAAACGGTATCATTGTGTTTTCTTGCTACGAAGAACACGGAGGAGGCACTACAAACTACCTGACAAAATTTATTTATGAAAAATATCAGGTAAAACAAGCCCTGATTTGTGATATTACCTGGGTTACCCATGGCATAGAGCATGGAAAAGGCGTGGTAATTTCGATGCGCGACTCGGGAATTCCCAGAAGAAAGTTTTTAGAAAAAATAATTTCCCTGGCACAAAAAAGCAAAATACCTTTTCAATTAGAAGTTGAAAGCAGTGGTGGCAGCGATGGCACTGAAATTCAAAAAAGCCCCTACCCTATTGATTGGGTATTTATTGGCGCACCCGAAGATAATGTTCACACAGCCAACGAAATGGTTCACAAAAAAGACATCCAATCTATGCTTGGTATGTATAAATATCTGATGCAGGTTTTATAAGTATTTTTTCAGTGCTTCTGTCATAGCTGCCGGACAGGCACAAGGCCTGTTTGTATGTTTATTAATAAACACCAGGGTGGTTTCACCTAAATTAATTTTTTCATTTTTTTCGTTATATGTTTCGTATTCAAAATGAATACGTGCCGTTGGCAATTCTTTTATAATTGTTTTTAGGGTAAGCAAATCATCGTAAAAAGCAGGTTTTAAATATTTTATCTTATATTCTAATACCGGTAATAAAATACCTTCGTCTTCTAACTTTTTATAAGAAAAACCTAAATTACGCAAAGCTTCTACCCGCGCCACTTCAAAATATTCGGCATAATTACCGTAATAACAGTACCCCATGCGGTCAGTTTCACCGTAGCGTACTCTTAATTGTATTTGTGTAATGTACATACAATAACATTTAACATTTGTTGAAGCTAAAATTACTAATATTGTTTCATCAAAAAAATGAAAAAAATATATATCCATATCACAATTATTTTATGTATTGTTTTTTTCGCTTGTAAAAAACAACTCTTCGTTATCGGTTACGAAAATTCAAATATACCTTTACACGATAGTCTGAGCCTCAGTCATCCGTCAACCGCGGCAATCATATCACCCTATAAATTAAAGTTACAACATGAAATGCAACGCATAATAGGCCAAAGCCGGCAACACATGGTTAGCGATAAGCCCCAGGGATTACTGGGAAATTGGGTAGCCGATTTGCTATGGAATGAATTTAAAGATTCGGTAAAAAACACCGATCATTGTTTCAGCCTGATTAATACAAGAGGTTTACGCGCCCCCCTGACACAAGGAAAAATAACTGTTCAAAAAATATTTGAAATAATGCCTTTTGATAATGAGGTGGTAATTGTAACA
The DNA here is from genome assembly GCA_037443205.1 of Flavobacteriales bacterium. Classification (GTDB taxonomy): domain Bacteria; phylum Bacteroidota; class Bacteroidia; order Flavobacteriales_D; family UBA2798; genus JBBIOU01. The sequence continues at coordinate 26,478 of JBBIOU010000008.1, read as the reverse complement.
TACCCGGGAGAAAAAATAAACGAACTAACCGCTGCTATTTCTAAAGCGGGAGGACATCCGGTTTCTAAAAACATTCGCTTTCATTTTATAAATAATATTTGTAGTAACCCGTTGATTAATAACCATCCCTTTACCCACGATGATTACTACATCATTACTACCGACTATCTGGCAGACGGGGGTGATAACATGATTTTTTTTAATCATGCCTCAAACCTGTATAAAACAGGTTTACTGTTAAGAGACGTAATAATTAAGTATATCGAAAAACAAAACGAACCCATACAATCTTCGATAGATGAACGAATTATTTTTAAATAGACGAACATTTGTAAAAAAAACCGCTATACTGGGTGCCGGCACTATATTTTTGCCGCAATTAGCAACTGCCTTTAATAAACATGAATTTGAAAGACTGGTAGTATTACATACTAACGATATGCACAGCCGTATAGAGCCTTTTACGGATGATGATATAAAATTTGCCGGACTGGGAGGAATGGAAAAAAGAGCCGCAATAATTGAAAAAATAAGAAAACTATATAGTAACGTATTGTTGCTTGATGCGGGTGATATTTTTCAAGGAACACCCTACTTTAATTTCTATGGCGGTGAACCTGAACTAAGACTAATGTCAGCCATGAAATATGATGCCGCTACCATGGGGAATCACGACTTCGATAACGGACTGGAAGGATTTGCAAACATGCTTAAATATGCTGATTTTCCGTTTGTTTGCAGTAATTATGATTTTAATGATACCATATTATACAACAAAACCAAGCCATATATAATCATCCATATTAATACACTTCGAGTAGGCATTTTTGGATTAGGTATTCAATTAAACGGATTAGTTGCCAAAAAAAATTATGGAAATACTATTTACAATGACCCTATAAATACAGCCAACTACTACGCCAATTTTTTAAAACACGAAATGAAATGTCATTTAATTATATGCTTATCGCACCTGGGCTATAAATATGCCGATAAAAAAGTGTCGGATATTATGCTCGCAGAAGAAACCAATCATATAAATTTAATTATTGGCGGGCACACACATACCTTTCTTAACCAGGCTCAAGAAATTAAAAATAAATCAGGCAAAAAGGTTTTAGTTAACCAGGCAGGATGGGGCGGAATACAATTAGGCAGAATTGATTTTATTTTTGATAAAAATAAAAAAAAACATACAGGCAAAAACGATTTTGCTTATATTTCGTACAAGAATTTACAGATTAGTTAAAGATGTAAACCATTACTAAAAAAACATTTTAATTATGCAATAGTAAATTTGTTTTTTTTTAAAAAAAAATATGTAAATATTTGTTCAATGGTTGTTGGTGAAGTGAAAAAAATTCTATTTTCGCAACCCCAATCACCAAAAAGAAAAAAGAGAACACAAACAAACAACAACATAAAAACCGGAGTAATTACGAATGAAAAAAACACACGAATCAGTTTGGAAGAATTGTCTGGAAATCATCAAAGACAATGTTAGCCTTCAAAGTTTTAAAACATGGTTTGAACCAATTAAAGCCGTTAAACTTGAAAACAACATTCTTACCATTCAGGTTCCTTCTCAATTTTTTTACGAATGGTTGGAAGAGCATTATGTTACTTTGTTGCGCAAAACCATACGCAAAGAATTAGGTAATGAAGCGAAACTCGAATACAGTATTGTAATGGAAAACTCGCAAGGTGCCCCATCACCCTATACTGTAAAAGTTCCTACTTCAAATACCAAAGCCATCAAAAATGCGCCTGTATCAATGCCGCTTGATATCAGCTCAAACCCTATAAAAAATCCATTTATTATTCCCGGGTTGCGTAAAGTAAATGTTGACTCTAACCTAAACCCCAACTACTCGTTTGAAAATTTTATAGAAGGCGACTGTAACCGTCTGGCGCGCTCGGCAGGTTATGCAGTAGCACAAAAACCCGGTGGTACTTCCTTTAATCCTTTATTAATTTATGGCGGTGTAGGCCTGGGTAAAACCCACCTGGCACATGCCATCGGTATTGCCATCAAAAATCAGTTTCCAAATAAAACTGTTTTGTATGTTACCTCCGAAAAATTTACACAGCAATTTATTGATGCCGTAAAAAATAACACTACCAACGATTTTCTTCACTTCTATCAAATGATGGATGTGCTGATTATTGATGACGTACAGTTTTTTGCAGGTAAAGAAAGAACACAGGATGCTTTCTTCCATATTTTCAACCATTTACATCAGGCCAACAAACAAATTGTTATTACCTCTGATAAACCACCCGTAGAAATGCAAGGAATAGAACAACGTTTACTATCTCGCTTCAAATGGGGTTTATCTGCCGATCTGCAAGCACCTGCCTTAGAAACAAGAATTGCCATCCTCGAAAAGAAAATGTATGCAGATGGTATAGAACTACCACGCGATGTAATGGAATATCTTGCCTATAGTATTACAACTAACATTCGCGAATTAGAAGGTGCGCTTATTTCTTTAATTGCTCAATCCTCTCTAAACAAGCGCTCTATTACCTTAGACCTTGCCAAACAGATGATTGATAAATTCGTGAAAAATACCGCCCGCGAAGTATCTATTGACTACATTCAAAAGGTTGTATGCGATTATTTTGACCTGCCTATTGAGTTGATGAAGTCTAAAACACGTAAACGCGAAGTAGTACAAGCAAGACAAATTACCATGTTCTTTGCCAAAAAAATGACGAAATCTTCGCTGGCTAATATAGGTATGCATTGCGGAGGTAAAGATCATGCTACTGTACTACATGCCTGCAGAACAGTTAACAATCTGATTGAAACCGATAAACAGTTCAGAGGGTATGTAGAAGAACTCGAAAAAAAATTTTCAATGCAATAACAATACACATACTTAATTAAATTAAAAGCTACACCATTTACGTGTAGCTTTTTTATTTTTGTATAAAACAAGTTATGAAAATATTGATGGTATGTTTGGGAAATATTTGCCGTTCGCCCATGGCCGAAGGCATACTTAGAAACAAAGCACAAAAAGCAGGAAAAAATTATCACATTGACTCTGCCGGCACTTCCGGTTATCATATTGGGGAAGCACCCGATAAAAGAGCTATAGAAAAAATGAAAAAATATCATATAGATATATCTGCTTTGCGGGCAAGACAATTTACTGTCGAAGACTTTGACCGCTTTGATTTGATATTAGCCATGGATACCTCCAACTATCAAAATATTCTTCGCTTAGCAAGTAATGAACATCAAAAACAAAAAGTAAAGCTGATAATGAACTATGTGTACCCGAACGAAAACCTGTCGGTTCCCGATCCATACTATGGCGGTGATGATGGATTTGAAAAAGTATATGAAATGTTATGCTTAGCTTCTGACAAAATAATTGAACAATACCCATGAGCAAAGGAAATTTATATTTGGTACCCTCACCCATAGCCGATGATGCCCTGAGCAGCCTGAGTATGCTTACTGATAGTGTATTAATAAACGCACAAGTAGTAATAGCCGAAAACGAAAAACACGCCCGCTCGTTCATAAAAAAAACCGGTATTGATAAAAAATTATCAGACTTTGAATATTATACCTTAAATGAACATACTGATAAAAGTACCATTGAACAATTATTAATACCCTTGATGAATGGTAAAAATGCCGTTATCATTTCAGAAGCCGGCTGCCCTGCCATTGCCGACCCGGGCAGTAATCTGGTAGCGCTGGCACACAAACATCAAATAAAAGTTGTTCCGGTAAGCGGTCCGTCTTCTATTTTTCTTACCCTTATGGCGTCCGGCTTCAATGGTCAGTCATTCAAATTTAACGGCTATTTACCTAAAGAACAAAAAATGCGAATCAAAAAAATAAAGGAAATGGAAAAAGAAACCATACAAACTCATATAACTAATTTGTTTATGGAGACTCCATACCGGAACAATCATGTTTTAAATGATTTACTGAATAATTGTTATGATAACACCTTGTTATGTATCGCAGCAAATGTTACCGCCTCTGATGAAAAAATACTTACGCAAAAAATAGCTGATTGGAAAAAACAAAAACATGATTATAACAAAATGCCTTGTATTTTTGCTTTAGGCGTTATTTTGTAAAATCTTGTTCGCCTAATTCACTAAACTTTTTTATACGATTTATATAAAAATCATACACTATTGATTTATTGTAAATACCTGTTTTATTAGGCCTGCAATCGTTTAACTTTAATTTTTTACGTATGTTTAAGTAATAAAACAAACCGGAGTAAAAAGCAAAGTGGGCTTTTAATACTGCCCATGTGTGCTTAAATTGCATGGAAAACAAAAATTTTAATCCGGCAATTCCATCTAACATTAACCTTCTGAACAATTTAAAAAACAAAAAATTTCCCCTGTAATTTTTAAGAATTAAAAAAAGATTGTTTCTGAAATTCAGAAAAGTTTTTCGGGGGCTTAAATAATCAAGTGTTCCGCCTCCTAAATGATAAATGGTGCTTTGGGGCGTATAAAAAATTTTGTAGCCTCTGTTTTTTAATCTCCAGCACAAATCTATTTCTTCCATGTGCGCAAAAAAATTACCGTCAAAACCATTGTTATCATGGTAAATTTGTGAACGTATAAAAAAACAGGCACCCGTTGCCCAAAATATTTCTGTTTGCTCGTCATATTGACCCATATCTTTTTCATTCATATCAAAAATTCGTCCGCGGCAAAACGGGAAAAAGTCTTTATCAATAAAACCGCCTGCTGCTCCTGCATGTTCAAAATATTCGGGCTGATTAAAGGATTTTACCTTGGGCTGAATAACGGCTATTTTATCATCTTTTTGAAATAATTCCACAACCGGATTAATCCAATTTTCGGTTACCTGAACATCCGAATTAAGCAATATATAAATAGCTGCATCAATTTGTTTTAAACCTTCATTATATCCTTGAGCAAAACCGTAATTTTTGTCATTTAAAATAATTTTTACCTGCGGAAAATTTCTTTGTAATAAACTAATTGAATCATCGGTAGAACCATTATCTATAACATAAATTTCTGTGCCATTGCTGTATTTTACCACATCGGGCAAAAATTTTTGCAAATGGTGTTTACCGTTCCAGTTTAATATAGCAATGGCAATTTTCTGCATCAGGAACGGCAAAAATAAAATTTAGTTGCTTACCGGGGATTTCTGAAAAAAATATTGCTATTGCCACCCCATTGTTGTGTTCCTCCTCCATCTGGCGAATCTACATTAACATTCGGAGTATTTCTTACGTTGAGCATATATTCCCAGCGATAGTTTCTGATTTCGCCTATCATATCAGAGTGGAGCAATTGATAATCGTTTGTAACCAAATCCGGTAAATAAAAAACAAAAATTTTATTATTAAAATTTCCTATTTTATAGTATTGCCATATCTGGTATGGGTAAGAACTGGGTTCGTTGGGCCTGTCGGTAACCTGATTCGGGGCACCGTATTTAAGATAAATTCTACCCCTATCAGTTTCATAACCCTTGCGTACTGAGGTGCTAAATATTTTATTTACATAATTTACCTGTTCTTTGTAGCGGTACCAGGTTTCTTCGGGTGCGGTATTATTACGCGATTTCCAAAACGAATAAAAAAATTGTTTCTGCGATTTTATATCCATTTTATTTATTTCTTTTAAAATAATTTCGCGTTCTAAATCCTGTGCTATAGGTAAAAGGCAATATATATACTCTTTTAAAGAATCAGCGTTATTGATTTTTTCGACAAAAGTTGCGCTTATATCCAGCTTTAGCAAATCATCTATGTTGTAATTAACTATTGTATTTAAGCGTTGAAAATATACTTTCTCGCGCGCTACGGTCTGATTGTTTCTGTTTCTGATTTCTAATACCAAATTATAATCACCGGTTGCTAAATTTTTAATATCAATGTATGAAATAACCGGCACTACCTCTTTGGCAGTGTATCGGGCAGCTTTTTCAAAACCTTCTATGCGGCTGCCGGTCACTTCGTTTTCAATATACTGCAGCAAGGTAAATTTTTCATCGCTGCCAAATGTTTTATTCGACTGATAGATTTCGGCATAAAAGGCTATTTTTTCAAATTCGGGAGAATAAAAACCGGTAACAAAAGGCAGTATATCTAAACCCGATTTAGTATATATGCTTGTTTGGGTTGATTTTTTATAATTTTCTATCAATTCAATATTTGAAAAACTGATGCTATCGGACTTGGGTGGGATTATTATTTCTTTGGAAATTTTAGCTGGTTTTGCATCTTTCTTAAGCATATCAATAATCTCAAAATCAAAATAATATTTTCCGGGTTCAAGCACAAAGCGTTGTTGGTCTATAAAGTCGGTCAAGGCTGTATCAATCATTTCCGAGCTTTGTACCTGTTGTTTTCTAAAGTCAATTATTTTGTCGTTTTCGCTTCTGATAATCTCGGTAACCGTTACACTCGACCTGACAATACCCGGTTTAACAGTTTCGTATGCTACTGTATGGGCATTCACCTGTGTATAAACCTCAAACATTGCTTTTCCATCAGGCAGATAGAAAACTTTATGGTCAATATAAGCCTGCAAAGATTGCGCGTGCGTATAACCTAAATTAATGATAATTAATACCAAACTATATATTGTTTTTTTCATAAAATCATAAATTATAGCCCTAATATACGAAAAACTTTAAAATTTAGCCAAATTGATGTATTAACGGCTGATATTTTTGTTTATCCCGAATTTGTCACCGGCCTGGTGATGTGCGGCTGATGCAAAGTGGGCAGGTATTTAATCAACATCGAATTTTATAAAAAAATTCCGATATACCGCTTGCATTTAAAAATCAATTTATACTTTTGCATCGGAGAGATGGCAGAGTGGTCGATTGCGGCAGTCTTGAAAACTGTTGAGTGTAACAGCTCCGGGGGTTCGAATCCCTCTCTCTCCGCTAAATATTTACAATTTATAAATGTTTATCTGTGTTCTGATTAACATATATTTTATTAGTTTTAAAAATCACTTCCAACATTTAGACATTTAAAACAAAATAAATTAATCTCCATGAAAAAGTTTATATTAATTGTATCACTATTGTTACCGGTATTTATAAGTTATTCGCAAGAAACTACCAAAAATGCCACGTTAACACTCAGTCCTGTTCTAAAAGATAAGAGAATTAATTTATTGACTGTTATTACTCAAAACAACGAAGGATATTTTATTACTGTATTGAGAAAGAACAAACTGTTTTTAGAGCAGATTGATTACAATCTTAACATAGTAAAATCTATCAATTTATCAGATAAAGAAGAAAGTGATATTACAATAACACATTATGATGATTTTTTTATAAATGGTAATATATATATCTTTAAAAAATATAAAAATAAAAATTTACAAACCATCGATTTATATGCTGAAAAAATAAATCCTCAAACATTTGTCCGTTCTGAAAAAGCAATAAAAATTTTTTCAATGCCATATAATAAAGGATTATTTAACAATATACCTGAAATAAAAACAATTGTTTCGCTAATAATTCGAAATTGCTTATCTATAATGATATTAAAGAAGATAAAAAAGAAAATGAAACTTTTAATTTAAACCTTTTTGATGAAAACTTACAAAAAATAGGGGAAAAAAAATTAGAAATACCCTATCGTTCAGACTTATTTGTAATTAAAGAAATTAGAGTAGATGATTTTGGCAACGTATATTTTACGTGCTTAGAGTATCTAGATAAAGAGGCTAAGGCAGAAAGTAAAACAAAATTTAAATATAGATACCGCATATTATGTTATATGAAAGAGCGTGATGAACTAAAAGATTACGTTTTAAATCTTGATAACAAATTTATTACCGTTGCTAAAATTGCTATCGATAAAAAAGGAGATATAATTGTTACCGGTTTTTATTCAGAAAAAAATCGTTATGCTATAAAAGGGACATTTTATCAGTTAATTAATACCAATACAAATGAAGTAAAAGTCTCAAATTATAACGAGTTTAAATTTAATACACCATACAAAGAGGAATCACCTAAAAATAGTAAAGAAAATTCTAAGAAAAATAAAAAAAATAACAACAATAATGAATTATATGATTATTATCTGGATGAAATAAAATTAAAAGATGATGGTAGCATTACACTTATCGCTGAAAAATGCTATTATCGTATTATTAGATACACAACAACGAATCCTAATACCGGTAGTACAACTTATAAAGAAAGAACAGAATACTTATATCTTGATATTTATGTTGTTCATATAGGTATTGATGGAAATATCAAATGGTCGACATTTATTCCCAAAAGGCAAATAGTAAACGATTTGGGAAAAAGATATGCATCTTATATCTGTACTGAATTTAATAATAAACTATATTTTATATTTAACGACCATCCTGATAACATTAAAAATGGTGGTAAAGCCCCTTTAAAAAACATGGGAGTAGGTAAGTTTACTGCAGCTGCTTTAGTTACAATTGATGAAAATGGTAACAAAACAAGAGAACTTCTGTATAATCAGAAAAAACGTAATCCAATATTACAACCATCATCATCATTTGTAAAAAATGGGGAATTTATGTTGTATGGAGATTTCATTAATAAATATCAGTTTGTTAGGGTAGTATTAAAATAAAAATTTATAATATCTGTATTTGTTATAAACCAAAAAATTCGCGGCTTAATTCTATCCTATCTGTAATTGTATGCTTGTTTCTAAAAGTATAATATATAATCTGTATATGATTATGTTTCTAATCAATACTCGTACGTAAGCGTTTTTTCGGTGTTATTAAGCATAATTATAAGCATACCTCTATCACCTGAACGAACGGGTTTTAAATTAAACCTCAGGGTTTGTTTAATCAAAGCTCTGCAATTATCATCGTTATTCGTATGCACAATAAATACTTTGGCTTTCATCGGACTTGTTTTTATATACATACCATTAAAATACGCCTTAAAATCGTGGTCTTTGCAGCCTCCGCTGTATGATACATCTATCAACAATATATCACCGTCTATTTTCATTTCATCAATACTAAAATCAGCATTGTTTTCAGGTAAATTAAAATTTTGATCTACAATAACCTCTTTTACTTCGGTGTATTTATCAGACGTATTTTTTGCAGATTTTTTTTTAGCTGCGCAAGTGGCAAAAATATTAACAACAGCCAGCAGAATAATTAATTGTGTTTTCATTGTGTAAGTGTTTTAAGTTTATCTTGCATTTGCATCATTTGGTCGCGCAATCTTGCTGCTTCCATAAAGTTTTCATTTTTTGCTTCTTCTAACATTGATTTTCGCAACAAATCTATATTTTTTTCCAATTGCTCTTTGGTTAAATATTCCAGAACCGGGTCGGCAGCAATACTTACCTCTATAGCAGTTGCATATTGTTTGGGTATTGCTTTTTTATTTTCCTCGGTTCGCAGCTTGTTTTCTTTAGATTTTACAATTTGTTTGGGGGTAATGTGGTGCTTTTTATTATACTCCATTTGTTTAATTCTTCTCCGATTGGTTTCATCTATACATTTTTGCATAGACTGTGTAATTTTATCGGCATACATAATTACCCTGCCATTAATATTACGGGCTGCCCTGCCAACAGTTTGAACTAATGAAACCTCCGAGCGCAAAAATCCTTCCTTATCGGCATCCATAATTGCTACCAGCGATACCTCCGGCAAATCCAGTCCTTCCCTCAGCAGATTAACACCAATCAAAACATCAAAGAAACCTTGGCGTAATCCCCTTAATATATCCACTCTTTCTAATGTTTCCACTTCGCTATGTATGTAAGTACATCTTATTCCTGCTTTATCCAAATACTTTGCCAATTCTTCAGCCATGCGTTTGGTAAGGGTAGTAACTAATACACGCTCGTGTTTTTCGATAGTTTTGGCAATTTCCTCTAACAAATCATCCACCTGATTTGCACAGGGTTTAATTTCAATAATGGGATCTAACAAACCGGTAGGTCTTATAAGTTGTTCTACCACTACTCCATCCGATTCCTGCAATTCAAAATCAGAAGGCGTAGCACTAACATAAATAATCTGATTTATTATCGAATAAAACTCCTCAAATTTTAGCGGACGGTTATCTAATGCGGCCGGCAATCTGAAGCCGTATTCTACCAGATTGATTTTGCGCGAACGGTCGCCTCCATACATGGCTCTTATTTGCGGAACGGTAACATGGCTTTCATCAATAACCATCAAAAAATCTTTGGGAAAATAATCCAGCAAACAAAAAGGTCGCGTGCCGGGCAATCGACCGTCAAAATAACGCGAATAATTTTCTATTCCGCTGCAATAGCCCAGTTCTCTTATCATTTCCAAATCAAAATTTACGCGTTCTTCCAGCCTTTTTGCCTCTAAGTGTTTTCCGTTTTCTTTAAAAAATTCTATTTGTTTTACCAGGTCTTGTTGTATTTGCCACTCTGCTTTTTTAATCACATCTCTGCCTGTTACAAAAATATTGGCCGGAAAAATATTAAAACCGGAATGTAACTCTATTACCGTAGCATTTATCGGGTCAATTGTTTCTATTTTTTCTATTTCATCACCCCAAAAAACCACACGCACTGCATAATCTGCATAGGCAAGAAAAATATCTATTGTGTCTCCTTTAACCCTAAAACGCCCTCTTTCCAAATCACCATCTGTGCGGGAATAAAGTCCTTCAACCAAGGCATGTAAAAATTTATTGCGCGATATTTTTTGTCCCGTGGTGATGCTTACTTTTCCTTTGCTAAATTCATTAGGGTTACCCATTCCATATATACATGATACCGAAGAAACGACAATCACATCATTTCTACCTGATAACAGACTCGAGGTGGTACTTAATCGAAGTTTTTCAATTTCATCGTTGATTGATAAATCTTTTTCAATGTATAAATCAGACGATGGTATATATGCCTCCGGCTGGTAATAATCGTAGTAAGAAACAAAATATTCAACAGCATTATTCGGAAAAAAAAGTTTAAACTCGTTGTATAATTGAGCTGCCAGTGTTTTATTGTGCGACAATATTAAAGTTGGTTTCTGTACTTTTTCTATGACATTGGCAATGGTAAATGTTTTTCCGGAACCGGTAACTCCAAGTAAAGTTTGCGCTCTGTCGCCACGAAGTATTCCTTCAGCAAGTTGTTTAATTGCTTCAGGCTGATCTCCCGTAGGCGAAAATTCAGAAACTAATTTAAAGTCCATCTAAACAAAGGTACAACTAATCTGCTAATAGGCAGGCGAATACATTGCATAAAAACAAACTTGTAATAGAGCTGCTAAATACTTACAACCAAAAGTTATTTCAAAGTATTTCTATAAAGTATTTTTAAAGAAAATTGAATTATCATTCAAAATTTTCTGTATCTGTTCTTTATGATTATTGTATTGCCTTGGTATATCTTGCAAATACTTCATCCCAATTAACAACATTCCAAAATGCTGCTATGTAATCAGGACGTTTATTTTGGTATTTAAGATAATAAGCATGTTCCCACACATCAAGTGCAAGTATGGGTGTACCCTTTGTCTCTGCAATATCCATTAACGGATTGTCTTGATTAGGTGTAGAGCATACGGCAAGCGATTTGTCGTTTTTTACAATCAGCCATGCCCAGCCCGAACCAAAACGTGTAGCCGCAGCATTATTAAACTGATTTTTAAACTCTTCAAAGCTACCAAAAGCCTTATTAATAGCATCCGCCAGCGCTCCGGATGGTGCACCGCCTTTGCCGGGACCCATAATTGTCCAAAACAGATTGTGATTATAATATCCGCCACCATTGTTTCTAACCGCAGCACTAAGTTTAGAAACATGAGCCAGAATCTCTTCTATGGATTTTGTATCCCATTCAGTATCTTTAATGGCAGCATTAAGGTTATTGGTATAGGCCGCATGATGTCTGCCGTGATGTATTTCCATGGTTGTAGCATCTATATGCAGTTCGAGCGCATTATAGGCATAGGGTAATTGAGGTAATTCAAAAGCCATAGTTTTAATGTATTAAGTTAAACTGTTGTAATCAGGGCAAAACTAAAATCGGATTTAAAAATTTGCAAATACATTTAATTAATTTAACAGTTTAACAACAAGATTATGATAAATGTTTTCAACTTTGTGTAAAAAAACATCAAACTGCAAAGAACCATATTGTTAATTGGTATATGCCTGCTGATAATTAAATTACTGGCATGGTATATTACTGCTTCAAACAGCATTTTATCTGATGCACTTGAAAGCATCGTTAATATTATTGCCGGAGCTTTTACCTGGTATAGCCTTTGGTTGTCTTCAAAACCCAAAGACAAAGAACATCCTTATGGACACGGCAAAATAGAATTTATTGCAGCAGGATTTGAAGGTTCTTTAATAATAATAGCAGGTATAGCCATTATCGCTAAATCAATTTACAATTTTAAAAATCCGCAAATCATTAATTCACTGGATGCCGGTATATACCTTACTTTTTTTGCAGGATTGGTAAATTATATTGCCGGAGATATCTTAGTAAAAAAAGGTAAAATGAAACGATCAAGTGCTATGATTGCAAGCGGTAAACATCTAAAAAGCGATGCGTATACTTCTGTTGGATTAATCGTTGGTTTGCTGCTGGTAATATTTACGCATCAATACATATTAGATAATGTTATAGCCATCATTTTTGCATCACTTATTATTTGGATGGGTATAAAAATTATAAAAAATTCTTTGAGTGGTATAATGGACGAAAACGATGAAACAATAATCAATGAACTATCCCTGATATTTAATGCCTGCCGTAATGAAAATATAATTGATATACACAATTTAAGAGTAATCAGATACGGAACACAACTCCATATAGACTGCCATGCCACACTGCCTTATTATTTTAATCTGCAACAAGCACACGACATCTTAGATAACATTGATAAAACCGTAAACAAAAAAATGGGCGCAAGTGTAGAATTTTTTATTCATACCGACCCTTGCATTGAAAGTTCATGTTTTATTTGCGAAAAACATGATTGTACCGTCAGAAAACATAAATTCGTAAAAAAAATTGATTGGAACAGCGATAATCTTTTAAAAAATAAAAAGCACGGGCTTACTTATTAAAAACACCGGACATTTTTATCAACAAACACCCGATTTTTTAGTGTATTAATATTAGCTTTATACCCTAACAATTTAAAATATGTATTTAATATTTGATACCGAAACCACCGGTCTTCCGTTAGATTATAACGCACCCCTTGAAAAACTGGATAACTGGCCCAGAGTTGTACAAATAGCCTGGCAACTGCATGATATAAACGGTAAACTGATTGAAGTAAAAAACTTTATTATAAAACCCGTTGGATTCAGTATCCCCTACAATGCCGAAAAAATACATGGTATAAGTACAGAAAGAGCATTAAAACAAGGTGTTGATATAGAGCTGGTTTTTCGTGAATTTAACAACGCTTTAAGCCAAACCAAATTCTTGGCCGGTCATAACATAGAATTTGATATAAAAGTTTGGGCTGCCGAATATTTAAGAAGCCAAATAAACACCGATTTACTCCATAAAAAAATACTCGATACCAAAAACGAATCAACCGAATTTTGTGCCATTCCCGGTGGAAAAAGCGGTAAATACAAGTGGCCAACTCTAACCGAATTACATCATAAACTCTTTCAAACAAACTTTAACGAAGCACATAACGCCTCGGCCGATGTAGAAGCAACAGCCCGATGCTTTTTTGAATTGATACGCTTATCGGTTATCTCTAAACAAAAGTTAGAAATCAGCGATGAAGAGTACCGCGAATATCTGAGTCATAATCCCGATGTAGTTCAACCCATCGGATTAAATGTACAACCCTACAATCCGAACGAACTCATTGAACAAAATACACATACAATCCATGCGTTGCAAGATGACAATCTACATGATAAAAAAGAAGAAAAAAACCTGGATAATCTGGTTTATTGTCATCTTCACAACCACACGCAATACACGGTATTACAATCAACCACCGAAATCACTAAACTGGTTAAAAAAGCCAATCAATATAAAATGCCGGCACTTGCCCTGACCGACAACGGCAACATGATGGCTGCTTTTGAGTTTGTTAAAGAAATAAACAACCATAACCGTATTGCAGAAGAAAAAAATAAGCTTGCTTTACAAAATAATGAATCACCTTCCGAAACAATAATAAAACCGATTTTAGGTTGCGAGTTAAACATTTGCCGGAACAGATTAGATAAAAACAATAAAGACAATGGTTACCCGATTGTGTGCCTGGCTAAAAACGAAAACGGTTATAAAAATCTTTCACGTTTATCCTCCATAGCCTACACCGAAGGGTTTTACTACGTGCCGCGAATTGATAAAGAAACTTTATTGCAATACAAAACCGATATCATAGTAACTACCGGTGGATTGTATGGAGAAGTACCCTGGCTCATACTCAATGTAGGCCAAGAAAAAGCAGAAGAAGCCTTTGTGTGGTGGAAAGAACATTTTGGGGATGATTTTTATGCCGAACTTTTGCGACACAACCTGGAAGAAGAAGAAATAGTAAACGAAGTACTCATTAAATTTTGTAAAAAACACCATGTAAAATTTTTTGCAGCAAACAATACTTATTACTTAAACAAGGAAGACGCAAAAGCACACGATATTCTGCTTTGTGTAAAAGAAGGAGAAAAACAAACTACCCCTATCGGCAAAGGCAGAGGATACCGATACGGTTTCCCAAATGATGAATTTTATTTTAAGTCGCAGGAAGAAATGAAAAAACTCTTTGCTGATATTCCTGAAGCCATTGAAACCATCAGCGAAATAATAAATAAAATTTCAGTATATAAACTCGAGAGAAATGTATTACTGCCAAAATTTAACATACCCGAAGAATTTATTCACCCGGAAGACTTAACCGATGGCGGTAAAAGAGGAGAAAATGCCTATTTGAAATACCTGGCCTTTGAGGGCGCCAAACAACGATACGGAACCGTAACACCCGAAATAGAAGAACGCCTGAATTTTGAATTGCAAACCATTGCCAATACCGGTTACCCGGGCTACTTTTTAATTGTACAAGATTTTACCCGGGCTGCCAGAGAAATGGGCGTTTCTGTTGGTCCCGGCAGAGGCTCGGCTGCAGGTTCGCTGGTAGCATACTGCATAGGCATAACCAATATTGACCCCGTAAAATACGATTTGCTTTTTGAAAGATTTTTAAATCCCGAACGTATTTCATTACCCGATATTGATATTGACTTTGATGATGAAGGAAGAGATAAGGTAATACAATATGTAATAAACAAATACGGAGCCAGCCAGGTTGCTCAAATTATTACCTACGGCACCATGGCTGCCAAATCATCCATCAGAGACACTGCGCGAGTGTTAGACCTGCCTCTGACAGATGCAGATAAAATTGCCAAACTCATACCAACCAATTATTCTCTGGCAAAAATCTTAGAGAGTGATGAAGCATCACTCAAAGCAGAATTGAGCAGCGAAGATTTTGAAATGGTAAAACAATTACGGCAAATAGCCAACGGAAATGATTTAGCCGCACAAACAGTAAAACAAGCCCGCCTGCTGGAAGGCTCGCTCAGAAACACAGGTATACACGCCTGCGGAGTCATCATTACACCCGATGATATCAGAAACTTTGTTCCGGTGGCTACTGCCAAAGAAAGTGATTTATTTGTAACACAATTCGACAACTCGGTAGTTGAAAGCGCAGGACTTTTAAAAATGGATTTCTTAGGATTAAAAAACCTTACCATTATCAAAGACGCTGTACATCTAATTAAACAAAGACATGGCATTGAACTTAACCCCGATAACTTTCCCCTGGATGATGAAAAAACCTATCAGCTTTTTCAGCAAGGTGCTACAAACGGGCTATTTCAGTTTGAAAGCCCGGGTATGCAAAAATACCTGCGCGAACTAAAACCCGATAAGTTTGATGACCTCATTGCCATGAACGCCCTATATCGCCCGGGTCCCTTGGAATACATCCCAAATTTTATCCGCAGAAAACACGGGCAAGAACCTATTACTTACGATTTGCCCGAAATGGAAGAATATCTTAAAGAAACTTATGGTATTACCGTTTATCAGGAACAGGTAATGTTATTATCTCAAAAACTGGCAAACTTTACCAAAGGACAAGCTGATACGCTTCGTAAAGCCATGGGTAAGAAAGACCGCAAAACACTTGATAAATTAAAACCACTGTTTATTCAAGGCGCATCCCAAAATGGGCATGATAAAGATAAACTCGAAAAAATCTGGAAAGACTGGGAAGCATTTGCCTCCTACGCCTTTAATAAATCGCATTCTACCTGTTATGCTTATTTAGCTTTTCAAACCGGTTACTTAAAAGCACACTACCCTGCCGAATATATGGCTGCTCTGCTAACACATAATATGAGCGATATAAAGTATATTACCTTTTATATGGAAGAATGTAAACGCATGCGCCTACCGATATTAGGCCCCGATGTAAACGAGAGCGAATATAAATTTACCGTTAATAAAAACGGAGCGATACGCTTTGGGATGGGAGCTATAAAAGGCGTTGGCGAAAATGCCGTTGAAAACATCATCCGCGAAAGAAAAAATAATGGCCTGTTTAAAGGTATTTTTGATTTCACCAAGAGAATTGACCTGCGCGCTGCCAACAAAAGAACACTTGAAAACCTCGCATATGCCGGTGCTTTTGATTGTTTTAATATTCCCAGAGCCACCTACTTTTTTGATGAAGGAAACGGAAATACTTTTTTAAACAAAGCCATAAAATATGGGAACTCACTGCAAAATGATGCAAACTCTTCTCAGCAAAGCTTGTTTGGTGAAGAAACCACCGTACAAATGCCCGAACCTGCCATTCCAATAGTTGAAGAATGGCACACATTGGACAAACTTAACAAAGAAAAAGAAGTGGTTGGAGTATTCATCTCCGGTCATCCCTTAGATGATTTTAAATTAGAACTGGAACATCTTTGCCGTGGAACCTTATCTGATATTGCCAATTTAAGTAAAGAAAATATAGGTAAAGAATATAAAGTTGCCGGTATTGTTACCGACAAAGAACATCGCATAGCCAAAAATGGTAATCAGTGGGGATATATCATACTGCAGGATTACGAAACTTCCTGTAAAATAAATCTCTTTGGCGAAGATTATCAGCGCTTCAGACATCTAATGACCGAACGAAATTTCTTATTTATTACCGGACGTATAAATAACCGAAAATTTGGAGATAAAGAAGAAATTGAATTTAAAGTAACACAAATTGATCTGCTATCAGAAATAAAAAATAAATATGTAAAATCAATACAGTTAAAAATGAGTATAAACTCCCTTAACGAAAACCTGATAGACTTATTGGACAACACCCTTAAAAAAAATAAAGGTAATTGTAAACTAACCATCACTATAGAAGATGCTGCAGAAAAAATAAAAATAGATATGCCCTCTATGGCAGGTGGAATATCACTCAATGAAGAAACAATAAGTTTTCTGGAAGAACTGAAAAATAATGAAATACATTACAGTTTAAAATGATTTATCACAAAGCCTAAATTTTAATAAAAATATGCTATGAAAAAATTTTTACTTTTGTAAAAAACAAATAAATATGATTGAAAGAATTAAAAATATCATTCTAAAACCCAATCAGGAATGGGATGTAATTGAAAAAGAAGAAAACACATTGCAAAAACTACTTGTTTCGTATGTTTTACCATTGAGCCTTATTGCAGCTGTTTGCTCTTTTATCGGCTATGGTTTAATAGGCTACGAAGCAATGTTTATTAAAATTAAAGGCATTAATATAGGTATTCATCACGCTTTAATTGCACTGTTGTCATCAACCCTATCCTTTATTGTCTGTTCATTTGTTGTAGATGCCCTGGCTCCCGGTTTTAACTCTACCAAAAACATTAATAAAGCCGCACAACTTGTTGCCTATTCATCTACACCTGCGTATTTGGCAGGAATATTCAATATTATCCCGGCTTTGGCCATCTTAGGTATTGTTGGTTTATATGGCTTATACCTCATGTATTTAGGTTTACCTAAAATGATGAAAACTCCTGCCGATAAAACCGCCATCTATCTGATTGTAATTGTTGCAACCATTATTCTGGTTTATTTTATTGTCGGAGCCATCATTACAGCACTTATGCCGATTAGCCCTTTTGGTTTAATGTAGCATTAGTAATTAATGAGCCATTAGCTCTCACAGATAGTTTACAACATATATTAAACACATATTTTACGTTGCACAGAAAATACTTATCAGTTTACTCATTTTAAGTTGATATTTCATTTTTTTATTGTAACTTTCGGAACTAAATAATTTGCACATGAAAAATGGCATTTTAACATCCATAGTTTTTGTAATTGCAATAAATGCACTGGCACAAATCGAATACAGTTCGTTTACAAACACCGGCCGGGGCGCAGTAACTACCTTTGCAACCGATTACCATGCATTAGGCATTAACCCCGCTAACCTGGGCTGGAACTGGGACTTTGAGAACAAACGCTTTTCTTTAGGCACCTCAGAGTTTGCTTATTCTATTCATTCGCAAGCACTCACAAAAACAGAACTGCGCAACATGATTAAAGATATAATTCAAGGAAACGACAATAAATTTACTTACGATCAAAAAATGCAAGCTGCCAAAGATTTTGCACAAACCGGATTTGCCATCAATGCAGATATGGCAAGTTTCGGCTTTTGCTTCAGTACCGAAAAATTCGGAGGCATTGCATTTCGCATAAACGACCGGTTTCATTGGTACTCTAACCTGGGCGAAACCGCTTCTCAATTATTGTTTCAGGGATTTAATGCTCCATATTTTGACAGTCTGCTATATTTCAACGGTACAGACACCATCACCATACCCAACGGAAAATATAGTCCCGATACACTACAAAATGTATTATCAGGTTTTGCCAACATCCCTAAAAGCATCGGAGAAGTATTTAACAACTCGCAAATTAATATGAGCTGGACACGCGAATGGAATTTATCATACGGCAGAAAAATATTTAACATTGACAGTGTGCCGGCGGTGGCCAAGGGTGCCGGAATTAAATTATACCAAGGACTGGCCTTAATAGAAGCACAAAGTACAAATAATCAGTTAAGTGCATTCTCTTCAATAACCCCCGCATTTGGTATAGACTATGGCACCGCAGCTCAGCAAAACCCATCTGCCATAACACAAAACGGTTGGTTCCCTAAACCCGTGGGCAAAGGTTGGGGATTTGATTTCGGCATAAATGCCGTATTGTTTAATAAGTTTAAAATAGGAGTTTCTTACATCAATGCAGGCTCTATTACCTGGGACGGAAACGTATATACCGCACAAGACACTTTGTTGTATGATACTCAAAACCCCGGGCTGGAAAGCTATAATATCGCAAGCCAAATGGGCGATGTATTTGGGCAAAATGGGCTGTTTAAATGGCAAGGTGTTGAAAGCAAAAAAGTAAGTTTACCTTCTACCATACGAATAGGTGCAGGCTTGCGCATTAATAAAAAAATAGAAATCGGTGCGGATGTGGTTTTACCCGGAAACACCACCCCCGGCAACTACGAAAACGCCATCCTGGCTTTTGGGGGAGACGTTATGCCTGTAAAATGGTTAAGACTTTCGGCAGGTTTTGTTACAGGCGGTAATTATGATTTCCGCATACCCTTAGGTGTTACTTTTGTAGCTAAGAACGGAACCTGGGAAGGCGGTATAGCTTCGCGCGATGCCGTTACATTTTTTACTCAAAACGGACCAACACTTTCTTTGGCTATGGGATTTTTAAGGTATAGATTTTGATAATTATTTTTACAAACTTTAATGTTATGAAAAAAATTTATTTAATCCCTTTACTGCTGGGTATTGTGTTTAATTTACACGCTCAAAATTTTAAACTCAATACCGATGAATTTACCTCAAAATCAAAAGCGCTTTTTGATGCTGCCAAAAAAAGATTTGTAAACGAAACTGGCGATAAAACATCTGTTCAATGCGGAAACTTTACAGCTTGCTATGCGACCACTTTACAATTCAATGACGGAACATCGTTCATTGCCATTGATAATGACAACATCAAACACCATCTTACAAAATTTACCCTGGGAAACGATTTAAATGATGCCAAACGAATTTATGACCTGATGCGATCAATCATTAAAAGCATCATGCCTCAAAAATTTGCCGAAAAAGAAACTTACGAAGCCGACTACGAAGGTTATAAAATTCATTACTACGAATACGATAGTGAAATATTTGCCCAAACCGCCAAGCAACCATCTGCCAAAATAGGTATAAAAAAGAAAGATGATAAATATATCATTGAACTGCTGTTTATAGAACCCGTGTTTAAGTAAAATATCTTCCGGTTAATTATTCAAGATATTTGCTTATCATGTAAATAAATGCTTATATTGCAAAAAATTTAAAACCAATAAGTATGAAAAAATCAACCCTAACCTTGTTTTTACTTAGCACATTATTTATTCTAAATTCCTGTGGAGGTAAAAAGAAATGGCCCGATGCCGACCAAAAAGCTTTTATGGATAGTTGTGTTCCCGGAGCTGCTGAAAATCCTTCTATTGATGCAAATAAATACTGTAGTTGCATGTTGGAAAAAATTATGGATAAATATCCTAATCCAAAAGATGCCGAAAAAATGACAATGGCCGATATGATGTCGGATGCAGAAAAATGTTTAAAATAGTTTTTATTAAATTATTCTAAACTTTTAACATAAGCGGCTTATAGCCGCTTATGTTATTTTTAGCGTACATATCCCACGCTATGAATAAGTGTGCGTAATGTTTGCTTGGTAGCATTTACCAAATTATACATTAGAAAAATCGTAATTGATATCCTTCCGATAAATCGAAATTGAACCAACTAATCTAAGTAGTTTGACTTATACTTCGCTTTCTGTTGATTGATTTAGGCTAAACAATAATCCCACATTACACATTAGCATGCGTAATGCTCGCCTGAGAGCGGATACCCCAAATCCCGCCCCTTTGCCAAAGCACTCAGTCCGCCTCTGGCGGAAAATTTAAAATAAATCCAAATTTCTAATACTGAATTTGGGATAATTATTTCCGCATTTTTATTGCTCAATCCGGGTTATCAAACCTAGAATTTAAGATTTTGTATAAATCATTGAATTACAATGTGCTATTACTAAAAATTTGTTTTATAAAATAATAAAAAATTAGTATATTTGTAAATTGGGTATAATTGAACTTATACCCAAAATTATTGTACCGGAGGGTATAAAGCACCATGCGTCATTTTAAAAGAAAATATTTTTGCCTGCTGCTGTTTTTAATAGCAACCCAATGCTTATGGGCACAAAAAGTTCCCAAGATAAGTTTTGATGGGCGTGTAAGCGACCAATTCAGTAACCAACCTTTAGGAAGCGTAACTATAACCGTATTAAAAAACGGCTCGGTAGTAGAAACAAAAAGTACCAACTCTAATGGAAAATATAAATTAGGACCCTTTGACCTGGGCGCAAACTATACCATAAAATTTAGTGCCGCAGGCTATATATCTAAATACATTGAAGTAAACGTTACCGAATATAACGCACAAGAAGCCTACGAAAAATACGACATACCTTTTGATATTACTATTTTTAAATCAGTACCCAATATTGATTTTTCGCTGCTTAATAACAAACCCATTGCTATTTTAAAATACAACAATAAAACCAGCGAAGTTGACTGGGATATGAAGCACACCGGTGCTGTAAAAGCCGAATTAGATAAACTACTGAAAAAAGCTGAAGAAGAAAAAAAGAAAGCAGAAGAAGAAGCCAAAAAAGAAGCCGAACGATTAGCCGCTGAAGAAAAACAATTTAACGATGCCATAAACGCTGGCAATACCGCTATGACAAAAACCGATTATGCTACTGCCGTTACAAAATATGAAGAAGCTACAAAAATTCGCCCCAATGATGCTACTGCCAAATCGAAATTAGAAGAAGCAAAGAAAAAACTTGAAGAACAAAAAGCCAATGCAGATAAAGATAAATTATACAGCGAATACATTAAAAATGCCGAAAAAGCTTACAAAGAAGGCGACTTAGGCTACGCAAAAAGTCAATACCAGGAAGCTCAAAAAATAAAACCCAACGAACCTGTACCACCGGCTAAAATAAAGGAAATTGATGCCCTGATTTTAGCCAATCAGGAAAAAGAAAAAAAATATAGCGAATTTTTGGCAAATGGAGACAAGGCAATGTTAAACAAGCAATATGACGATGCCATAAAAAACTTTGAAGAAGCCCTGAAAATTAAACCCAATGAACAAACACCCAAAGACAAATTAGCCGAAGCAAAAAAGAAAAAAGCTGATGCCGAAAAAGAAGCAGCCGATAAACTGGCTAAAGAAAAACAATTTGCCGAACTGGTAAAAAAAGGCGATGAGGCTGCTCTTTCTAAAAAGTTTGACGAAGCCATTGCTAATTACGAAGCCGCACTGGCTATAAAAGATGATGCACCGGTAAAAGCCAAACTTGAAAAAGCTAAAAAAGACAAAGAAACAGCCGAAAAAGAAGCAGCCGATAAGCTGGCCAAAGAAAAACAATTTGCCGAACTGGTAAAAAAAGGTGATGATGCTCACTTAGAAAAAAAATACACCGATGCTATCAGCAACTTTGAAGCTGCTTTAAAAATTAAAGATGATGCTGCAGTCAAGTCCAAACTCGAAAAAGCTAAAAAAGATAAAGAAGCAGCCGATAAAGAACAAGCTGATAAAGCAGCAAAAGAAAAACAATTTAATGATTTGGTAGCTAAAGGGGACGCTGCAACCATTGCCAAAAAATACGATGAGGCTATTGCTAATTACGAAAATGCACTTAAAATAAAAGAGGATGAAGATGTAAAAATAAAACTTAACAAGGTTAAAGAAGAAATAAACAAACTGGCCGATGCAAAAAAAGAAGAGGAGAGAAAACAAAAAGAATACGAAGAGCTGATTAAAAAAGCCGACAACGAATTAAACAACAAAGAATACGATAAATCTATCTCTACCTACGAAGCAGCATTGGTAATCAAACCCAATGAAAAATACCCGAAAGACCAAATTGCTAAAGCCAAACAACTAAAAGCAGATGCCGAAAAACTGGCAAAAGAAGAAGAGGCCAGACAAAAGAAAGAACAAGAATACAATGAACTCATTGCCAAAGCCGACAATGATTTTAATTCGAATAACTACGAGAACAGTATTAAAAATTATGAAGCCGCACTAAAAATTAAACCCACCGAAAAATACCCGGCCGAACAAATTTTAAAAGCTAAACAAAAGATAAACGAACTTGCCGCCAATGCCGAAAAAGAAAGAAAAGAAAAAGAATACAACGAACTCATTGCCAAAGCCGATACTGATTTTAATTCGAATAACTACGAGAACAGTATTAAAAATTATGAAGCCGCGCTAAAAATTAAACCCACCGAAAAATACCCGGCCGAACAAATAGTCAAAGCCAAAGCAGAAATACAAAAACTGGCACTTGATAAACAAAAACAAGCAGAATTGGAACAAAAATACAAAGAGGTTATTGCCAAAGCTGATAACGAGTTTAATGCCGGATCATTTAAAAATGCTATTGCCTTATATGAAGAAGCTCTAACCTATAAAGCAAACGACAAATACGCATCCGATAGACTGGAATTGGCTAAAAAAAGAAGAGAAGAACAATTAAAAGAAATCGAAAAGAACTTTAATAATGCAGTTGCTCAGGCAGATAAAAAATTTGATTCAGAACAATATGAAGAAGCAAAATCCGCCTACGAAGCAATAATTAATCTATACGGCAAAGCATTTGATATAACACATCCTAAAAACAGAATAACAGAAATAAATGATATACTAAAAAAGAAAAAAGAAGAAGAACTGAATGCTGTCGCAAAAGAAAAAAAATACAAGGAAGCATTGGCCAAAGCAGATGCAGCCTTTATAGCTAAAAAATATGATGAAGCCATTACTGGTTATGAAGAAGCATTAACCTATAAAGATGACTCCTATCCTAAAAACCAAATAAAACTTAGCAAGCAAAAGAAAAAAGAGCTCGAAGACAGCATTGCCGAAAAAGAAAGAAAAGAAAAAGAATTTAAAGAACTGGTAGAAAACGGCAATAAAGCGTTATCGTCAGCAAATTATGACGAAGCAATAAATAACTACGAGCTTGCACTTAAAATAAAAGACGATAAACCTGTTAAAGATAACCTCGCAAAAGCCAAACAACTAAAAGCTGAAGCAGAAAAAAATGCGCAGGCACAACTTGAAAAAGAAAAAAAGGAGAAAGAATATAACGAGCTTATAGCTAAAGCCAACAACGAATTTGAAGCAACCCGCTTTAACGAATCTATACCTCTTTACGAAGCCGCACTAAAAATTAAACCCACCGAAAAATACCCGGCCGAACAAATAGCCAAAGCCAAACAAAAAATTGCCGAACAAAATGCGCTGGCCGAAAAAGAAAGAAAAGAAAAAGAATACAACAAACTCATTGCCAAAGCCGATACTGATTTTAATTCGAATAACTACGAGAACAGCATTAAAAATTATGAAGCCGCACTAAAAATTAAACCCACCGAAAAATATCCGGCCGAACAAATAGCCAAAGCCAAAGCAGAAATACAAAAAATGGCACTAGACAAACAAAAGCAAACAGAACTGGAACAAAAGTATAAAGAGGTTATTGCTAAAGCTGATAATGAATACAATGCAGGCACCTTTAAAAACGCCATCACACTATACGAAGAAGCATTATCATACAAACCCAATGATAAATACGCTACCGAAAGACTGGAACTATCAAAACAAAAACGCGACTATCAAATAAAAAAAATTGAAGAAGATTGGAAAAAAACCATAGAATTTGCAGACAATGAATTTAATGCAGAAAATTATGCGGATGCTAAAAACTACTACGAAAGAGCCATTAATCTATATAAATCATTTGATAACACACATGCACAAAATCGCTTAAAAGAAATTGAAACACTGCTCAAAAATAAGGCTGATTATGCCGAAAAGAAAAAACAATATGATGCCTTAATAACTAAAGGAAACAGCGAACTTAATAAAAATGAATTTGATAAAGCCATTGCCTCATACGAAGCTGCGCTTATAATTTTTCCGAATGAAACCTTACCTAAAGAAAAAATAGAAGAAGCCAAACGACTCAAAGATGAATTTGCAAAAAATCAAAATGCTGAAAAAAGATATAAGGAAATAATAGAAAAAGCCGATGCAAATTATAATGCCGGTAGCTTTACCGCCTCTATATTACAATACGAAGAAGCGCTCTCTGTGAAACCGGGTGATAAATATGCCACCGAAAAAATAGCAAAAGCTAAAGCCGAGTTAGCTAAAAAGCTCGATATGCTTAAAAACCAATACAATCAGGTAATTCATTTTGCCGATAAAGCTTTTATTAACAAAGAATGGGATGATGCCGAAAATTATTACAAACGCGCTATTTCCGGACTATTTGATCCTATAAAAAATGAAATTGACCTGAATTATCCCCAAGAACAACTGGCTAAAATTCAAAAAGCACGCGAAGAAGAAGGCAAAAACGCTTTATTAAATAACAACTATAACGAAATAATCAAAAAAGCGAATGCAAAATTCGATACCAAAGAATACACCAATGCCCGCAGTTTTTATGTTAAAGCACTCGAACTAAAACCGGGGTCTAAATTTCCGCAAGATAGAATTGATGAAATAGACCGGATATTGGCCGAAGAAAAAAAATTAGCCGAAGAAAAAAGACAAAAAGAATTAGCCGAAAAAATGCGCAACAGCAAAGAGCCTTATTATGGTGAAAAAGTTGATATAACCGTTGACGAAGCACTTAAAAATATACAAATGACCAATTTTAACAGCGAATATAATAAAGGCGATACCTATGCTGAATTAAAAGCCCAAAAAGAAGAAGACGAACGTAAACGCTCACAAAAACAAACTGATAAAACACAAGATAATTACAAAAAGTTTGACGAGCAAGAAGTTGAAATGAGCAAAATAAATGATAAAGGCGAACAAATACGGATTTCGAATGTAGAAAAAGCAAAAAACCGGGAAGCCGAAATTGAAAAAGAATATAATGCTTACTCTCAGAAATACGATAATGAAAATTATAATGAGTTTGTAAAAAATTCGAATCAAAAGGCCGAATTTGAAAGCCGTTTTGCTGCCAACGATAAAGAACGCCTGGATAACGAACAAAGACTTAATGCCAATCAACAACAAAGAATTGAAGCCGAAGAAAAACGAAGCGCTGACTTTACACAACAAAATTATCAGAAAAACCAAAACATGATTGCCGACAAAGTGCAGAAAGAAGAGCGCTTTGCTGCCAACGATAAAGAACGCCTGGATAACGAACAAAGACTTAATACCAACCAACAACAAAGAATTGAAGCCGAAGAAAAACGCAG
>JBBIOU010000007.1:0-108584 GCA_037443205.1 Flavobacteriales bacterium | reverse complement strand
TTAAAATTTATTCGCAACAAAGCCAAATCCATAGCGATAGCCCTGCCAAAAAGTGAGCAAAGAGCAGGAAGTTTTTTACATTTTTTATTAGGGCATAAAACCAGGCCAATAGCTTCGATATAAGCCACCCAAAATTTCAGGGTAAAAACACAATCAAAAAAAACAAGTGCGCTTAAAACGCTTGTAATGAAGTCGTATTCGATATAGAAAAACTAATTTTTTTTCAAGAAGGTAGTTGTGCAACGGTTACCGATGTTAGCGGTTCGGACTTTTGTTGTCCGTTGTTATGTCGGTCAATTGTTTGCACGTTTGTAATGAAGTTGCGTTAGTCCCGTGTCAAATGTTTTCACATTCAAAAGTTCAAGTTGTTGTTCAGGTCTGCCGTCTTTGAAAAGTCTTGTCCCGTCACCAAGCAATACAGGAATAACTGCAATAATAAATTCGTCAATAAGGTCATTCCTTAATAGTTCATTTATTATCTCTGCTCCACCGTCACAATAAATATTTTTTCCACTCTCGGATTTTAGTCGTTGAACTAATTCGGTCAAGTTTCCTGTATAAAAAGTTGTTCTGCCTACACTCGGTCTTTCAGTTCTTGTTATCACATAAACGTCTCTCTGTCCATTGTCATAATGGGAAGAACCAATTTCTTTAAGCACATAATCATAAGTTTTTCTACCAATAATTAAGGTGTCAATGGTTGCCGTGAAGTCTGCATAACCATAGTCTTCTCCTTCTTTTTCAACTACCTTCAGAAAACTTAGGTCGTCATTTGGTTTTGCAATGTAGCCGTCTAAACTTGTCGCTATGAAAAGTGATAATTTTCGCATTGTTGTTATGTTTATTATTTGTCTGTTTTGTCTTGTTGGGTCGTCTTTTTAGCCTGACCGCTAACTTACTTATATGTTCACTATAAATACTTAAAAAGTGTTCATATACAAAATAAATTTGTAAGATATGTACACTTTTTAGTAGCATCCAATTAATTTTTATTTCTTACCCAAAAATATAAAAAATCATAAATTATCAAAAGGTGATTGTATTTTTTGAAGCGATTTTTCACTTACATGTGTATATATTTCTGTTGTTCGTGAACTTTTATGCCCCAGTAATTCTTGAATATATCTTAAATCTGTTCCTCCTTCTAATAAATGAGTAGCATAACTATGCCTTAGCCAGTAAATAGTAACAGTTATATTACTTTCAGCTAAAATTAATGAATTTTTTAATACTTTTACTGACCTATATATTTTAATTTTTTAAATATCTGTCAATCAACTATTTGTATCAAATTACGTATTAAAAAATGCGTAATCTATATCCTTCCGATTTATCCCACATTACGCATTAGCATGCCTAATGTTCGCCTAATGGCGGATAACCCAAATCCCACACGATACTCAACACACTCAGTCCTCCTCTGGCGGAAAATTTGAAATAAATCCAAATTTCTAATGCTGAATTTTGGTTTATCAGAATGATTACTGCACTTTATCAATTACGAATTTTCTGATGCATAATTTGGGTTAATGCCATAAACAAGCTAAATTTTAAAGCAGGTTTTCAATAATTTTTTCAATGCTGTATCCTTCGGCTTCTGCCAGATAATTTCTTACAATTCGATGGCGAAGGATAGGTAATGCTACGGCTCTTATATCTTCCATATCGGGCGAATATTTTCCGTTTACCATTGCATGGCATTTGGCGCCAATAATAAGATTTTGAGAGGCTCTGGGTCCTGCTCCCCAGGAAATATATTTTTTTACCATTTCGGTAGCCGACTTATCTAAGGGGCGGGTTCTTGAACTCAGTTTTACGGCATATTCAATTACATTGTCAGCAACGGGTATGCGTCTTACCAATTCCTGAAAATAAATTATTTCTTCGGCATTTAATATTTTATTGAGTTGGGGTTTGATATTTCCGGTAGTAGCTTTTACAATGGCCAGTTCTTCTTCGTATTGCGGATAATCAACCCAAATATTAAACATAAAACGGTCTAATTGGGCTTCGGGCAAGGGGTAAGTTCCTTCCTGCTCTATGGGGTTTTGTGTGGCTAAAACAAAAAACGGTTCGTCTAACTTATATCTTTTGCCGGCTGCGGTTACGGCTCTTTCCTGCATAGCTTCGAGTAGTGCTGATTGGGTTTTTGGGGGGGTTCTGTTTATTTCATCAGCCAAAATAATGTGGGCAAACAAGGGGCCTTTGACAAATTTAAAATTGCGCGATTCGTCTAATATTTCAGAGCCTATGATGTCTCCGGGCATTAAATCGGGGGTAAACTGTATGCGGTTAAAACTTAAGCCCAGCGAATCGGCTATGGTATTAATTAAAAGTGTTTTGGCCAGGCCGGGTACGCCCACCAATAAACAATGTCCTTTACTGAATATTCCTATCAATACCTGGTTTACAACCTGCTCTTGCCCAACAATAACCTTGGCAATTTCTTTTTTAAGTTCCTTGTATTTAATTACAAAAGCATCTACGGCTTCTACGTCTGATTTAAAACTAACATTCATTTTACTGATTCACTTTTTATCAAAGATAGCGTTAATTTGTTTATATAAGGTTTTGAAAGTGCGGCTTATGGTACTTTTACCCATTTGTATTCAAACTCGCAGTTTCTAAAATCTTCGTGTATCCAAATATAGGTGGTAGAAATGCGTCTGTTCACCCAGTCTTGTGTTTCTTTGGCTTCTTTTTGATTTTGTGCGGCATTCATAATGCTTTGGTAATCATCGTAAAGATTAGCCATGTGCGGGTCGGTACGTTTAATTAATTTAATGATTCTGTATCCTTGTTTTTTATCGGGAGTTTCGTAGCTCATGGGGCGCGAAATTTCGCCTGCATTTAATTTATCTATGCTGATAAACAAACTTGCATCCAGAGTTGAAACATCAAATTTTACATCGCCTGTTTGCATATTAAAGAGTTTGCCTCCGTTGTTTTTCGTTTCTTTGTCGTTGCTGTATATTCTTGCAGCATCTTCAAATGTAATTTTCCCCGATTTTATGTCATTATAAATACTGTCTAATCTTTCGGATGCTTTTTGCATTTGTTCTTTGGTAATTTTCGGGCTTAATAAAATATGTCTGAATTTATATTCTTCTCCTTTTCTGTCGAGCAATTGCATAAAATGCCATCCATACGAGGTTTTAAATACTTCTGAGTATTCGCCCGGTTTTAGTTTAAATGCCCAGGTTTCGAGTTCGGGCACCATGGTTCCGCGAGGTACATAGTCATACTCACCGCATTTGGTTCTGGAGCCCGGGTCATCACTGTTATCTAATGCTTCAAAGCAAAAAGTAGATTTACCGCTCATAATTTCGCTGCGTATTTTTTCGAGTTTTGTTTTGGCTTTTATATCTTCTTCGGTGCTGTACGTAGGAATGATGGTTATATGTGCCAGCTCAACCTGCGAATTTACATAGGGTAGGCTGTCTTTGGGTATGGCATTAAAAAATGCTCTAACTTCTGCCGGAGTAACACGTATGCCGGAGGTTATTTTTTTTTCCATTTGTTGGGCCAAAAGTTTTTCTTTGATGATATCGTAAAATTCGTCTTTTATTTCGGGATATGATTTGCCGTAATATTTTTCCAGTTCTTTTTTTCCGCCAATCATATTTTCAAAATATTTTAGTCGCCCTTCTAATTCTGCGTTAATTTGTGCATCGCTTACCTCAAGGCTATCGAGTTCGGCCTGGTGTATAAGTAATTTTTGATAGATAAGCTGGTCTAAAATAAAGCAACGCATTTTTTCTACCGAGCCAAGATTTAGACCTTGCTGCATCGCCTGAAATCGTTGCGATTCGATGTCAGAATATAAAACGATTTTTTCGCCCACTACGGCAATAATACGGTCAATATTTTTTTGGGCATTGCCGATAGAAGCAATTAGCATCAGTAATATAAATGCAATGTTAGTCTTCGAGGGTGTTGGTAACATGGTTATTGTTATAGGCTTCATTTATCAGGTCGTTTCTAAGTTGTTTAATTAATTCTGCCGATCGCGCGTTTAATATTCTTGCTTTAATGTTTTCTTCTTCGAGTGATAGTGGCGATATAGCATCTTTTAATTTATATTCGTAAATGTTTACAAAATAAGCATATTCATCATCTTCAAAAAATATATTTTTATTGTTTTTTAAAAATGTGGTTTTATCATCTGCTTTTATGGGGATTTCGCGCAGCAAATCATTAAAATAAATCCAGTTTTCGTTGTCGTTGTAGTAGTTAACGGCATTTTCGGCACAATATTTTTCCAGTTTAATTAAATCTTCGTTTTTGGTGCTTAGGTACCATTGCTTTACTTTGGCTTTATTTTTATCGCTTTTATATAATTTAACATAAAGCACTTTAACGATGTAATCGGCTAATATAAAGTCGTTGGTGTTTTCTGTATAGTGTTGTTGTATTTCGTTATAACTAACATTGGTATCAAGCTTATCGCGTAAATATTGCTTTTCAAATTCATATAATAATAAAGAGCGCTTATACTTTTCAAGTCTGTATTTCATATTATGGTTTTCTTTTGGCAATACTTGTTCTGCCTGGTGTAGTATAATGTTTTCGCGTATCCACGCATCAGTATAGTTTTTTACAAAAGCTAAACTATCAACTGTATTAAGGCCTTCGGGCATAAAGGCTAATACTTCTTCCAGCAATAGTTTTTTGTCGTAAACAGAGGCAATAGCTTGCGTTTCCTGCGTTTTTCGGGTGCATGACAGCAACAAAAACAATGCAAAAGCGAAAGTTAGTTGGGTATTGTGCATTGTTGGTTGTATTATTTCATTTGCATCGTTTATTTGATGGTATATAAAATCTCTTTGTTTATTTCTACCGGATAGGTTCGTTTAAGATGTTCTAACCATTCTTTTTCCAGGTGGTTTTGATAATCTGATGTTATGATGCCTCTGGCTTCGGTAATTGTTTTGGGTGTTGGTTGCAATACATTTTTTACCTGAACTATTACCACCTGGTTGTTATGGTTGATGTCTGGAGAGATTCCCACCTTATTAATATTGTTGTTTTTTAAAATTTCGTTGTTTTCATAGTTATAAATGGCTGCATCTATTTTAAGATTCAGGGGATTATCTTTGTTGTATTTTTTTAGCAAGTCATCGTTACTTATAGGTTTTTTGGCAGTTAAATCTTTGCGCAGTGATTTTGCTATTTTGGCGTTGGCACAGTAGTAAATGTCTGCATCTATGCGCAAAGGCCACATATAATTGTTTTTATGATTGTTATAATATTCTCTTAACCCTACTGTATCTTTAATTGCTTTCGACCACACTTTTTGGTCGCTTATTTCAAACAGCAATATTCCGTCACGATATTCTTTAAGCAGGTTTTTAAATTCGGGGTATGTGCTTTCGAGTTTGCTGTCTTCGTAATCAAGGATAATTTGTTCTTGCCAGCGTTCGTATGATTTTGCCGTGTATGATGGGATGTCTTCTTTAGCCATTTTACGCTGGTTGTTTTCTAAATATACAGCAAAATCTTTGATGGTGTATTTATTACCGGCAAATTCGAACATTGTGTTTTTTAATTTAGCTGCTTTATCGGCTTTCCATTCTCCATTAAAAATGCTTGTGTCTATTAACTTGGTTATAACGGCTAATTGTTTGGCATCTTCTTTAAAATTGTATTTGGTTTTTAATTTGTTTACAAAGGTTTTTTGGGGCAGTTGTGCTCTTACGTCTTTTTGTATGCGTTGTTTTAACTGTCCTTTAATTTCATCAAACGGTTCCAAAGGTTTGTATTCAAGTCTTTTTATAATATGCCAGCCAAATGCGGTTTTTACCAGGGGAGAAATTTCACCGTCTGTTTTCAGATTAAAACATGCTTCTTCAAATTCTTCTACCATTCGGCCTGTTCCAAACATAGGGAGTTCTCCGCCTTTGCGTGCGGTGCTTTGGTCGTCTGAATAAGTGCGAGCCAGGTCTTCAAATTTTTCTCCGGCTAATGCTCTTTTATGAATTTCATCTGCCTTCTTTTTAGCAGTTTCTTTGGCTTCGGGCGTATCGTTTTCGCGCGACAAAATAAGTATGTGTGCTACTTTGATTTGTCCTCTGGCCGGTCTGCGATCCGTAACTTTAACCAGGTGATAGCCAAATCGTGTTCTAACAGGTTGTTTAGATGTTTCGCCTGCTTTCATGGAATAACAGGCATTTTCAAAAGGATAAACCATTTGCATAGAGGTAAAATATCCTAAGTTGCCTTTGTTTTTTTGTGCCGAACGGTCTTCGGAGGCATATTGTGCAACCAGGTCAAATAGTTCGTCTTTATTTTTTGTTCCTTTAAGTTTGGCAGGGAGTTCTTTTATGCTGTTTATTTTTTGGGCTACGGTTGCGCTGTCTTTGGCTAAGGGGCGGTTTTTCTTTACCAATTGAAAATAGTCATTAAGTAACTTAGGCGATGGGTTATTTCCTTGAATATATTCTCTTAAGATTTGTATGCGCATATAGGCTTCTAAGGTGTCTTTAGGGGCTGCATTTTCATCGCATAGCGCCAATATGTGCGAGGCTTTTATTTCTTCTTTCAGGCGCTCGTATGCTTCTTTTATCAATTCGTCATTTAATTGGGTGTCTATCAGATAGGGTCTGGCTAATTGTTTGCGATAGCCGGATAGTTCTTCTTTAAATTTAGCCGTAGTATCAAGTCCTAATTTTTCGGCTTCGGCTACTTTAAGTTTAAAGTTGATAAATAAATTCATGTATTCATCCAGCGATTCTTGGGTAATTGTTTGTTCGCGGTTATTTTTTTTGAAGATGCTTTCAAATTCTGATTTATATACCGGTTTTCCGGCAACTGTCATCAAAACCGGGTCTGCTACCGGTGTTGGTTGTTGTGCGTTGGTAAAAATTGCTGCACATAATACAAGAAGGGTAAAGCTGATTTTTTTCATTTTCATGCTTGATAATTATTTATTGCTTTAAAATTATAGGGTTTACAAGGTATCACGAGGTTGTTTAACATTTTTTAGCAAGGATTAGTTTCTGCCTAAACTGTAATTAGGAGCTTCACTGGTAATGGCTACATTGTGGGGGTGGCTTTCGCGCATGCCTGCACTGGTAATTCTAACAAAACGTGCGTTTTTTTGCAGGGCAGCAATATTTGCCGAGCCGCAATACCCCATGCCGGCACGTAATCCTCCGATAAGCTGATAAGTAACTTCCGAAAGTTTTCCTTTGTAGGGCACTCTGCCGGCTATGCCTTCCGGCACCAGTTTTTTTATATCGTCTTCCATATCCTGAAAATATCGGTCTTTAGAGCCTTGTTGCATGGCTTCTATAGAACCCATTCCTCTGTATGCTTTAAATTTTCTGCCTTCGTAAATAATGGTTTCTCCGGGCGATTCTTCTACTCCTGCAAACATAGAGCCTACCATTACTGTAGCTGCACCTGCAGCCAGAGCTTTTACCACATCTCCGGTATATCTAATTCCTCCATCGGCTATCAAGGGCAGCCCGCTGTCTTTTAATGCTGCGGCTACCATCAGCACCGCACTAAGCTGCGGCACCCCAACACCGGCAATGATGCGGGTAGTACAAATTGATCCCGGACCAATACCCACTTTAACGGCATCTGCACCGGCTTCTGCCAGCGCTTTTGCTGCTTCGGCTGTGGCTATATTGCCTACCACAACTTCCAGGTCTTTAAATTTATTTTTTACTTCAATTAAGGTTTTAATAACTCCTTGGGTATGTCCGTGTGCCGTATCAATAACAATGGCGTCAACACCTGCGTTAACCAAAGCAGCAACACGATCATAGGTATCGTAAGTAACCCCTACGGCTGCTGCTACGCGTAATCTGCCTAAATGGTCTTTGCAGGAGTAGGGGTGTTCTTTTAATTTGATAATATCACGATAGGTTATCAGCCCAACCAGTTTATTGTCTTTATTTACTACGGGTAACTTTTCTATTTTGTGTTGTTGTAAAATGTCTTCTGCTTTAATCAGGTCTATCCCTTCGTTGGCCGTAATCAGGTTTTGTGAAGTCATAATTTCGGCCACGGGTTTTGCGGCCTGTTTTTCAAAACGCAAATCGCGGTTGGTTACTATTCCTACAAGTTTGCCGTTACCATCAATTACCGGAATACCGCCTATTTTGTTTTCGGCCATCATTTTCAGCGCGTCACCTACGGTAGCATTTACCGGTAGGGTAACAGGGTCTTGTATCATGCCGCTTTCTGAGCGTTTTACCTTGCGTACTTCATTTGCCTGGGCATCAATACTCATGTTTTTATGTATTACCCCTATTCCTCCTTGCTGGGCCAGGGCAATGGCTAATTCCGACTCGGTTACGGTGTCCATTGCAGCAGACACAACCGGCATATTGATGGATATATTTCTGGTAAATTTGGATTGAATGTCAACCTCGCGGGGCAAGACTTCTGAATAATTTGGAACCAACAAAACATCGTCATAAGTAAGTCCTTCGCCTATAAATTTTTCTGAGCCTATAAACATAATATGTGTAAATGATTTAAATTGGACAAAGATACGTTTTTCTTACCTATTATGAAGGATAAAATGCTCCGCGGCTTGGTTTAATGCAAAGAATCTTGTTCCTGCTTAAACAATTCGTTTAAATCGTCTAATTTTGAATTAGCTGTTGAATCAACATTTTTTTTAATGGCTTCTTCATTTACGGGTTGACCATGTTTATTGTGTATATAAAGCGCTGCTATAGATATTGCCAATAATATTACTGCTGTTAGGATAAGTTTTGTTCTTACTTTTTTACGCATAATTTATGGAAGTATTTAATGGTAAATGTATAAAAAAAAGGGTTCTAAAACAGAACCCTTTTTCCGACTTAATAAATTTTAAATTTATTCGCCTTTGTTTTCAGTTTCGGTATTTTCTGCCTCTGCGTTAGTGTTTTCTGCATCTGTTTCAGGGGCAGGAGTTTCTTGTGGTTCGGGTTGGGGAGCAGCTTCTGTTTTTGTGGTATCATTACCTCCTCCGCTGTTGTCTTCTCCACCTTTGCAAGAAACAAGACCGGCAGTCATAAAGCCTGCTAGGGCAAACATTAAAATTACTTTTTTCATAATTGTTTTTGTTTTAGGTTAGTTTATTTATAGTACAAAAGTACTAATTTTACAAAATGTATCGCCTATTAAGCATTATCTTTTCAATATTTGGCTGTCAATTTCGTGTGATGATAGTATTGCTATTATTTGTTAATCTCAATACAGGAGCACAACAAAACGATAGTATTTATGCTTTATCCGCTAGCGATAGTGCCCAAATTCACGTATCTGTTAAAGACACTGTTATCGAAAAACATGAGTATGTAAGTTCGGCAAAACGCGAAAGTAAACGCGTGGTGGCAGCCTTGTTGTGTTTAGCTTTAGGCCCCTTTGGTGCACATCGCTTGTATTTAGGTACTCAACCACAGGTTCCTGCTTTATATTCCATAACCTTAGGGGGAGGGTTAGGCTTTATCCCTGTAATTGATTTTATTGTGATTGTTTTTACAAAAAACTTAAATAAATACAAAAACAATAATCGGGTGTTTATGTGGGCCGAATAGTTTTTGGGGTTTTGATTAATCCCGTATGCCCGTCTGATGGTGGATTACCAATGAATATTACTACTAATTATACTGTTTAATTTGATTAAAAGAAGAGGAGCGCTATCGGTTTAATCAAGTAGATTGTTGCTGTCTTTTTCGGTTTTTACCCAGGTTTTTATGCTTTGATAAGCAATACCGGCAATAATAATAAACAGTATAATTTTTACAATAAAAACAGTTTCCATGCGTGCGAATTTCTATATACGAAATTACGTGAATGAAATCTTTACACAGGCGAGTTTATGACCAAACATAGCAAATCGCTCAACGAATAAAGAGGCTGAGTAAAAATTGCTGATGAACGGATAGATTTACAGGATGAAATTTAACCGAATCAAAGCCAAGTTTATAGCTTTGCATAAAAAAGATGAGCAAAGATGGAAAATACTATTGCTGTTTTTAACCCAAATTCAGCATTAGAAATTTGAAATAAATCCAAA
Organism: Flavobacteriales bacterium; assembly: GCA_037443205.1. Classification (GTDB taxonomy): domain Bacteria; phylum Bacteroidota; class Bacteroidia; order Flavobacteriales_D; family UBA2798; genus JBBIOU01. Next base: position 98,560 of record JBBIOU010000007.1, on the reverse strand, counting down.
TTTTCCGCCAGAGGCGGACTGAGTGTGTTGAGTGTCGTGTGGGATTTGGGTTATCCGCCATCAGGCGAGCATTACGCATTAGCATGCGTAATGCGGGTTTAATTGGGCTAAATACAAAGCCTATTTGTTCGATATAAAGCCGCCAAAAAATTGTGCTTATCCCAAATTACGCATTAAAAATTCGTAATTTGGGTTTAAAATTCATTTTTATCAGATTTTTGAGTGTAGTTATATAATAGCTTCTAATAATATTACTAAGACAAAACCGGCAATTAATTATTACATAACTTTGTTGCATGGAAATATTGGTATTAATACTATTGGCTTTAGTAGCTATCTTATTATTGATGGCTATTTTAGGAAGTTTCTATAATAAAAAATATGTTATAATATGTTGCGCTAATTTTAATAGCGATAAAGATAAAATCTGGAAGGCTATAACAAACCCGATGCAAGAAGAAATATGGAGAAATGATTTAAAAAAAATAGAACTTGGTGTAAATGATATAGGACAACCCTTGCAAACAGAAATCAATAAACATGGTAAGAAAAGATATTTTATTGTAGAAAGTGATAAACAAAATTTTACCCAAAAACGAATAATAGCAAATCAAAAATCGTTTTCAGGTTTTTGGCAAATAAAAATAGATAATGAAAACAACCTCACTCGGGTAGAAATTACAGAAACCGCAGAAATCTACAATACCGCATTGCGCTTTATATACCATACTTTTTTGATAAAAAAACCCACGGCTGCAGTTTATTTAAAAATGCTGGCCAACTACCTCAATGAGCCTGCCGTTAATATCTCTCTAATGCCCGTAAAAACCAATGCCTAAATTTTTAGGTATGTAGCTATACATACTTATCTTGTTTGGATATTTTTTTTGTACCTTGCTAATCGGAAAACTATTGTTATGTTAAAACGACTATTTTTTATATTTACTATTACCAGCCACGCAATTTTAACCTATGCCCAACTAACACCACAAACAGTAAGCATACCCATGCGTGATAATAAATTTTTATCCGGACATGTATATGTTCCTCCGGGTTGTACGCAATGCCCTGCTATTTTAATACAAACTCCATATAATAAAATCTGGTTTCAATTTGGCTTACCACTGGGTATAGGCACTAATCTAAACAACAGCAATTATGCTTTTGTGATTGTAGATTGGCGTGGTTTTTACGGTTCTGCACCGGCCTATGTACCTAATCCTAACCGCGGTGAAGACGGATATGATATTATTGAATGGATAACTCAACAATCGTGGAGTAATGGCAAAGTAGGTACCTGGGGACCTTCAGCACTGGGTTTAATACAATACCAAACTGCCAAAGAACAACATCCGGCACATATCTGTGCTGTGCCTCTGGTTTCCGCACCTCAAACAAAATATACTGATTACTTTCCGGGCGGTGTATATCGAAGAGAATTTGTAGAACAGTTAGATGCATTAGGTTATGGCTTATCAACCGTTTTATTATCTAATCCGGTAAAAAATATTTATTGGAATTTTGTCGAATCATCTACCTGGTATCCGCAGGATATTAAAATACCCCTGATGATGATAGGCGGGTGGTATGACCATAACATAGACGGTATGCTTGAGTTTTTTCAGGGCATACAAACCAATTCTCATCCAAGCGTACAAAATAAACATAAATTAATTATGGGTCCCTGGGCACACGGAGGTAATGGCACTGCTTATGTGGGTTCTTTACAACAAGGCGAATTACAATATCCGCAAGCTGCCGGTGATAACGACTCGCTGGCAATGGCTTTTTTCGACTTTTATCTGCGAAACGTTAACAATGGCATAGATAATTTACCCGCACGATATTTTTTTAATACCGGACTAAATACCTGGGTTGGTAATCCTCCTCAACCCTCAAACATAAACTTTTATTTATCGGATAATGCCAAATTAAGTTTTACCGGAAACGTTACTTATGGCGACACAACCATCACCTACAATCCATCCGATCCTTCGCCCACCCATGGAGGAGCAACACTTAAACAGGGCTTGCTGCAAGGTCCTTATGATCAAACATCCGTAGTAGAATCCAGAAACGATATTGCAAAATTTACCTCAGACGATATCATCTTGTTACAGCCCGGAGCCTTTACAATCAACGGAAAGATAATAGCACATATTTTTGTTTCGAGCGATCAGACAGATACCGATATAGCCTTGCGTTTAACAGATTTTTTTCCTGACGGACGTTCCATATTAATATCGGAAACCATTCGCAGACTGCGTTTCAGAAACGGATATACAATTAATGATACCGCCGCGGCTGTACCCGGACAAGTATACGAAATGGTTATAGACTTTCCTGCCTTGTTTCATAGTGTACCCATAGGTCATAAACTACGTTTGGATTTTACCTCGGCCAATTACCCTCGCTTTGATGCCAATCCGAATTGCGGTGGAGCACTCTATCAACCCTGCGATACCAATGTGGCACATAACACTATCTATTACACATCTGCTCACTCATCATACTTAGAAGTTCCGTTTATAATCGCAAATAATATAGAAGAAAATACCACCCAAAATTATTTCTACGTTTATCCCAATCCTACACATGATGTTGTATATATTCAAACAGCGGAAAACCCGATGATGGATAATTTTTTGATGCTAACCCTATCGGATGTGTATGGAAGAGAAATCTTAAAAACAAAAATTACCCATCAAACATTGCAGCTTAATTTAAACAATCTGTCAAATGGCTTGTATTTAATTTCTATAGCTAACGATAAGAACCAAATATTGCAAACCAAAAAAATAATAAAACAATAATGAAGCGCTTTCTATTAATTTTATTTGCCGGCTGGTTTTTTTTCATGGTGCAGGCGCAACACCATCACTGCTCGCACAAACAAAAATCTTTTTCATTCCGCAATAACGCAGAAAATATGCGCAGCGATACCCTTGATGTATTAAACTATGCTACGCAATTAAACATTACCGACTTTACCAACCAAATTATTCAGGGCTTTTGTACAATAACCTTTGTGCCGAAAATGAATAACATCAATTCCATTAGTCTGGATTTATTAAAAATGACGGTTGACTCAGTGAAAACAAACAACCTGCTGTTGCCATACAGTTACAACGATACTTTGTTGATTGCATTTTTTCCTGCTGCACTAAACATTGCCGATACTACCGATATAACTGTTTACTATCATGGGAATCCGCAAACCGACCCCAGCGGCTGGGGAGGTTTTTATTTTCAGGGAAATTATGCCTTTAATTTAGGTGTAGGTTTTTCTGCTAATCCCCACAATTTTGGCAGAGTTTGGCATCCGTGTTTTGATAATTTTGTAGAACATGCAACTTACGAAACTACTATAATTACCAACAACGGTAAAACATCTTATGCCAACGGATATTTGCTCAATGAACAAACCAGCGGTTCGAATTTAATTCGTACCTGGAAAATGGAAACCCCTATACCTTCGTATTTAGCTTGTATAGCCGTGGGCAACTATACACATGTTAATCAAAATTATTACAGTGCCTTAACCAATACTAACATTCCCATCATGCTTATTGCTCAGGCCAATGATACCAACAATTTTAAAAATTCTTTTATAAACTTGAACAACGCGATGCAGGGGTTTGAAAATGCTTTTGGCCCCTATATATGGAATAAAGTAGGATTTGTGTTGGTTCCGTTTTCTTCGGGCGCCATGGAACATGCTACCTGTATAGCCTATCCCTTAGTTGCGGCAAATGGCACTTTAACTTACGAAACACTGATGGCACACGAATTATCGCATCATTGGTGGGGCGATTTGGTAACCTGCACTACCGCAGAAGATATGTGGATAAATGAAGGCTTTGCCAGCTACTGCGAAAAATTATTTCTTGAATTTCAATACGGAGCAAATGCTTATTTTAATGAAGTAAGAAAAAATCATAAACAGGTTTTATGGAAAGCACATGTTGATGACGGAGCCTATTATGCTCTATCAGGCGTTCCGCAGAACGCTACCTACGGCAGCACAACTTACGATAAAGGCGCTGATGTGATTCATACGTTGCGTAGTTATATGGGCGATTCCTCATTTTTTGCAGCTATGAAAATTATTTTGGCAAACAACCAATTGCAAAATATCAATGCACAGGATTTTCTTGCGCAATTAAATGCTTTGCCCAATATAAACCTTACTGATTTTTGGAATGGATGGATATTAAATCCCGGATTTCCCCATTTTTCGGTAGATTCTTTTACGGTAATTAACCAGGGAAATTATTTTGCCACACAAGTTTATATCAAACAAAAACTAAAAGCGGCTCCGGCATATTTTAACAATGTGCCCTTACAAATAGTATTACGCGGGAGCAACTGGCAATATAAAGACACTACAGTATTAGTAAGCGGGGCAAACAGCGCATTTACGGTAAACTGCAGTTTTCAACCCGTTTATGTTGCTTTAAACGAAAATGAAAAAATTAGCGATGCGGTAACCGCACAAAATGTAGTGGTAAAAAACACCGGAAGCGTTAATCATTCGCACGCTAACTTTATATTAAACACGCTGCAAGTAACTGATTCGGTGTTTGTGCGTATTGAACACAACTGGGTAGGAGCCGATACATTTAACCTTAACCAAAGTATATATGTTATTTCGCCCGACCGATATTGGAATGTAACAGGCATTGATATGCATAAATTAAAAGCTAAAGCGCGGTTAAATTATAATGGCACCACCAGTGGGGCCGGCTGGTTGGATAATGGATTAATGCAAAACTACGGATCATTTGTTTTTACCGAAGACAGCTTAATATTATTTTATCGTTCAAAAACCTCAGAACCCTGGACCATACACCCATATTACACCCTAAACACACAAAGCAACTCAACCAATAAAACAGGACAAATAGAAATTGACAGTTTATGGCCCGGTCAATACGCATTTGGATTGCGTATTGCACCACTTAACATAGATGATAAAACAAATAATAATTACCCGGTTAAAATATTTCCCAATCCTACAAAAGGCGTACTTCATATTGATTTGCAAAACTGGAATTATACCAACAACCTGATAGAAATTTATGATGCCAGCGGAAAAACTGTTTTTAAAAAACTTGCAGGTAACGATAAGATTATTACAATTAACTTATCCGGATTAACCGGCACACTCTATTATGTTAGCATTAAAAACAATAAAACAATCTATACCGAAAAGATAATATTAAATTATTAACTACTGATCCCTTACATGATTTTTTAATGCACCTGATCCTATGATGATTTTTATAAAGTATCGAATTATCCGATGATAAACTCCTTTTTGCAGAAAATCTGATTGCATCGCCTATACACCAACTATTCAGAAAAAAATTCGTGAATTGGGGAAGCTCGTGGCGCTATGTATCAATCCACGATATGAATTCCTTTTTGAATAGTTTTTCTTCCTGTAAAATTAATACAACCGGAGTGTTGGCAACATTTGGCAGAAATGAAAAGCAAAGAAAAATATTGACAAAATTTGATGAAATATTACTCAACAAAATAACACCTGCCCATTGGAAATACATCTGTTACGGGATAGCCGAAAAATAATTGCTTTTTAACCCAAAAAATTCATTAGATTTTTTCCCCGACAAGTTGGGTATCTAAGATTTTGTAAACCCCAATTCAGTATTATAAATTTAAAGTAAATCCAAATTTTCCGCCAGAGGCGGACTGAGTGTGTTGAGTGTCGTGTGGGATTTGGGTTTTCCCCCATCAGGCGAGCATTACGCATGCTAATGCGTAATGTGAGTTAAAGAATATCTTGTAATATTTTTTAAGCTAAGGAATTCTTATATAATCTAAAACAGGGTTAACCCCAATGTTGCCCATAAACACACATGCCAGTATCAACCTCGAAAAATTCGGTGACTGATGACAGTTTTAGGTTTAGTTTATTTAGTAAAGCAAATAACCGGATTAAAAACTATTTTTAGTGGCAGTAAAAAAATATATACGCTCACATATCTTTTATTATTTTTGAAGTATGATTAAAAATCAAGTTAAACAAGAATTGCCTTTATATTATCCAAGAGTTGATCAGGTGGGGGTAGAAGACCGTATTGCACGCATTACCTCGCGCAGCATAAAAAACGAATCTAAAATGCAAGGACTTAAACTAGCACTTAGCATGATAGATTTAACTACCTTAGAAGGGGCCGACACGGTTGGCAAAGTAAAACAACTTTGCTATAAAGCCTTACACCTGCATGATAGCATAGAAGGATTGCCGGCAACTGCAGCCGTATGTGTTTATCCTACTATGGTAAAAACAGCAAAAAAAGCGCTGCAAGGCAGTAGTGTAAAGGTAGCATCGGTAGCTACGGCTTTTCCTGCCGGACAAGCCCCATTAAAAGTAAAAATTGACGATACAAAATTTGCAGTAAGCGAAGGCGCTGATGAAGTAGACATGGTTATATCCCGCGGAAAATTTCTGCAAGGAGAATATAACTACGTTTTTGATGAAATTTGTGCCATAAAAGAAGTCTGCGGTATAGCCCGATTAAAAGTGATTTTAGAAACCGGAGAATTGGGAACTTTAGACCGTGTTCGCAAAGCCAGCGATATTGCATTGCATGCCAATGTTGATTTTATTAAAACCTCAACCGGCAAAATTTCGCCTGCCGCTACTATGCCCGTAACTTATGTTATGCTCGAAGCTATCAGAGATTATTATCAAAAAACCGGCATAATGACCGGCATGAAGCCTGCAGGAGGTATTTCTACAGCCAAACAAGCTCTTCATTATTTAATTATGGTAAAAGAAGTTTTGGGCGAAGAATGGCTTACTCCTCAATGGTTTCGCTTTGGCGCCAGCCGATTGGCGAATGATATATTAATGCAAATTGCCAAACAAACCTTTGGCTGCTACCAAAACAAAGATTATTTTTCTAATGATTAAAACAGTATGACAAACAAAAATAATACCCACTGGAATTTATCACCGGCACCCGAAAGCACTACGCATATTCGCCTGCAAAAACAATACGAATTATTTATAGACGGTAAATGGCAAAAGCCCCAAAAGCCTGTTTATTTTGATACAATCAGTCCTTCAACCGAGCAAGTACTCGCAAAAGTTGCCGAGGCCGGAGAAGCCGATGTTGATAAAGCAGTTAAAGCTGCACGCAATGCATACAACAAATACTGGAAAAAATTAGCCCCCAAAGAAAAAGGCAAATACCTTTACCGCATAGCACGGATGATACAAGAGCGTGCGCGCGAATTTGCCGTGATAGAAAGTATGGATGGAGGCAAACCCATACGCGAAAGCAGAGATATTGACGTACCGTTGGCAGCAGCTCATTTTTTTTATTATGCCGGTTGGGCCGATAAATTAGATTATGCTTTTCCCAACCGAAAACCTCAACCACTGGGAGTAGCCGGACAAATAATTCCCTGGAACTTTCCTTTGCTGATGGCAGCATGGAAAATTGCACCGGCACTGGCTTGCGGTAATACGGTTGTTTTAAAGCCGGCCGAAACCACCCCCTTAACTGCACTTAAACTTGCCGAAATAATCAGTGAAGCCGATTTACCTCCCGGTGTCGTTAATATAATTACAGGTGCCGGTAAAACCGGTGCGGCAATAGTTAACCACAGCGATATAGATAAAATTGCATTTACCGGTTCTACTGAAGTAGGTAAAATAATTCAGCGAGCTATTGCCGGAACAAATAAAAAAATAACGCTTGAACTGGGAGGCAAAGCTGCTAACATTGTTTTTGACGATGCACCCTTAGACCAGGCAGTTGAAGGAATTATCAACGGTATTTATTTTAATCAAGGACATGTGTGCTGTGCAGGTTCGCGCTTATTTGTGCAGGAAAGTATCTGTGATATACTGGTGAAAAAACTAAAACATCGCATGAAGGCATTAATCGTAGGAGACCCCCTGGATAAAAATACAGATATTGGAGCTATCAATTCAAAAGCGCAGTTAAATACAATAAATAATTATATTGCCTGGGGTAAAAAAGAAGGTGCAGAAATGTTCCAAACAAACTGCAAACTACCTGAAAAAGGATTTTGGTGCCCCCCTACGTTGTTTTTAAATGTTTCACAATCGCACAAAATTGCTCAGGAAGAAATTTTCGGACCTGTACTTGCCGTACAAACATTCCGTACCGAAACCGAAGTAATAGAAAAAGCCAATAACACGCCTTATGGATTAAGTGCCGGTGTGTGGACAGATAAAGGCTCTAAGATATTTAACATGACGCGCAAATTACGGGCAGGAGTGGTATGGGCAAACACCTACAATAAATTTGATCCTACTTCGCCATTTGGCGGCTATAAAGAAAGCGGTTTTGGCCGCGAAGGAGGTTTACATGGTTTATCGGCATATTTAACCGTATAATTTAAGCCGTATGTTTATAAATGTAAAAAATTATTGATAACATGAAAAGAGTTGAGGTTTTAAAAACATATAAAATATTTATAGGCGGTGCATTTCCGCGCACCGAAAGCGGCAGGTATTATCCTTTGCTTAATAAACAAGGAAAAACAATAGCCAACATTTGTTTAAGCAGTAAAAAAGATTTGCGCAATGCCGTGGTAGCAGCACGAAATGCTTGTGCAGGTTGGGCAGCCAAAACGGCCTACAACCGCTCACAGATTTTATACAGAATGGCTGAAATGCTCGAAACCCGTAAAGCGCAATTTGCCGATGAATTATTAAAACAAGGTTTTGCTAAACAGCAAGCCGAAAAAGAAATAATTGCAAGTATAGACAGGTTAATTTATTATGCAGGGTGGTGTGATAAGTATATGCAAATATACAGTAGCGTAAATCCGGTTGCTACCTCGCACTTTAATTTTTCTTTACCCGAACCTATGGGGGTAGTTGGTATTTTAGCGCCCGAAAACTCATCCCTGCTGGGATTAATTTCGGCTATTACTCCTTGTGTAGCCGGTGGAAACACTTGTGTTGTTTTAGCTTCTTATACCTTGCCCCTGTGTGCAATATCGTTTGCCGAAGTTATACAATGCTCAGATGTACCTGCCGGTGTTATAAATATTTTAACGGGTAGTAAAAAAGAATTACTTGAACATTTTTCAAATCACATGGATATTAATGCTGTTGTATATTTTGATAACAAGTACGAAGAGTTGAAAAAATTAAAAACACAAGCGGCCTTAAATGTAAAAAGAATTGTTACACAAACACTGAATGATGAAGACCCCTATAAAATTCTTGATTTGCAGGAAATAAAAACTACCTGGCATCCTATAGAAAATATTGGTTCGGGAGGTGGCGGGTATTAATCCAAAAATTTAATGTTTCGTTTTAACCCTTTATATTTTGTACGCTTAACGGCACTTTTTTTAAACAATTCATTAAATATTTCTTCGGTTAATTCTTTCCATTCATTTTTTGTTGTGTTCAATAATTTATCGCTGGGCATAAATTTTGGTTCGTTATGAGGTTTAGAAAATCTGTTCCAGGGGCAAACCTCCTGGCAAATATCACAGCCAAACATCCAGTTATCAAATTTACCTTTGTATTCCTGAGGTAGTATTTCATTTTTCAATTCTATGGTAAAATACGAAATACATTTGCTGCCGTCAACCACATAGGGTTTTATTATCGCTTCGGTAGGACAGGCTTCTATACATTTTGTACAAGTTCCGCAGTAATCTTTCAACGGAGCATCGTAGGATAATTCTATATCACAAATTATTTCTGCAATAAAAAAATACGAGCCTTGTTTTTTGTTGATTAAATTAGTGTGTTTACCTATCCAACCCAAGCCCGATTTTTGTGCCCATACTTTATCCAGTACCGGTGCTGAATCAACAAAAATACGCGCATTTACCGAACCAATATGCATGCAGATTTCTTCCCAAAATATCTTTAATTTGTTTTTTATTACCTTATGATAATCCTCTCCGTAAGCATACATAGATATTTTAGGCGCATCCGAATCACGTTGTTTAACAGGGTTATAATAATTATACAATAAAGATATTACAGATTTTGCGCCATCAACCAATAATCGCGGATCTAATCGTTTATCAAAATGATTTTCCATGTAATGCATTTTGCCATGCATTTTTTGTTTCAACCAATTTTCTAAAAGTGGTGCTTGCTCTTCTAAAAACATGGCTTTTGATATTCCGCAAAAATCAAAACCATGCTTACGGGCAGTTGATTTAATTAATTGGGTATGTTGTTGTGTGTTTACCAATATAGCGTTTTAGCATTTCAATATTTGCGTAAATTTATGCATTTACTATAGTTAATTTAGGTTATATTTGATATTAATAAAATAAAACATCATGAAAAGAAGTTTACTCATTTTTTGTGCAAGTTTTTGTTTCGTTTTTTACAGCCATGCACAAATTCAAAATTACAGCGTAGGGCAAACTGTTCCCGATTTTACGGTAACCGATATACATGGTGGTACGCATACACTATATAATTACACATCGCAGGGTAAGTGGGTATTGCTTGATTTTTATGCATATTGGTGCGGCCCTTGTTGCCAAACGGCCCCCATCATCAGAAATTTTTATGTAAAATACGGTTGCAATCAGGGCAATGTTATTGTATTGGGCTTAGAAGGCGATGGCACAACTGCACAAACACAAACCTTCGAAACAAATTGTGTTAATAATCCGCAAACATATCCGGTATGCAGTGGTTTGGATGGCGGTGCAGATCCTGTACATAATACCTACAACCCGGCTGCTTATCCAACGGTATGTTTAATTGGTCCCGATAACTTAATGAAAAACATTGATATTTGGCCAATAAACAGCGTTGCCAACATCGAAGCCGCTTTTCCCAATGGTGTTCTCACGCCCATGGCTTGTTTAACCTCGGTTAATGAAGAAAATTTTGATATGCAATTTGCATTATATCCCAATCCTGCATCGGATTTTATTACACTTGCATTTAGTATGAATGAAACTAAAAATATACGTTATTATATCACCAATATGTTAGGTCAAAATATGTTGTCGGGTTATTTGGGCGATATAAGTTACTTTAATGAAATGGTTGATGTAAGTATGTTAGAAAGCGGAAATTATTTTGTGCAAATTATTTCAAACGATAAACCGGTGTATCATTCTAAGTTCACCATCATCCGTTAGTTTTTAAGTATATTGTGTAGCTACTGCTTTAGAGAGAATCTATTCAAACAAGCTGCCTTTATGATATTCGCTAAGTTTTCCCAGGTGTTTGTAGGCTAACTCGGTTGCTTTTCTTCCGCGGGGAGTTCTTATCAAATATCCTTCTTGTATTAGAAAGGGTTCATAAACTTCTTCTAATGTTTCAGCTTGTTCACCAACGGCTGTTGCAATAGTAGTAATACCTACGGGGCCTCCTTTAAATTTTTCTATAAGGGTTGATAAAATTTTATTATCCATTTCATCCAGGCCATGTTTATCTACATTTAGCGCGTTTAGTGCATGTTGTGTAATGGCAATATCAATTTTACCGGAACCTTTTACTTGTGCAAAATCGCGCACTCTGCGAAGTAGTGCATTGGCTATTCGTGGCGTTCCCCTGCTGCGCGATGCAATTTCAAAACTCGCTTGCTCATTGATGGGAATATTTAAAATATTTGAGGAACGTTCTACAATCAGTGTAAGTGTTTTGGCATCATAATATTCTAATCGCGCATTTATTCCAAAGCGTGCACGCAAAGGAGAAGTTAATAAGCCCGAACGTGTTGTAGCGCCAATCAGTGTAAATGGATTTAAACCTATTTGTACACTTCGTGCGCTCGGACCGCTATCTATCATAATATCTATGGTATAATCTTCCATGGCAGAATATAAATATTCTTCAATAACCGGACTAAGCCGGTGTATTTCATCAATAAACAATACATCTCCTTTTTCAAGATTCGTTAGTAAGCCTGCCAAATCGCCCGGTTTGTCTAATACCGGTCCTGAAGTAATTTTAATGTTTACTCCCAATTCGTTGGCAATAATATTTGCCAGAGTAGTTTTGCCTAATCCCGGAGGGCCGTGCAATAATACATGGTCTAATGCTTCACCCCGTTGTTTAGCAGCTTTAACAAATACCAATAAGTTGTCTATAATTTTAGGTTGCCCTGTAAAATCTTTAAAATATTTAGGACGTAATACTTTATCTAATTCTTTGTCCGAATTATAAACTTCTTCTTCTCTGAACTTAAAATTTTCTTCACTCATTACTACAAATATACCCAAATTCAGTATTATAAATTTGAACTTTTTCAAAATTTTCGTCAAAGACGGGTTGGATGTATTGGGTGCCGGGTGGTATAAACTTCCCTATTGTTTGGTCATTTAAAAATTGGTTGTTTATCTGTATGCCTTTGGCAGAAAAGTTACCTTTGTAATGCACAGGGCTTTATTGTTGTCTGCGTTTTACGTTTTTTTAAAGTATTCCAATATTTCTTTTTTGTCAAACTATTTCAGGACGAAACAATTACTCTTGCATGGCTTTTTGTTTGCTAAGCAACTTATAGATATTATATTGCAATCCAAAGCAAGTATATTCCTGTAAAAACCAAAAGCTATGACTGGCACCATGATTAGGTAAATCGTAGGTTAAAACATCAGGCATATTAATAAAGCCGCCTTTTATGCCGGTACGTAAAAAGAAGTATTTGCCAATATCAAGTTTTAAAGCGGTATGTAAATTTATTCCGTATCCGGACGTATGAAAAATATCAGCGCCTTTTTTTTCAAAAAAGATAGCTTCCGAGCGCGGATAAATAGCTGCTAAGCCTAAGCCTGCCATTATATTTAAACGCAATTTACCATTCGCTTTCTTTAGGAGATGTTCTTGCCAGTCGGCTTCCAAACTCAAATAATTTAACCCGTTGGTGTGTTCAAATCTAAAAAAATCGGGTTGTATGGTAATATCAGAAAAATTGTAATTGCCATAATACGTGCCCGAAACAGCAGGTTCTATATAACCCTTTATTTTTACCGGTTGGTATTGCTTTACAACATACTTCATGTGATCGTAGCCACCCGATATATGAATTTTATCGGTAATATAGAAGCCGCCTCTTAGTACAAACTGTGGAACAGTTAACTGACTTAAATCAAAATAAGTACTTAACTCTTTGGTAGGGCGGTCATGAGCAACAACATCGTATAGCGTAAAATCATATCCGCTGCCCCATACATGAATATCGCTTTTGCTGTACTGCGATTGGTTATATCCCCAATAAACATACACCGTACCTTTGTTTTGAGCAGATAAAAAAATGCTACTACAAAAAATAAATAAGCAAGCCGATGTTAAAGGTTTCATTTTACAAATTTAGGATTTATTATTTTCTAAGGACACTGATAACAATCAGTTTAAAAGTAAATTTTTCAATATAAATTAAATTAAGCACTTTTGCTACGCTAACATACATAACAATGGAAACAACAATTAAATTAAAAAACACAGCCTTACTAAATAAACACCTGGCAGCGGGTGCAAAAATGGTGCTGTTTGCCGGGTATAACATGCCGGTTTCGTACAGTGGTTTAAATGATGAGCATTTAACGGTAAGAAATGCGGTGGGAGTATTTGATGTTAGCCACATGGGCGAATTTATATTAAGAGGAGAACATGCTTTAGACTTGATTCAATGTGTTACCAGCAACGATGCTTCCTCCTTGACAGACGGCAAAGCACAATATTCGTGTATGCCTAATGATACCGGTGGCATAGTTGATGATTTACTGGTTTACAGAATAAAAGCAAACGAGTATTTGTTGGTGGTTAATGCATCAAACATAGAAAAAGATTGGAACTGGATAGTAAAACATAACACCATGGGTGTAGAAATGGTTAACCTTTCAGACCAGATGAGTTTGCTTGCCGTGCAAGGGCCTAATGCGCTTAATACACTCCAAAAACTTACCACCATTGATTTATCGGGCATACCTTATTATCATTTTACCATAGGCAACTTTGCCGGAGTGGATAATATTATCCTATCAAATACCGGTTATACAGGTGCAGGTGGTTTTGAAATATACATGTATAACCAAGATGCCGAAAAAATATGGGATGCAATTTTTGAAGCCGGTGCGGAATTTGGCATTAAACCGATTGGTTTGGGCGCACGCGATACACTTAGATTGGAAATGGGTTTTTGCTTGTATGGAAATGATATTGATGACACTACTTCGCCTATCGAAGCCGGTTTAGGATGGATTACTAAGTTTACCAAGCCGTTTACCAATCACCTGGCATTGCTTCAACAAAAAGAAAATGGAGTTAATAAAAAACTTGTAGGTTTTGAAATGCTTGATAAAGGAATACCCCGGCATGATTATCAAATAACTGATGCTGCAGATAATCTGATAGGTAAAGTTACCAGCGGCACGCAGTCGCCTTCTTTGCAAAAAGGAATTGGTATGGGTTATGTTAAAACTGAATTTGCAAAACCCGGAACCGAAATTTTTATTAAAATTCGCGATAAAGCCCTCAAGGCACAGGTTGTTAAATTACCATTTTTAAAAAAATAAATCATGGAAAAAATAAGTATTGACGCTTGTTTTTCTCCCTATTTATATCCGGTTTACAAACAAGATAATTGCATTGTTGTAATTATTGATATTTTACGAGCTACCTCAGCAATTTGTACTGCATTTGAACATGGGGCCGAAAAAATTATTCCTGTAGCCACAATAGATGAAGCCAGAGAATATAAACAAAAAGGTTTTGTTGTGGGTGCCGAAAGAGAAGGCTTGCCGGTAGATGGCTTTGATTTTGGAAATTCTCCTTTCAGCTATATGGGTAATCATATAAAAGGCAAAACAATTGTTATAACTACTACCAACGGTACTCAGGCCATAGAAGCAGCCAAAGATGCTTCTCAAATATTAATCGGTTCATTTTTAAATATTACTTCTTTATGCGATTACTTGCAGTTACAGCACAAACCTGTTTTACTGCTTTGCTCAGGTTGGAAAAATAAATTTAATTTAGAAGATGCACTCTTTGCAGGCGCAGTAACCGAAATTATTTCACAAAATAAAAATTATAAACTTGGTGATGCAGCATTAGCACTAAAGTATTTATATGAATTATCGAAAAAAGACCCGGATAAATTTTTAAGAAATGCATCACATAAGGAAAGACTTGCCAAACTGGGGTTAAAAGAAGATATTAAATACTGCCTGCAAACAGATTTAACCAAAGCTATACCGGTTTATAAAAACGGAGCATTGGTAAAACTTGAAACACCGGTGGGTAATTAATAAATTCCTGAAAAATTTGAATTTAAATTACTGAATTTGGGTTTATAAAAAGGCAGAAAAACCAAAATGTATTTTTGCAGCCCTGATTAATACAGGATTGTTTTGCTGCTTACCTAAGGCATAATTTAATGTAAATATACCGGCTTTGGTTTCAAAATTTACACCTATACCAAATCCCAATGGCGCATCGGCAAAATTATTGTCTTTAAGTTTTCTTTCGTAATAGGCCTGGTCAAAAAACAAATAAAAAACAGAATTTTTGTCTAATAAAAAGCGATATTCTGCAGTGGTAATGCTGTAGAGTGAAGCAAAAATACTTTCTTCATCAAAACCTCTCAGCGTTCTGAATCCGCCTATACGCATCAATTCGTTGTTGAACAGATTTTCATTATAAATAATAGCGGTTTGATTTGCCAGGCGAATGGTTTGTCGTTTAAACAGCGGAATATATAATTCCGAAAATGACTGAATATGATACTGTATGCTTTTTAATTTAACATTATCATATAGCATTTCATTTAATGCAGGATTTTTGGTAATTTTTTTATATCCGGCAGAAACATCCATCAACACATTAAATCCTTTACGCGGATTAATCCGGTAATCAAGCCTTTCGTGCTTAATGCCTATACCATACAACGAAGTACTTACATCCGCAAATGCAGGCAAAACAGTTGCATTAGCAAACATTTTTGGCGTGAGTAAATTTGAATTATAAAAACTGCCAAATACTTTAAAATATGAACCGCCTTTTAAATAATATTGAACTGCTGCCATACGGGTAATTTCCAGAAAAGTAGTATCTTTTTTAAATAGCTTAAGTCCCAGATCGGTTCCAAAAGAAGTGTTAAATAAAAAAGGGTAAGCAAAACCGGTCTTTAAGTCTTGCACATTGTTATTTAATCTTCGCCAGTTTAAGTCAATTTGTTCGCCTTTACCAAAGATATTTTTCAGGTTTAATCTCGCATCACCGGATATTACAATTTTTCCGGTACGGTTATCCGGTAAAATGCCCGCTACACCATTGATATTGCCGGCTCTTTTTTTATCTATGTATAGCATTAAACGACAATCATTATCAGTAAATACAATTTCGGGTTGCCTCAACACCTGTATAAATGGTATTTCATTTAGTCTGGAACTTACTTCACGCAAAAGCGTTTCGTTATATAAGTCACCGGGTTTAATTTTAATATAATTGTATAAATACGATTTGCTGATTTGTGCATTACCTTTTATGATAATGCTGTCAACCTTAAATAATTTATTTTTCTCAAGCAATAGTTTGGCCGAAAGCCGGTTTTCCTGAAACACCATACTGTCTAATTTCACGCTAACAAAAGGATATCCGCGGTCTTCGTAAAACTTCAAAATACGTTCGCATAACAATTGAATCTGTTGATTATTTAAAATTTTTGCTTTGAATATTTTTTCTTTATAGCCTGCATATTGCAGAGCTTCTTCATCTACATTGCCTTTTTTAATTTTTCCGTAATAGTATTTATTACCTGTAAAAATCATGGCGGTAATACCCTGGTCTGATTTATAAATACTATCAATACTGCAGGCCAGGTAACCTTCCGACAAAAGCATGGAATATATTTTTTGCAACTCTTTTTGTAATGATTTTTCGTTGGGATGAGTTTTTTTATAGGAGTTAAATTCGAATGTGGCAGGCGAAAATATTACATGGAGTGTAATTTCCTGCCCGTAGTTTATCAGACCAATAAAATACAAGAATATTAATATAACTACTTTATACACACTATTAATAACGCATTAAAAAATTTTTTAGTTTACTAAGTTCCAGTTTATGGGTTCTTTTTGCATGTTGCGCAATAACTCGTTGGTTTTAGAAAAATGTTTGCACCCAAAAAAAGCACCTCTAGCCAGGGGCGAAGGGTGCGCAGCCTTGAGTACAGGATGTTTACGCGTATCTATTAAGGTTTCCTTGCTTTGAGCTAACTTGCCCCAAAGTAAAAATACAATGCCGTTATAATTATCCGATAATTTTTTTATGGCAGCGTCTGTAAATGTTTCCCAGCCTTTATTTTGGTGCGAGCCGGGCGTATTTTTTCTAACCGTTAAAACGGTGTTTAACAATAACACGCCTTGATGTGCCCATTTACTCAAATCTCCGCTTAAAGGTGGCTTTATGCCTAAATCATTTTCAAGTTCTTTAAAAATATTTATCAGTGATGGCGGTTTGGTTATCCCCTCATTAACCGAGAAACAAAGGCCATTTGCTTGCCCCGGGCCGTGATAAGGGTCTTGCCCGATAATTACTACTTTTACATGTTCAGGAGGAGTATAGTCAAAAGCAGCAAAAATCTGCCTACCCGGAGGATATACCACATGTTTTTGCTTTTCTTCAAGC
Organism: Flavobacteriales bacterium; assembly: GCA_037443205.1. GTDB lineage: Bacteria > Bacteroidota > Bacteroidia > Flavobacteriales_D > UBA2798 > JBBIOU01. Next base: position 80,928 of record JBBIOU010000007.1, on the reverse strand, counting down.
AGAAATTTTTTTAAATTAATAAAGTAGTCTGCTTCAAACTCATCTTTTAGCAGTTTATACCAGCTTTCGTGTATATGTGGTTTTTTTTCCAAGTGTCTAGTAGATTATTAGAATATTTTACTATAAAATTCATTTTTTTGTACGAATTAAAAAAATATTTGTACCTTTTCGCTCCAAAAATCAAAATATTTAAACCAACACTAACACCATAAAGCATGATGAAATCAAGAGTTATTAAAACTGTTTTATTTGTTTCGATAGTATTTGTATTAGGATCTTGCCGCATTTTTGGAGGCAAAAACGAAAAATGCCCTGCCTATTCACAATCGCAAATACAAAAAGCTGCTACCGAGATTACCGTAGCCGAAGAGAATAATTAATTATAAGTAAACTGTACGTTTTGTATTATAGAACTATCAAGACTTTTTGCAACCGGGCAATTCAAGGCGATAGCCTCTAAGCTGTTTTTTTGTTCTTTAGTCAGTACACCCGATATACTAAGTTTTATGTCTATAGCACTTACTTTTCGGGGTTGACTTTGCATGTGCTTTTGTAAATCGGCCTCTATTTGCAAAGCAAGTTTGTTTTTACGCGCATATATACCCATTACGGTTATCATACAGCAAGCTAAGGAAGTTGCCAGCAAATCAGTAGGAGAAAATGCCTCCCCTTTTCCTTCGTTATCTGTAGGTGCGTCCGTAACAATAACCTGACCGCTTTTTACATGAACAGCTTCCGTACGCAAATCCCCTTTGTAAATTATTTTTGACGTTTGCATAAATTAATAAACTTTTTCATTAAAATGTTGTATATTTGTTAATGCAAATTTACTTTATGACTGTATTAAATAAAAATCATATCGTTTCGTTTATATTCAGTTTATGCGCACTTATATCATTTGCACAAAAGCCGGCATCAGAAGATATAGGATTTGTCTACAGCAAAGAGTTTTCGGGAGGAATACAGTTTCATACGGCCGGATGGGGTCTGCAACTCAGGTATGCCTCAGCCAAAACATACAAACATAAGTTTACTTACAATTTAGAATTAGTTACCATAAAACACCCCAAGCAGGTTAAAGTAAAAAATCCTCTTTATGACAATGCAAAAAGCTACTACTATGGTAAGTTAAATGTTTTAATGCCCCTGCGATTAAGCATAGGTTACAGAAAAATACTTTTTGAAAAAAAGCGAGAAAACGGAGTTGAAATAAGTTATCTGGGCCAAATAGGTCCCTCTTTAGGCATCTTAAAACCGGTATATTTGCAAATAATTAAACCTACCGAAATAGGAACCATCGTAGTAGAAGAGAAATACGATCCCAATCAGCATCACGAAGGAAATATTTACGGAAGAGTAGGCTTTATGAAGGGTTTGGGCGAATCTAAAATCTATCCCGGTCTTTTTACCAAAGCAGGATTGTTATTTGAATATTCGGGCGAAGAAGATGGAATAAAAGCTATTGAAGTTGGTGCAACATTAGACCTCTACACGCAAAAAACCCCGATTTTAGCAAACGAACTGAATAAAAACATTCATTTTAACCTATACCTGTCGTTTCTGTTTGGCAGGAAATATTTTTAGCAATAAAATTATTATGGCAGAGGAATTAGAAGGGATTAAAACTGAAAAACTAAAAAAACCACACTGGCTTAGAGTAAAATTGCCTACCGGTGAAAATTACAAAGCAGTCAGAAATCTCGTTGAAAAACACCAATTACACACCATCTGCGAAAGCGGGAATTGCCCAAATATGGGCGAGTGTTGGGGAGCAGGTACCGCCACTTTTATGATATTAGGCAATGTATGCACGCGCTCATGCGGTTTTTGTGCCGTTGCTACCGGCAAACCCTTAGAAGCAGACCCCTTTGAGCCCGCCAGAGTGGCCAACTCCGTTAAATTAATGGGGGTAAAACATTGCGTCATAACTTCAGTTGACAGAGATGACCTTAAAGACGGAGGTTCAGAAATTTGGGCAATGACTGTACGAGCTATCCGAAGAAAATCTCCCGAAACCAAAATAGAAACCCTTATTCCTGATTTTGCCGGTAATTGGAACAATCTCCAAAAAATAATAGATGTCAAACCCGATATAGTTTCGCATAACCTCGAAACTGTCAGAAGGCTTACCAGGCAAGTGAGGATACAGGCTAAATACGACCGTAGCTTAGAAGTACTTCTGCGATTAAAACAAGCCGGATTAAAAACCAAATCGGGAGTTATGCTGGGTCTGGGAGAAAGCGAACAAGAAGTGATTGAAACCATGGACGACTTGCGCTCAGTACAAGTAGACGTGCTTACCCTCGGGCAGTATTTACAACCCACAAAAAATCATTTACCCGTAGTAGAATTTATCAGTCCCGAAAAATTTGCCTATTACAAAGAACTCGGCCTGCAAAAAGGCTTTAAGTACGTAGAAAGCGGTCCCCTGGTACGTTCATCTTATCATGCCGAAAAACATGTAGATTTTTAACATTATCCCGGCAAATTATTAAAACACAAAAAATGCTTAGATATTAATTTAATTTGTAGCTTTATGCCCTCGCCACACACTCACTCTAATTAACCTTTAAATAACACAATGTTGTTGTATTATGCACAAAATTGTTATTTTGCTAATTAGCCTTACTTAAATACCCGAAAAAAAATTAAATTTTAACTACAATGAAAAGAAATTTACTAAAATCTGGCTCTTTAATCTTGACAGCAGCAGTTGTTGCTGCATTTTTTATGTCAAACACAGCTCATGAAGGCTTATACAAACCTCGCAAATCATCCAAAGTAAAAATATATTCATTTGCTGAAGAAGCATACAAACACAGAATGGCACTTATTTCGGATTTTAATGGCGATTTTGATATTAACCGCTACATGTATTTACGAGACCAGGCATTGATGATGGGTGAGGCAGAAAGAGCCGTAAGTTTATCATGGATTGAAGAAGGACCCGACAATGTGGGTGGCAGAGTTAGAGCCATTGCCATTTATAAAAATAACCCCAACATAATTTTTGTTGGAAGCGTATCAGGAGGATTATTTAAAAGTACCGATGGTGGAAATACCTGGCAAACCGTAAATTCTTTTAGCCAAAACTTATCAGTATCATCCGTTTGTATAACAGGTAACGGACGTGTATATGTTGGTACCGGGTTTATAGCCGCAAGTAACAATACTATCTATAACTCAAGTATTTTTAGAGAACCATTTGTAGGTGACGGAATATTTTACAGTGATGACTTAGGCGACACCTGGCAGGAACTGAACGTTAGTCAGCTAACAAGCAACCCCCCCATTACAAAACTGGAAGCTGACCCTGTTAACCCGGATAAAATTTGGATTTCAGGTCAAGGTACCAATATTAAACTTTCAACTTATGACCCTGTTAACGGTTGGAATACTTTAAATTTTCAAACCAACAATACCATTTGCGATTTTAAAATTTCTAAAGACGGGCAAGTAATAATATGCGGAGCAGGTTTGGGCGGATCAGTTACAACTTACGTTTCTACAGACGGAGGCCAAAACTTTACCAGTGTTGCAGGTACAGTTGCCCAAAACAAAATACCTACTACCGGTCATTACAGAGGTGTATATGCCATATCACATGAAAAAAATTCTAACGGTTACTGGAACCTGTATGCCGTATTTGGCAGAACCAACAATATATCATTCAATGGAGCATACGTATCCGAAGACCGCCTGACCCGCTGGGTGAGAGAGCGTATTCGCACAACTGCAGCTTTTAACCCCACAGGCTCTCAGGCTGATTATGACATTATTTGCCATGTTGCCAAAGGTAATCCCGGTAAACTATTTGTCGCAGGATTAGATATATATGAATGGAACCGAACAGCCGGCAGTATCCCTACCGGTCAATGGCAACAACTAACCCAATGGTTTTTACCCGAGTTTTTACCCGGCTATGTCCATGCCGACCAACACGAAATGCGTTATGATGATAATGGAACCTTTTTTGTTGGTTCAGATGGGGGTATTTCCAGAAGATTCCCCGCCATAGGCAACATTTTTAATACTTCCAACCGAGGGCTGAATTGCACCCAATTTTACTGTATGGCTACCAATGCGTGGGGCGATGTAATGGGTGGTGCCCAGGATAATGGAACGCAAATAAATAACCATCAAATGGCTACCTACCAATCTTTTTTTGAAGGTAATGGAGGAGATGGATTTGATTGTGAGATGTCTAACATCAGCAGAGATTTGATGTTTGGAAGCTTATATTTTGGTGATGCATTACGCTCAACTAACGGAGGAACATCTTTTAGTTCATTCTTCGACACGCTTACTCCCAACTCATCATTTTATACCCGTTTAAAATACTGGGAAACAACCAATGACCCTAACAGTTTAGACTCAATATTATTTATTAACTCAGTAAAACAACAACTGTTAGAAAACGGAAACGGAGTAAAAAAGAAGTTTACAGGCTATATTAATCAATACTTAGGACCTAACATACAAATTATCCCTAACACCGTGCAAATACTTTTAGGAACCAGCACCGCATTAACAGACAATGGTTCGGGACAATTTACCGGGGCCTTGTTAAATACCGACTCGGCTAATTTTATCAATTACAGCACCGGTCAGTTTGAGTTTCATTTAACTACCGCTCCGGCTAATAATTTACCAATTAAAGCTAATCATTTTGTTAGATACAACCCCGGAGCAACAATAAATTACGCTTCACAATCATTTAATGGTTACCCGCTTACTCATACAGTAAGTGCCATTATCAATGCCAACGATACAATTAAATTAGTAGACCCCGTGCAAACCTGGTTTACCCTATCCTTAACCGGCACAACCACACCGGCACCGGTTATAAATAGGCCGGGTATATGGATGACACGCTATGCGGCACGACCCAACGCTACACCTAAATGGTTTAGAGTGCCTGATAATGCAGGTACCGGAACTTTACCCGGTGGGGCTAACGCTTTTGCCTTTAGCCAAGATGGTAATTATTTGTTTATTGCTTATTCAAGTAAACTGGTACGTGTATCCGGATTAAATACAGTTTATGCACCCAACTACGATTTAACCAATGTTCAATCTGATGATATATTCTTTTCCCCGGGAGGAAGCATAGAAGGCGTATGTGTTGATTTTAATAACCCTGATCGGGTAATCGTTACATTGGCTCAAACAGGAACAGGCGCAAAAATTTACAGAACTACCCAAGCAACAACTGCCGCACATATCACCAGCGGAACCGGAACCTTTACCTCTATGCAAGGCAATTTGCCACAAATACCTACTTATGATGCAATAATAAATGTTTACGACCATAATGTGGTAGTGGTTGGTACCGAGTTTGGCGTATATGCAACAGACAACGCCTTTAGCGGTATACCTTCCTGGACCTATCAAGGCACAGGCAACTCTCCCGGAAGAGTACCCGTAACATGTGTCAGACAACAACAATGGACACAGCCCTATGTAACAAACAAAGGCGCTATTTACATAGGTACTTACGGAAGAGGTATTTTCCGTTCGGATACTTATTTAAGTAATAACAACAACCATAACCAGCCGGTTACAACAGCTGTAAACAATTTACTTGTATATCCTAACCCAATGAATAATACAGGTACACTTGCTTTAGAATTAACCGAAAAAGCAAACGTGCAGGTTCGTATTATAGACCTTAGAGGAAGGATAGTACAAACAATGAGTTTAGGCGAACTACAACAAGGTAAACAATTAATTACCTTAAACGTAAACGACCTGAGCACCGGAACTTATATAATAAACGCTCAAATTGGCAACGACAATAAAAGCACTCGCTTAGTAGTTTCCAGATAAAACATTTTAATTTACCGTAATACTTTAAAAGCCCCTTGGCATGCCAAGGGGCTTTTTAGTAATTTTGGTCAAAAAACAAAACCCGGAAATGATCTATCACTTAGAGGGGAAAATAACCGAAAAAAGCCCCGCCCACGTAATAATTGATGTTAACGGAACAGGTTATTATTTACATGTTTCATTATACACATATACCCAAATATCAAATAAGCAAAGTTGCAAGCTCTATACCGAATCATTGTACATCAGAGATGACCTGCCTCGTATGTATGGTTTTTTTGATATTGCCGAAAGAAACCTCTTTCGCTTATTGGTTTCTGTTTCAGGGGTTGGTGGCAATAGCGCTATGTTACTGTTATCTTCATTATCCATAGCCGAAATTCATCAGGGGATATTATCAGGCAATGTGGCAATGTTTAAAAAAGTAAAAGGCATAGGTGAAAAAACCGCCCAGCGAATCATTGTAGATTTAAAAGGAAAATTAGGTAAAGATGACAGTCTGCCCGGAGAGTTTTTTAACGAAGGCCTTGTTTCCCCGCTAAAACAAGAAGCACTCGCAGCTTTAATTACCCTTGGATTTGACAAAAATAAAGCATCCGATACCCTTGATAAAATATTATCCGTACACAATAATCTGCAAGTTGAACAGTTAATCAAAACAGCATTGAAAAATATGTAAATTCACACCCCCTTTAAAACAGGGTATTTTGAGTAAACCGGCAGAAAATAAAATATTTAACTACTTTTTATTTGCCTTTGCCTTTGTGGCAATGATTGGCTTGGTATATGCCGATAATAAACATATCCATGAACCATTATATGACTTTGAGAACGAGAAAAAAAGCTTTATAAGTTTAGACTCCCCGCAAATTAACTTGCCCTATAATATCTATAACTACGGAGATCCTAACACAAATCAAGGGAGTAATATAAATCTCAACCCCTCTAACTACCAGAACAACATTACCTACGACCCGCAAACCGGAACGTATATTTTTAACAATACAGTGGGCGGATACAACTATCAACCCAGTACTCACATGACTTTAGAAGAGTACACGCAGTATGATATGCAACAGGCCCTGCAAAATAACTGGCAAAGTATTGTTTCGGAAAACGACCCCAATAAAAACGCATCTGTTAAAGCTCCGCCCATCGTTACTGCTGAAGAAGATATATTTGGTAAAAGCAAACTTATAGATATTAAACCCTCGGGTACAGCCGAACTGAAGTTTGGTATAAATTCTTCGCGCACCGATAACCCGCAAATACCCGTAAAACAAAGAAGAATAACCATATTTGATTTTGATCAAAATATGCAGTTAAATGTAGTGGGCACCATTGGCGATAAACTAAAACTTACTACCAGCTACAATACCAAAGCCACTTTTGATTTTGAAAACGTTATGAAATTAGAGTACAGAGGCTTTGAAGACGAAATCATACAGGCAGTGGAAGCAGGTAATGTAAACCTTCCGCTTACCAGTTCATTAATTACAGGCAGTCAAAGTTTGTTTGGTTTAAAAACACAATTACGTTTTGGCAGATTAACCGTTACCTCTGTTTTCTCACAACAAAAAGGCAGAAGAACCGAGATACAAGTTACCGGAGGAGCACAAGTTCAAAATTTTGAAATATCGGCCGATAATTACGAGGCAAACAAACATTTTTTTCTGGCACATTATTTCAGAGATAATTACGACAATGCATGCAAAAGCCTTCCGATTGTAAATTCGCAGATAAACATTACCCGCATCGAAGTTTGGGTAACCAATATCAACAATACCGTAGATAACACACGCAATATTTTAGCCTTTGCCGACCTGGGAGAAGCCAAACCGGCACAATGGGAAGGAACTCCCGGTAACCCCGCTTTATCGCCCCTGCCTGATAATAATGCAAACGCCCTTTATACCTATTTAAACAGCCAACCGGTTATCAGAGGATTTAATAATGCTACCGCATTGCTCAACTCGCAAATTGTTCAACCCGGACCATTCCAGCAAGCCGTACATTACGAAAAAGTTCAAAACGCCCGCAGACTTACTGACCAGGAATTTAATTATAATCCCTTACTCGGATTCATTACTCTTAACCAACCCCTTAACAATGATGAGGTGCTGGCCGTAGCCTTTCAATATACCTATCAGGGACAGGTATATCAGGTGGGCGAATTTGCAGCAGACGGAACTACCGGCACTGATGCCCTTTATTTAAAGCTACTAAAAGGTACCATCATTAATCCTAATTTTAAAAGATGGGATTTGATGATGAAAAATATTTACTCAATAGGTGCATATCAGGTAAGCCGCGATAATTTTAGATTAGACGTTTGGTATAATAATCCGGTTACCAGCGTAGATGTAAATTTTATACCCAAACCCGGGCTGGACGATAAACCGCTTATCCAAACTTTAGGCATGGATAGGTACGACCCCAACAACAACGCTTTTTCTGATGGTGTTTTTGATTTTATGCCTATTACTTTTGCCGGTAACAAAGCTACATCAGCAGGTACCATCAATCCACATAACGGAAGAATATATTTTACTACCGTAGAGCCTTTTGGCGAAAATCTGAAACAAAGATTAATTGAAGCAGGATTAGACCAGCAAACAATACAATCCATCGTATTTCAACCCCTGTATGATTCTACTAAAACAGCAGCACAACAAATACCTCAACTAAACCGGTTTAAAATTAAAGGTAGATATCAATCATCCGGAGGCTCGGAAATTCCGTTAAACGCCATGAACATTCCACAAGGCGCAGTTACAGTTACTGCCGGAGGCAGAGCCTTGGTTGAAAATCAAGATTACACCGTTGACTACAACCTGGGAAGAGTAAAAATCATCAATCAAAGCCTGCTCGAATCACAAGTGCCTATCAATATTTCGGTAGAAAGCAATACCTTGTTCAATATACAAACCAAAACACTTTTAGGCTCTCACTTTGATTATCGCGTAAATAAAGATATTAATGTAGGTGCAAGCATACTAAACTTAACCGAACGCCCTTTAACACAAAAAATAAACATAGGCGATGAACCCATCAGCAATACTATGATAGGTTTAAACGGTAATTTCAGAAAAGAAGCTCCCTGGCTAACTCGTTTGGTAGATAAAATCCCGTTAATTTCAACTAAAGAAAAATCGGTAATTACAGCTTCGGCAGAATATGCCCGCATTATACCGGGAACAGCCAGAGCTATTCAAGGACTATCTTATATAGATGATTTTGAAGGCAGCCAGTCGGCCATTGATTTACGTTCATTTACCCAATGGCACTTAGCATCTACCCCCAAAGGACAAAACGATTTATTCCCCGAAGGCAATCTATCGAACGATTTACGCAACGGAATGAACCGTGCTAAATTAGCCTGGTATGTTATTGACCCCTTATTTTTTAATAACAACAATTTAACTCCAGCGCATATCAAAAACTCGCCCATGCAAAGCAATCATACCATGCGCCAGGTTTTTGAGCAAGAAGTTTTTCCTAACCGGCAATTACCCACCGGGCAACCCACTAACATTGCCGTACTTGATTTAGCCTATTATCCTACCGAAAGAGGACCTTATAATTACGATTGTGCCGGTTCAACATTTTCTGGCGGTATCAATGCCAATGGCCGGTTAAATAATCCGGGTTCGCGCTGGGCGGGAATTATGCGCCCTATACAAACAACCGACTTTGAGCTGGCAAATATTGAATTTATACAAATCTGGATGATGGATCCTTTTAATGATGATGCTATTAATGACTTAAATACTACCGGAGGCGATTTATATATCAATCTGGGAAATATTTCTGAAGACATATTAGCTGATTCGCGCAGAAGTTTTGAAAACGGTATGCCAACAAACTCCACTCAAACCGGATTGTTAGACCAAACCGTATGGGGCAATGTACCCAATACCCAGCCGGTAGTTAATGCATTTGAAAATACCACAGATCCTAACATCAGATTACTGCAAGACATCGGCTATGATGGATTAAAAAGCGGAGATGAAGAAGCAAATTATTTTAACACTTATACAGGTTGCATCACAACACAGGTAACAAATATAAGCCGCAGAGACAGCATACTTGCTGACGCATCCGGAGATGATTACACGTTTTACCGAGACGATAGATACGACTCGCAACAACGTAACATCCTGGAAAGATATAAAAGATACAACAACCCCGAAGGAAATTCTCCTACCAACGAATTTTCAACCTCTCTTAACGCTGAAGGTTACCCCACCAGTGCAACCAATATCCCCAACGTTGAAGATATTAACCAGGATAATAACCTGAACGAAACCGAAGCTTATTTTCAATACAAAATAAGTTTGCGCCCGGCAGACATGGTAATTGGCAGAAATTTTATTACCGACATACTGGTTAGAGATGTACAAATGCCCAATGGACAAACCCGCCAGATAAAATGGTACCAGTTTAAAATACCCATCAGAAATTACGAACGTGTTGTAAATGGCATACAAGATTTTCGCTCCATTCGTTTTATGCGGATGTTCTTGAAAAATTTTGACAATCCGGCTGTAATACGCTTTGCCCGATTAGAGTTAATCAGAGGTGAGTGGAGAATATACAGAGAAAACTTAATAGAAAACGGGGAATACATACAGGGCGATCCTGCAAATACACTATTTAGTTTATCAGCCGTAAACATCGAAGAAAATGGAAATCGCCAACCCATACCTTATGTTTTACCTCCCGGTATCAATCGCCAGATAGATGTATCAACAGCTAATCTAAGAAACCTCAATGAGCAATCTCTATCACTGGAAATATGCGGTTTGCAAGATGGCGATGCCCGTGCCTGTTACAGAAATGTGAACTTTGATATACGCTCGTATAAACGATTAAAAATGTTTGTACATGCCGAAACCACCAATAATTTTGATGACATCACCAAAGATGACGATGTTACACTCTTTTTACGAATGGGTACCGATTTTACCGACAACTACTATGAATATGAAATACCCTTAAAAATGACTCCCTGGGGAGCCACACTCGATACGGATATTTGGCCTAATGCCAATGAAATTGATTTGGAATTTCAATTGCTCAAAGACGTTAAAAACCGAAGAAATCTTAAAGTAGCACAAGGTCTGGCGTTTTTTAATCAGCTATACGTTGAACCCGATCCTAACAATCCGAAAAGATTGATGAAAGTAATCGGTAACCCAAACCTGCAAGGATTAAAAATAATTATGGTAGGCGTAAGAAACCCACATAAAAACAGCACTAACCCCTGGAAACCGGATGATGGATTACCCAAATGTCTGGAAGTATGGATTAACGAGCTGCGACTTACAGATTTTGACCAACAAGGCGGATGGGCAGCCATCGGAAGAGTAAATGCAAACCTTGCAGATTTCGGTAATGTTGCGCTCTCCGGAAATTACAGCACTCCCTACTGGGGCAGCATGGAGAAACGTGTAAGCGAAAGGCAAAGAGAATACATCTATGGCTGGGACGGATCTACAGCACTTGAGTTTGGTAAGTTTTTCCCCGAAAAATGGAACCTTAAAATTCCGGTTTATTTTGGCTATGGAGAAAATTTCATACGTCCGCAATTCGACCCCCTGAATCCCGATATACTTTTGCTCGAATCAATGCAAAACATGAGCCCCGAAGAACAAAAAATATACAAACAAAAAGTACTTGACTATACCCGTAGAAAAAGTTTTAATCTTACAAATGTTCGCAAAGACAGAGGTGAAAAAGCCGGTAAAACACATTTTTGGGATATAGAAAATTTCTCGGCTACTTACTCGTTCAGCGAAATTTTTCACCGCGATATAAATACCGAATACAATGTAAACAGAATATACAGAGTAGGATTAAACTACACCTTTAATAATAACCCTAAAGCCATAGAACCATTTAAAAAAGTTAAATGGATGAAATCTAAATGGTGGAATATTATTAAAGATATTAACTTTTATCTGATGCCTAAAGTAGTTTCTGTTAGAAGCGACATAAACCGAACCTACTCTGCAAATTTGATTAGAAATAATTTTGGTGCGCTTACATTTCCTACCTACACCAAAAATTTTACCTGGATACGAGCCTACGATTTAAAGTGGGATATAAGCAAAAACATAAAATTTGATTTTACAGCTACCAACAACGGAGTGATTGGAGAACCCTTCGGCAGAGTAGATAAGGCCTACGCAGACGAGTATCAGCTATTTAAAGACAGTGTAATGGCCAGCATACGCAAGTGGGGCATAAACAGGCAATATATGCATACAGCCAATGTAAATATTACCTGGCCGATAAATAAAATACCTTTGTTAGATTGGGTAACTCTAACTACTCGCTACTCAGTAAGTTACGATTGGCAGCGTGCTCCCTTTGCGCAAGACACCCTCGGTCATACCATACAAAACTCCAGAAATGTATCGTGGAATGCACAACTTAATTTTAATACCTTGTATAATAAGGTGCCTTTTTTCAAAAATCTGAATCAAAAAATACAAACAGGTGCAAAACCCAACCCAAAAACACCGGCAAAAATTAATACTTCTGCCAATAAACAAAATAATAATTCTTCTGATACAACAAAAACTAAAAAACCGGATAATAAATCTCAGCCACATTATACCCCGCTCGAAAACATCGCGCGTGTAATAATGATGCTTAAAACAGCCTCTTTTACCTATAGTACAACCGATGGGATGATGCTCCCCGGATTTGGACAGGTAAACAATTTGCTGGGGATGGATTATCAATGGAACTCTCCGGGTTGGGGATTTGTCAGCGGCAGGCAAAATTATGATTTATGGGGCAATCAAAACGGCTGGAACGGATATGACCAATACGCCTATTATGCCGCAGATCAGGGCTGGCTTGTTCAAAACCAGTATATCAACAATCAATATACTGTAAATCATACCAGCAATCTGCAGGCAAGAGCTTCAATAGAACCCTTAACCGGACTTAGAGTTGAACTCAATGCCGAAAAAAATGTTTCCGAAAACAGAATGTCTTTATTCAGGTATTTTGAAGAAATAGACAATCAACCCATTAATGCCTACTTAGATCAAAACGTACAGTTAAACGGTATGATGAGTATGAGTATTATAGCCTGGAAAACTGTTTTTTTCAGAGATAACAAAGAAAACGTTTCACCGGTATTCGAAAAATTCAGAGATATCAGAACAGAAGCCTCTGTACTTTTAGGTCAGACAAACCCTAACTCTGCCGGACAAAACAACGATGGTTATTACGATGGTTACAGCGGAACACAACAAGATGTACTTATCAGTTCTTTTATTGCAGCTTACACAGGCAGTTCAGTAAAAGAAAAACACACCAATCCTTTTAAAGCAATTCCAATGCCTAACTGGAGAATTACATACGACCCCATGAGTAAAGCAAAATGGGTATTTTTTAAAAAATGGTTCAAATCATTTAATATCAGCCATTCGTACCGCAGTAACCTGGCCATTGCAAATTACAGTACCAACCTTTTAGGAACCAGAGATAATGAAGGTCATTTAGATGCCCGCGACCAAAACAACAACTTTATTAACGATCGCTTAATTAATACCATTGCCCTTACCGAACAAACCACACCGTTTAGCGTAGATATTACCTGGAATCTAAAAAACAAAGGCCAAACTAGCGGGTTAATTACCAAATTAGAAATTAAACGCGACAGAAACTTATCATTGAGTTTGGTTAATAATCAGGTTACCGAATTAAGAGGAAAAGAACTGGTTATAGGCACAGGATATAAATTTAATAAACTGCGTTTTCCTTTTAAAATAGGAGGCAAATACCCCGAAAATGATTTGAACTGCAGGATTGATTTAAGCATCAGAGACAACGTAACCATAACCCGCAAAATCGTAGAAAACATTAATCAACCTACCGCAGGCCAAAGATTATTCTCTATTCGCTCTTCGGCAGATTACAGACTAACTGAAAAACTTACCTTGCGTTTTTATTTCGACAGGACCCTAACCAAACCCAAAATAACCACGGCATTTCCTACAGGAAATACCAGTACAGGTATAGCCATCAGGTTTACTTTATAAATATATTAACGAATTTAATTTTATATTGCAGACTCAAAAATTATACAGGTTTGAATGTATAACTTGCTGCAAAAGTTTATACTTTTGGGCAAAATAAAAATTATGAATATACCTGCAAATTTAAAATACACTAAAGACCATGAGTGGATTAGGGCAGAAGGCGAAATAGCTTACATAGGTATAACCGACTTTGCTCAGCGCGAACTTGGCGACATAGTGTATGTGGAAATTGAAACCCAAGGCGAAACACTAGCTAAAGAAGCAGTATTCGGAACCGTAGAGGCGGTTAAAACAGTGAGCGATTTATATATGCCGGTTAGTGGCGAAGTTATCGAAATTAACCCTGTATTAGAGTCTAACCCCGAAATAGTAAATAAAGATCCTTATGGCCAGGGATGGATGATAAAAGTAAAGTTAAGCAACCCTGCCGAATACGATAGCCTGCTAAGTGATGCTCAATACAAGGAACTGGTTGGATAAATATGTTTTTAAAACATAATTTTTACGCCATCCTTTGGGCTGTGCTCATGCTTATTTTATGCGCTATGCCCGGTGATAAAATACCTAATTTCAACTTATGGCAATTATTTACGGCAGATAAACTGGCTCATACTCTTATTTTTACAGTTTTTATATTTTTACTAATCATCGGATTTAAAAAACAATACACTTTTCAAAAACTTAGATACCACGCCAAAAAAACAGCTTTTATTATAGCACTCTTATATGGAATTTTTTTGGAAATTATGCAATATCTATTTTTTACCTCACGCGTAGCCGATGTTAATGATATAATTGCCAATATTTCGGGTTGCTTTATCGGATTATTGATGTTTAGATGGGTATATGGAAGCGAATTGTATTAACAATCGTTTTATCCCTAAAAAATCAAATATCTTTTTTTAAGCATTACAATTTTATGAACCTTTATACTTTTTAAGTGTAATAACCGTTAAATAACTAAATACACATTTTGAGTTGTTTATAAATAATGAAATTACTAATTTAGCAACAAGATTAAAATTATGGAAATAAAGAAAAACCCCGAAGCCGACATTAACAAAAAAAGAGGGTCGTTAATGTTTTTAGGTTTAACCACAGCCCTTGCGGTTACCTTGACGGCATTTGAATACACTGCGCTTGAAAAAAAGCAACTGGCGCAAACTGAGGTGGATAATTCTAAACTGGATGATGAGGTTATTATAGACATACCCCAGCCCGAAACACCACCACCACCGCCACCACCGGTGCCTGTTGTTACAGAAATTAACGTGGTTGAAGACGATAAAAAAATTAATGAAAACCAGGTGGCTATTGTAGAGCAAACCAATGAACCCATTAAAATAGTAGAAGTAAAAGCCCCTGTAGTTGAAGTAGAAGAAATTTATGACGTGGTTGAAGAATCAGCAGAGTTTCCCGGAGGTATGCAAAAAATGTACGAGTTTATTGGTAAAAACCTGGTTTACCCGGCTATGGCTCGCGAAAGTAATGTACAAGGAAAAGTATTTGTAAATTTTGTAGTGAGTAAAGATGGTTCCATCAGCGATGTAAAAGTGTTAAGAGGTATTGGCAGCGGCTGCGATGAAGAAGCTATGCGCGTGGTTAAAATGATGCCTAAATGGCAACCCGCAAAAAATATGGGTAAGCCGGTGAAAGCACGATTTACGCTCCCCATTAATTTTAAACTGCAATAAAAAAAACTGTTTGTTCTAATCTTATAACCCGCTAAATTAATTAGCGGGTTTTTTTATTACCAAAATTTTACTATCTTGCTATGGATTATAAAACAATATCATGGAAATAAGCACGTTAATTAAACTGGTGAAAGATTTTTTTGCTGAGCCACCTATTTGGTTTATCATAGCAATTTCAATCATTGCTTTTATTGCAGTTGTTGCTCAATGGGCGCTTTATACTAAATGTAATTTGCCCGGTTATGCTTGTCTGATACCCGTTTGGAATGTAATTATTTTTCTTAAAATTGTTGGCAGACCGGCTAAACATGGCATATACGTTATGCTTCCGCCTTTACTTATCATTGCTTGTTATTTTTTACCTAATATCTATGTGGCAATCGCAATAGGTGTAATAATTTTTATCGGGTGGTTATTTTTTTTAGCATTAATTTACATAGAAATTTGCCAGTCGTTTGGCAAGTACGATATGGGCAGTTACATAAGTATTTTACTTTTTAACGGGTTTTATTTACTTAATCTTGCCATGAACGAAGAAGAAGAATATAAAGGTCCTGTTTATGGTAAACCTAAAATGATTAAGTAACCAAGGATGCAGCACCTAATATGGCTGCATCATTTTCGGGTAATTGAGAGGGCAATATTTTTAACCCAAATTCAGCATTAGAAATTTGAAATAAATCCAAATTTTCCGCCAGAGGCGGATTGAGTGTGTTGAGTGTCGTGTGGGATTTGGGTTATCCGCCATCAGGCGAGCATTACGCATGCTAATGCGTAATGCGGGTTTAATTTATTTTTATAAATATTCAGTAAGTTATTTTTAACGTATTTATGAGGAGGTTTTAATAAATAATCACCCGCTTGCTTGTGCTATACCCCAAAAAATAAATATCGCTTCGGGGTTTGTATGCGCAACACTGCTGGCTATGGCAATGCTTAGTATCTGCTCAGTATAATTAAATGTTTCTAAAGCTGTCGGGTTGCCTGCCAAAGCTTTTTCGTAGATGATTTTTGCAGTAATATTACTTGTAGCAATTTTGCTTTTTTGTTTATATGTGTTTACCATACCTGTGGCACAGCAATAGGTTTATAAATCTTCTGCCGTATTAAAACCTTTGGTATTTAAGCTTCTTTTAAAGGTAATTTTTCTGTCTTTATTTACCAGCGCAAAAACCTTGTTAGTTCTGCCAATATCAATGGCCAATACCTGCTTCATACACGATACCTTGATTTTTAAGAATTGATTTTGCTTTTAGCGCATACCAGCCCAGGTAAACAAAGCAGCAAATAATTAACCAATAACTGTGTTGTATGCCCAATAAATTTTCTTTGGCTAAAAATCCCTGGAAAACACTAATAATGCCTCCGCCCATAATCATCATAATCAATAACCCGGAACCTTTATTAGTGTGAGTACCTAAACCGGCAATAGCGAGTGTAAAGATACAAGGCCACAAAGTACTGCAAAATAAGCCTACACTGATAAATGCATAAACACTTATCCATCCCCCTGATATCATACCTATTAATAGCGCTAATACAGCTAAGAGTGAAAAAACCAGTAATTGTAAAGCCGGATGATGTTTGGTAAAATAATCGGCACATACCAATATTAATATAACCGGTATATATATCAGAAATTGCTGAACATTTGTTCCGTATAAATAGTTTACCAACAAAAATAAAGCAAAGGCTAAATACGGAAAAATAAATCCTAATAATGATTTTATATTTCTTGCATCAGAAAAATTACTTGCAGCCGATGCCCAGCGACCAATCATTAAACTTGCCCAAAACAATGAAACATAAGGAGCTACTTCATCAGAGCCTATGCCCAATTCCTGCCTCATATATTCGGGTAAATTACTCACGGTAGAAACTTCAGCACCCACATAAACAAAAATGGCAATCATACCTAAAATTAACTGAGGATATTTTGTAATTTTTTTTCTTGATTCATATGTATTAAAATTATCCGGTACATCGGTACTATGGCTGTGAGTATTTTCTTCGTTTGACGAATGATGTAAAACATTATTCGGCACCGAAGAATATTTAAATATCAAGGCCACTAAAAAAAATGCCCCTCCAAGAATAAGATATGGAATTTTTATGCTTTGTATATCCAATTTACTTGTGCCCGAATTTACACTGCCAAACAAAGCAAGCGTCAATAATATAGGTCCAACCATAGTTCCAATATTATTTACACCTCCGGCTAAACTTAAACGCTGCGCACCTTTTTGCGGATTACCTATATTTATTACAAGCGGATTGGCAGCAGTTTGTTGCAGCGAAAATCCTAAACCTACAATAAACAAACCGCTAATCAATATATAAAATGATTCGTAATTGGCTGCAGGTATAAAAAGCAAAGTGCCCGATGCAGAAATACACAAGCCTAATGCTATGCCGTTTTTATATCCAATTTTATTCAATAAATCGCAACCTAAATACTCTGAAACCATCAGATAAATTAATGTTCCAACCGCATAAGCCACATAAAATGCAAAATCTATAAGCATTGTTTGCGATTGCTCCAGATTAAGATATTCTTTATATACCGGTATTAATATTCCATTGCCGGCTGCCACAAATCCCCAGAAAAAAAACACGGATATAATAACCGGAAGCGTATGTATAGAATGATTATTGTTCATGCTTATCGCGGGTTTATAATAATGTTGTAAATTTAGCCGATTATTTAATGTAAAATTCAATGAAAAGTGTTTTAATAACAGGTGCAGCCGGATTTCTGGGTTCACACCTGTGCGACAGATTTATTCAGGAAGGTTTTCATGTAATAGGCATGGATAATCTGATAACCGGAGATTTAAAAAATATTGAACACTTGTTTAAGCTTGAAAATTTTGAATTTTATCATCACGATGTTTCCAGGTTTGTTCACATTCCCGGAAAATTAGACTATATTTTGCACTTTGCGTCTCCGGCAAGCCCTATTGATTACTTAAAAATACCCATACAAACACTTAAGGTAAGTTCATTGGGCACACATAATTTACTTGGCTTGGCCAAAGCTAAAAAAGCACGTATATTAGTTGCCTCAACATCCGAAGTATATGGCGACCCTTTGGTACATCCCCAAACAGAAAGTTACTGGGGTAATGTAAACCCCATTGGTCCCAGAGGAGTATATGACGAAGCAAAACGTTTTATGGAAGCCATCACCATGGCATATCATACCTATCATGGAGTTGAAACAAGAATAGTTAGAATTTTTAATACCTACGGGCCACGTATGCGGCTTAATGACGGCAGGGTACTACCCGCATTTATAGGTCAGGCTTTGCGGGGCGAAGACCTTACCGTATTTGGCGATGGCTCTCAAACACGCTCATTTTGTTTTGTAGATGATTTGATAGAAGGTATTTACCGTTTATTAATGAGCGATTATGTTGAGCCGGTTAATCTTGGTAACCCGGATGAAATAACTATCTTACAATTTGCCGAAGAAATTATTAAACTTACCGGCACAACCCAAAAAATAATATATAAACCCTTGCCGGCAGATGACCCCAAGCAAAGACAACCCGATATTACACTGGCAAAAAAAATATTGGGCTGGCAACCCAAAATCAGTCGTGCCGAAGGACTAAAAATTACTTACAATTATTTTAAATCGCTTAGCAGCGAAGAACTGAATAAAATAGAACACAAAGATTTTAGTGCGTATGCAAAAAATTAAAAAACCATGATAATAGTTACTGGCGCAGCAGGATTTATAGGAAGTTGTTTAGTAAGTAAACTAAACCAGGAAGGTTATAGGGATATAGTAGCGGTAGATGATTTTTCAAATACAGAAAAAAATAAAAATCTGCACGGAAAAAATATTTCACAGCGGGTAGAGCGCAATAAATTTTTATCGTGGATAGACGAAAACGAAAAACTCATCGAATTTATTTTCCATATCGGTGCAAGAACCGATACAACCGAATTTAATAAAGCCATATTTGATGAGTTGAATGTAAACTACACCAAGCAAGTTTGGATAAAATGCGTTGAGTATGGCATTCCATTCGTATATGCTTCATCGGCAGCTACATACGGACTGGGAGAATATGGTTATGACGATTCGCACGATGTTATCCATAAATTAAAACCGCTTAATCCTTACGGTGAATCAAAAAATGAGTTTGATAAGTGGGCGATTAATGAAAAGAAACAACCCTATTTTTGGGCAGGATTAAAATTTTTTAATGTTTACGGCCCGAATGAATACCATAAAGGCCGCATGGCTTCAGTAATTTTTCATGCATTCAATCAGATTGAGGCTACTGGCTCAATCAAATTATTCCGTTCACATAATCCCCATTACAAAGATGGCGAACAACTGCGCGATTTTGTTTATGTAAAAGATGTAACAGAAGTGTGTTTATTTTTAATGCATCACCGAAAAAACAGCGGTATTTATAACCTGGGTTCAGGTAAAGCGCGTAGTTTTTTAGACTTAGCGCATAATACTTTTAAAGCATTGAATAAACCGGTACAAATAAGTTTTGTAGATACACCTGCAGATATTCGCGATAAATACCAGTATTTTACCGAAGCAAATATGGAAAAATTAAAAAGCATCGGATACGATAAAAAATTTCATACCCTGGAAGAAGGCATTGATGATTATGTAAAAAACTATTTACAGAAAAAACGATATTATTAATCCGGATTATGCAATAGAGGTTTGATAAAGTTCAACCCAAATTTGTCATTTGCATCCGAAAATTTCGAGTAATTATATAAAGGAGAGCAATTTATTTAGCGTCTTTAGCAAAATAAACTCTTGATAAATCGCGGTATTCCATGGCATTTATAGGAAAATTACGCACATTTAATTGCATTAATCGGATATAGTTATCGTAATAAATCGGCATTACAACTGCGTCATCAATAATCATTTGATCGCACTTGGCAAAAAGCTCCATTCTTTTAGTTTCGTCAGTTTCTTTCATAGCTTCTTCAAAAAGCGCATCGTAAGCAGGGTTAACATAACGGGTAAAATTGATATACGATTTTTCGTTGAGACTAGCAGGTACGTGTTTGCCGTAAAATAGAGTTAAAAAGTTTTCCGGGTCGGGATAATCGGCCACCCAGGCTATCCGCCAAAAATCAGCCTTGCCCGATTCAAAATTTTCCATCAACTGTTTTAAGGGCATCAGGTCCATTTTAACTTTTACCCCCAGGTTTTCTTTTAATTGATTTTGTACAGCTTCAGCCAGTATTTCGTTGGTAACGCCTCCGCTGTTAAGCTGCAAGGTAATTTCCGGAAAACCTTTGCCGTTTGGATAACCGGCTTCAGCCATCAATTGGCGGGCTTTAGCTACATCGTAGGTAAAACCTTTAATACTTTGCGATGGATATTTACCATACGGAGGAACAAAGCCGAAGTTTGCCGGATCGCCTTCGCCCTGCAGGGTGTATGTAACTAATTTTTCGCGATCGATGGCATAGTTAAAAGCCTGGCGAATACGCTTATCTTTAAATATTTCTCCCTGGTTTAAAAAGGCATAAAACTGTATGGTAAGCGCTGCGGTTTGTTGTATTTCAAATTCGGTGTTTGCACCTTTTTTAGCGTCTTCTAAGGAAGCCATAACTGTAGAAATTTCTTCTACGGGCAATTTCCAAACCATATCAAGATTGCCCTTGCGAAATTCCATTAACTCTGTTTTCTTTTCTTTGTGAAAAGATATTCGCAAACCCTGAAGATAAGGCAGTTTATTTCCGTGTTCATCAGTTTCCCAATATGCATCATTTTTTTCTAAGAGTACCAGTTGTCCTTCTTTAATGGATTTAATTTTAAATGGCCCTGTGCCTACGCATTTGGTACGCATATCTTCTTTGTATTTCTCGTAGGCTTCTTTAGGATATACCCAGCAACCGGGCTGCGCTAAAAGCTTAGGGAATACCGAAAAAGAATAATTTAATTCTATTTGCAGCGTATAATCATCAATAACTTTTATTCCTTCAACGCCACCTGCCGGAGTATTTCCGCCAGCTGTAGCATCGTAATATTCTTTTGCGCCTTTTACTTTACCTTCAAAGAGCCAATAAACGCGGTTGTCTCCGGTCGAGGTACATAATTTATCAAAGCAATATTTAAAATCGTTGGCTGTTACTTCACGGGTTTTAGCTTCACCAAAACATTCGTCTTCATGAAATTTTACGCCTTTTCTGATTTTAAATGTATATACGGTGGCTTCTTCATTTGCTTCGTAAGATTCAGCCAAACAAGGAATAACTTCAAGCGTTTTTTGATCAAATTTGAGTAAGCCCTGATATATTTGTGAAGCGATGCGTTGCGAGGGAGCATCATTTATGCTTAGCGGGTATAAACTTTTAAATTCTTCTACCTCGTTCAGTTTAAAAATACCTCCGTAAACTACGCCACCTTTAGCTTCGTAAACTTCGGGTTTTTCTTTACCGCCCTCTCCTCCACAGGCAGTAAAAAGTAACAGGCTTGTTGCAACAAAAAAAATTGACGTCTTGCGGTTCATTATGGTTGAGTTCAATTGGTGTAAGCGCAAATATAAATATTTATGCTAAATAAGCGGCTTAATAAATAAAATTGACTTAAAATTATAGATAAATTAGGTTTTAAAAGCCCTGAACACCATTTACGGTAGTATATTTTAACACCAGGTTTTTATCGGGATAAATTCGTTTGAAAGCTGATTGTACCATGAGTGTTGCTTCGTGAAAACCGCATAAAATTAATTTCAGTTTACCGGGATATGTGTTTACATCTCCGATTGCATAAATTCCTTCGATGTTGGTGCTATAATCGTAGGTATTAACTTTGATGGAATTTTTTTCGATTTCCAGCCCCCAGTTGGCTATAGGGCCTAATTTTGGGGTTAAGCCAAACAGCGGAATAAAATGATCGGTGGCAAGATCAAATTCGGCTGTATTTTTTTGAGATACGGTAACTTTTTCAAGCGAATGATTCCCTTTTAAACCAACTACTTCTGCATCTAATAATAGTTTTAATTTACCTTCGCCTGCCAGATCCATCACCCGTTGTACGGATTCTAAATGTCCTCTGAATGTTTGCGAGCGGTGTATAAGGGTAACATGTGCGGCAATTTTTTTATCTATCAGATAGATGGTCCAGTCAAGTGCAGAGTCGCCACCGCCCGAAATTACTACGCGTTTACCTCTGTAAAATTCAGGGTCTTTAATGATGTATTCTACTCCTTTGTCTTCAAAATCCGAGATATTGGCAATAGGCGGTTTTCGGGGTTCAAACACGCCTAAGCCTCCGGCTATGGCTACATTGGGGGCTAAATGGCGGGTGCCTTTGTTGGTGGTTACAATAAACTTTCCGTCAGCAGTTTTTTCAATGGTTTCGGCTGTTTCGCCCAGGGTAAAACCGGGCTTAAAAGGTTTGGCCTGTTCCAGTAAGTTGTTTACCAGTTCTCCCGCCAAAATAGAGGGGAACCCGGGAATGTCGTAAATAGGTTTTTTGGGATAAATCTCGGTTAATTGTCCGCCTGCCTGGGGCAGGCTGTCAATTAAATGGCAACGCAGTTTTAATAAACCGGCTTCGAATACGGTAAATAATCCGCATGGGCCGGCTCCGATGATAATAATATCTGTTTCAATCATGTCGCAAAATTACTTTTTTAATTTGTGTTTGTTTCAACAATTGCCTTGAATTATTGTTTATTTACTTATTTTTCTATCAGTGCTTTGGTGTATTCGTTCATGCGGTTTACTTTTTCTGCAAAAGTACCTTTAAATTGTTGTCGCAATTCATACAGTATGTGGGCTGTTTCGCTGATGTTGTCGGGGATAATTTCCGTTAATATTTGTTTTAATCGCTTGGCCAGTGTAGGTGATTTGCCATTGGTTGATATGGCTATTTTTACATTTCCTTTTTGTACGATGGATGAAAGATAAAAATCACATAAATAAGGGGTATCGGCTACGTTAACCAACAATCCTTTTACTTTTGCCTGTTGATATATTTTTACTGACAGCAATCGGTCATCAGTGGCTACAATTACTATTCTTGCTTTGTCTAAATCGGCAGGCGTGTATTTTTTTTTGTAAATGAAAATATTCGGGTATGTTTTAGCTAAAGCATAAATTTCGCTTTTTATTTTATTTGCAACCAGATGAATGGTAGCATTTTGGTTGTTCGACAGCAGTGCGTTTAGTTTTTCTAACGCCACGTTTCCTCCGCCAATTATCAATACGGGGATATGCTCAAGTTGTAAAAAAACAGGAAATAGCGTGTTGGTGTTCATTTAGTTTAAAATTAAGGGATAATCAGGTAGATTTTTAGGTTTGGTAACTTGTTTTATAAATTGTTTTTCAAATGCGGGATGTAATGAAACAGTTTGTCCGATTATGATTATAGCCGGTCCTTGCAGATTTTCGGCTGAGGTTTTTTCAAAGATGTTTGCAATGGTGCCTAAAATAATTTTTTCGTTGGGCAAACTGCCGTTTTCTATTACGGCAACCGGCACATGGCGTTTGCCTAAACGAGCATATATTTCACTGATTTGTTTGATTTTATTTAATCCCATTAATACAACCACAGTAGCATCGCTGTTTGCAGCAGCAAATATTTCTTTGGAAAGCGTTCCTTTGCCGGTTGTGCCGGTTACAACTCTGAAACTATCACTTAATCCGCGATGGGTTAGCGGTATGTGTTGCAGCCCCGCAAGACTGATGCTGCTTGAAATACCCGGCACATATTCGGTTTCTATATTAAAAGATTGAGCATAAAATATTTCTTCTGCACCTCGCCCAAACACAAAAGGGTCGCCTCCTTTTAATCTTACCACGTGACCGTAAGTAAATGCGTAATCTATAATTAAGCGATTAATTTGTTCTTGTGTAAAAGTATGTGCGTTTTTACGTTTACCTACAAATATTTTTAGTGCGCTATCGGGGGCGTATTTAAGTAAATCGGTATTTACCAAAGCATCATACAAAACTACATCAGCACAGGCCAGCGAGTTGATAGCTTTTAGGGTTATTAATTCGGGATTACCGGGGCCTGCGCCCACAACGCTCAGTTTTGGATGAATGGGGAATATATTTTTTTTCATAATAATTAGATTTACTGTTCGTGTTTATTTAAAATTAATTGTTCGATGCTTTGTAATAAAATTTTACCTTCTAGCAAATACTGATATGCAAAATCGGCTCCGGGCAAGTGTTGTTTCATTTTTTCGGAAAATGTTTTAACGGATACATTTTTATCGTTGAAATTTTCATCAAAAAAACTTACAACGGCATGATGACTGGATGCCTGTATATTGAAAGATGTGAGAACGGCCTTAGCGGCATTTATCACTGCGGCATAGGTTTGATATATTGCATCTGCATAGCTATTGTTATTGATAGATTCTTCAGCATTCGATATTTTTTCTTTTGCTTCGGCAAATAGGGTTTGAACCAAATCAATAACTACACCGGCACATTCGCCTATGCCTATGGCGGTTTTAAATTTTTCATCTTGTCCCCAGTCTAAATATTCGCTTGGTTGAATAGAGTTTAAATCGGCAATGGGTTTGAGAAATTGATAAAAATAATCTTTTCCCAGTCGTTGGTAATAATTTACAAAATCTTCGTTATTTAATTTATTAAACTGATAATCGGTAAGCAAAGTGTCAATTACTGTTAAAACACGTTTACTTGGGAATTTTATTATTTTATCTGCAAATACGCCACTACCATTACCTTTGTTAGAACCACCAATCAATAACTGCAATGCAGGTAATACTGACTGGCCGTTTTTTATCGAGCTGCCATGAAAGCCTATGGTTGCCATGCCATGTTGCCCGCACGAATTCATACAGCCGCTGATTTTAATTTGTATGTTTTTTTCGTGGATAAGTGCCGTATGATTTTGTTTTAAATATTTTTCTATTTCGAGCGCAGCCAAGGTGCTGTTTGATATACCTAAGTTACAGGTGTCGGTGCCCGGACAGGCAGTTACATTATGAATGCTTTTTGCTCCGGGTAATGCAAGACCAATTTTATGCAATGATATAAACAAAATTTTAAGGTGTTCATGCGGCACAAATCGCAATAATAAATTTTGATTAATGGTAATTCTAAGATCATCCGAAGTATATTTTTTAATGATTTCTGATAATTCTCTTATTTTATGCGAGTCGGTATTGCCTAAAGGAAACCTTACATATACTGCATAATATCCTTTTTGTTTTTGTTGAATGAGGTTGGTGCTTTTCCAAACTTCAAAATCGGCTATTAATTGCTGAGGAATGATGAATTTGTTTAGATTAGAGTCGGGCAAAATAAGAGGGTTTGGAGTTGTGCTAATGTTTTTTGTAAAATTTTCAGAAATAGGGTAAATCACGTTTTTTATTGATTCAACATACTCAAGAAAAACATCCAGGCCAATTTTATCAATTAAATATTTTAAACGGGCTTTATGTCTGTTTGTTCTTTCACCATATTCATCAAATACCCGTATTACTTTTTCGGTAAAGGCTATTATCTCGTTTGCCGGTAAAAACTCTTTTGCTGTTTGTGCATGAAATGGTTGCGCACCCAAGCCACCGCCAATTAATACTTTAAATCCTTTAACATGGTTATTAATTTTTGGTATAAATCCTAAATCGTGTATGTATGTCAGAGCGGAGTCGCTTTCATCAGAAGAAAAGGCAATTTTAAATTTTCTTCCAAGCTCGTTAGCAAAGGGTCTTCTTAAAAAATATGAAAACATGGCCTGAGCATAGGGCGAAACATCAAAAGGTTCGTTAGGGTTTATTCCGGCATCTTCGGATGCGGTAATATTTCTTACGGTATTACCGCAGGCTTCACGCAAGGTTATATCGCTTTTTTCCAGTTCTGCCCAAAGCATGGGTGTATGGTCTAAACTAACATAATGAATTTGTACATCCTGACGAGTTGTAAAATGTAGTTTTCCATTGGAGTATTTATCTGCAATGTTTGCAATAGTTAATAATTGCCGGGTGTTGGTTTTGCCATACGGAATTTTTATACGCACCATTTGTACGCCTTTTTGTCTTTGACCATAAATGCCCCTGGCCAAACGCAACGTGCGAAATTTTTCTTCGTTTATTTTACCTTCTTTAAAGTGTCGGATTTTTTTCTCCAACTCTATAATATCTTTTTCAACTACGTTATTTTCTAACTCTGTTCTGAAACTTTGCATATATAATTTTTTTAGGTTAATTTATTCAATCAAAAAAGGCTTCCTGCTGATGCGGGAAGCCTTTAAGCTGTTAAATAATAAAATTATGGTTTACCCGCCATACATAAACAATAAACACACAGGGCACATAACTGCCTTACAAAGTGTGTTTATGATGTATCTGCGGTTTTGCATATTTAAAATTTTACTGCAAATGTATGTGTGCCTGTTATTGCCTAAAAAACAATAATCATTGTTTTGCCCTACGAGATATTTAATTAAATTTTATCCCTGCTTATTTACTTTCTTTTTTATAATAATATATTATGGGTTTATTGCATATATGCCTATGCAATGGTTATTTGAGTTTGTTGTTGTTTTTATGTCTTTTGGCATCGCGTAGTGTTTTCTTTTCAAGATTTTTTTCAATCGCATCGCTAAGGTTCACTCCGGTTTGGTTCGCAATACATACCAATACAAATAATACATCAGCCAATTCATCGGCAAGATTACTGTCTAAGTCGCTTTCTTTGGCTGATTGCTCGCCATATCTGCGTGCTATGATACGGGCAACTTCACCAACTTCTTCGGTAAGCAGTGCCATGTTGGTAAGTTCATTGAAATAACGAACACCATGCTGTTTTATCCAGTTGTCTGTTTTTTGTTGCAGTTCACTTATATGCATATATAATTTTTTTAATTGTTAAAGCTAATACTTATATTACAGTTTTACATACAGGGTAATGAATTTTTTATATTTGATAAACCCAAATTCAGCATTAGAAATTTGAAAAAGTTCAAATTTTCCGCCAGAGGCGGACTGAGTGTGTTGAGTGTCGTGTGGGATTTGGGTTATCCGCCATCAGGCGATCTTTACGCATGCTAATGCGTAATGTGG
Organism: Flavobacteriales bacterium; assembly: GCA_037443205.1. Taxonomy (GTDB): domain Bacteria; phylum Bacteroidota; class Bacteroidia; order Flavobacteriales_D; family UBA2798; genus JBBIOU01. The sequence goes on along the minus strand of JBBIOU010000007.1, from coordinate 53,292 downwards.
GATAAAACTATATCTGAAATTATTGTATAAAAATTACCGGATATTATAACCTACATGGTTTTTTTGTTATTTAGCGCCTAATTAAAAATTTTTCTATGAAACACTTTTTATTGTATTTGATAATTGTTGTTCCGGTAATTACCTATGGTCAGGAAGAGGAGCTTAAGAAAACTACAGAAAATTTAAAAGAAGTAGTAAAAAAAGATACTATCGAGGGTTGGAAAAAAGGCGGAGCAGGTAATATAGGATTTAGTCAGGTTACACTAAGCAATTGGGCAGCCGGTGGTCAAAATACTATTTCGATACTTAACACATTAAATCTTTTCGCCAACTATAAAAAAGGTAATTCTACCTTTGATAATACACTCGATATTGCATTTGGTGTGGTAAAACAAGGCACGGATGAATTTAGAAAAAATGACGACAGGTTTGAGTTTAACTCCAAGTATGGCCGCAAAGCATTTAAAAATTTCTATTATGCAGGGTTACTTAATTTCAGAACGCAATTTGCTCCCGGTTTTAATTTACCAAACGATTCGGTAGTTATTTCTGACCTTTTGGCACCCGGATATTTAACCATAGCTTTAGGGATGGATTATAAACCTAATCAAAAATTTACTGCATTTTTATCGCCACTTACCGGAAAAATAACTTTTGTTAATAATACAACTCTTGCCAATGCCGGTGCTTTTGGTGTGGAAGCTGCCGTTAAAGATGATTTGGGAAATATTATTACCCCCGGTAAAAAAATTCGCTATGAGTTTGGAGGGTACTTCAGAATGATTTTTAAAACCGACTTAGGTAAATCAGATTTCGGTAAAAACGCCACTTTTCAAACCAGACTTGATTTGTTTTCAAATTACTTAAACAATCCGCAAAATTTAGATGTAAACTGGGAAACAAATTTACTTGTTAAAGTAGGTAAGTACATTATATTAAATTTTGCCACTTTATTAATTTATGACCACGATATAATGATAGGCGTTGATACCAATGGTGATAAAACACCCGATATTTTTGGTCCGCGCACTCAATTCAGACAAATATTTGCGTTGGGATTTTCTTATAAGTTTTAAACATTGCCTTTTACGATTTATAATAGGTAATATTTTTGCCACAGAAAAAAATTAATTACCTGAAATGACATTAAATAATTTTCATTTTAAAGGCAAAAAAGTTTTGATGCGTGTTGATTTCAACGTGCCATTAAATGACCATTATGAGGTTGCTGATGACACCCGTATTCGGGCAGCCATGCCTAGTATAAAAAAAATTACCGATGAAGGTGGCTCGGTTATATTAATGAGTCATTTAGGAAGGCCTAAAAACGGACCGGAAGAAAAATATTCGCTTAAACATATTTTATCGTGCTTGTCGGCTTTAGTTGGAAAAACAGTATTATTTGCCAATGATTGCATTAGCAGGGAAGCCAAAGAACAAGCCGCGACCTTGCATGAAGGACAAATACTATTGCTGGAAAACCTGCGCTTTTACAGAGAAGAAGAAAAAGGAGATGAAAATTTTGCAAGCAAGCTGGCAGCCTTAGGCGATTTCTATGTAAATGATGCTTTTGGCACGGCACACCGTGCGCACGCCTCAACCGCAGTGATTGCAAAATTTTTTCCGGGTAAAAAATGTTTCGGCTTTTTAATGAACAGCGAGCTTACCAGCATAGATAAAGTACTGAATAATTCCGAAAAGCCGTTTACAGCCATTATGGGAGGCGCCAAGGTTTCGGATAAGATACTTATTTTAGAACAACTTATCAATAAAGCTGATAATATTATTATTGGCGGAGGCATGGCGTTTACTTTTGTGAAAGCGATGGGTGGCAATATTGGTAATTCGTTGGTAGAAGAAGACAGATTACAAAACGCCTTGCACATTTTGGATATAGCCCAATCTAAAGGGGTAAATATTTATTTACCTCAGGACACCCTGGCGGCAGATAAGTTTGATAACAATGCCCATAAACAAGTGTTTGATATTAAAAATATTGCTCCGGATTATATGGGGCTTGATATAGGCGATAAAACTATACAGCAATACTCGCAGGTTATAATGCAATCTAAAACCATTTTATGGAATGGACCAATGGGGGTATTTGAAATGAGTAATTTTGAGCGAGGTACTAAAGCCATAGCCGAGGCAGTGGCAGCAGCCACACAAAACGGTGCATACAGTTTGATTGGCGGTGGAGACTCGGTAGCGGCCATAAACAAATACAAACTGGCAGACAAAGTTAGCTATGTATCAACCGGAGGAGGTGCATTGTTAGAGTATATAGAAAGCGGCACGCTTCCGGGGGTAGAAGCTATTAAAAATTAAATATATAAGCTACTGATATTCAAAAAATTAAAATTTATTACGCACATTTATTCTTAGTAATGCTTGCAGAATAATAAAAAATAGTATTTTTGCAGCCCGCTTAACGCAAAGGTTAGATAGTATAAATAATTTAATATGAAAAGAACATTTCAACCATCGCTTAGAAAAAGAAGAAATAAGCACGGCTTTCGTGAAAGAATGTCAACTAAAAATGGTCGTAGAGTATTAGCTGCCCGCAGAAAAAGGGGTCGTAAAAAATTAACTGTTTCATCTGAAAAACGTCACAAAAGATAATTATATTAAAAATAATTTTTTAACCCATTCCCCCCCATGGAGAATGGGTTTTTTATTTATTAAACCCAAAATTTTCAACAGCCACCGAATTTTTCGCAGACTAATACAAGCGCATATCTAAGTGAGCGGCATTTGGGTTTACAAAACCTTAGATACCCGGCTTGCCGGAGAAACAGTCTAATGATTTTTTGGGATAATTGTAGATAATCCGGATAATTAGTGAGTATACATACACAAAACCCCGCATTATTAAATTATGCGGGGTTTTGCGGGAGGTTGGAGGTTGTTGTGTATAAGCTTTTTTAGCCGCTGCACATTTCGCAGTTATCGGGGTTATCCAGCGAGCAGGCTATAGCAGCCATTTGTTTTTCTTTTTCGCTCAGGTTACCCATTTCGGCAGCGCGTTTTTCATCAATTTGTTCTTTTAGAGGCAGTACTTCTTGTTTTGATTGTTTTTCAAGTGTAAATTTAATAGGGTCTGTTGCGGCTTTGGTGCGCAGGTAATACATGCCTGTTTTAAGTCCTTTTTTCCAGCCATAAAAATGCATTGAGGTTAGCTTACCAATGTTGGCATTTTCCATAAATATATTCAGACTTTGGCTTTGACAAATAAATGCACCTCTGTCTGCGGCCATATCTATAATTACTTTTTGGCTTATTTCCCAGGCGGTTTTATAAAGCGCTTTCAGGTTATCGGGTATTTCATTTATGTGTTGTACCGAGCCGTTGGCGGCAATAATTTTTGAGCGTATGTTTTCATTCCATAAGCCTAGTTTTACAAGGTCGCGCATCAGGTGTTTGTTTACAATGATAAATTCGCCTGATAGCACACGTCTGGTGTAGATGTTGCTGGTGTAGGGTTCAAAACATTCGTTGTTGCCTAATATTTGGGCCGTAGATGCGGTTGGCATAGGCGCCAATAAGAGGGAGTTGCGTACGCCATATTTTTTAATTTCTTCACGCAGTACTTCCCATTCCCACCTGTCGCTGGGTTTTTCACTCCACATATCAAACTGAAAAATACCTTGCGAAATAGGCGAACCTTCGTAGGTTTCGTAAGGCCCGAATTCTTTTGAGAGGTCTTTAGAAGAGGTTAAGGCAGCGTAGTAAATTGTTTCAAAAATATCGCGGTTTAGTTTTTTGGCTTCTGGGCTGTCAAAAGGGTAGCGCATTAATATAAAGGCATCGGCCAAACCTTGCACACCTATACCAATGGGGCGATGGCGCATATTGCTTCTGCGTGCTTCGGGAACCGGATAATAGTTATAATCTATTATCTTATTAAGGTTTTTGGTAACATGGTAGGTAACTTCAAAAAGTTTTTGGTGGTCGAATTCACCATCTTTTACAAATTTAGGCAGTGCAATAGATGCCAGATTACATACGGCAACCTCATCGGGGGAAGTATATTCTATAATTTCTGTGCAGAGGTTGGATGATTTGATCGTACCTAAATTTTTTTGGTTGCTCTTTTCGTTGGCAGCGTCTTTATAAAGGATATACGGATTTCCTGTTTCTATTTGCGATTCCAGAATTTTAAACCACAGTTCTTGTGCTTTAATGGTTTTGCGTCCTTTACCTTCTTTTTCGTATTGGGTATAAAGGGTTTCAAAGGCTTTACCGTAGGTGTCGGCCAGGCCGGGACATTCGTTAGGGCACATTAATGTCCATTCGTCATTTTCTTCTACGCGTTTCATAAATAAATCGGGAATCCATAAAGCGTAGAAAAGGTCGCGTGCCCGTTGTTCTTCTTTTCCGTGATTTTTTTTCAGGTCAAGAAAATCGAATATATCGGCATGCCAGGGTTCGAGGTATATGGCAAATGAGCCTTTTCTTTTTCCTCCACCCTGATCTACGTAGCGGGCAGTGTCGTTAAATACACGCAGCATAGGCACAATACCGTTCGAGGTTCCGTTAGTGCCTTTGATGTAAGAGCCGGTAGCACGGATATCGTGTATGCTTAAACCAATACCTCCGGCCGATTGCGAAATTTTAGCGCATTGTGAAAGCGTATCGTAAATACCTGAAATGCTGTCTTTTTTCATAGTAAGTAAAAAGCACGATGACATTTGAGGTTTAGGGGTGCCGGCATTAAACAGAGTAGGGGTGGCATGTGTAAACCATCCTTCGCTCATCAGATTATACGTTTCTATGGCGGCATCAATATCTTCTTTATGGATGCCTATGGCAACGCGCATAAACATATGTTGCGGGCGTTCGGTTACTTTGCCGTTTAATTTCAGTAAATATGAACGCTCCAGGGTTTTAAACCCGAAATAATCAAAGCGAAAATCGCGGTCGTAGATAATGGCCGAGTCTAATGTTTCGGCATTTTTTTGTATAATTTCATACACATCATCGGCCAGCAACGAGGCTCTTTCACCATTTTTACTGTCGGTGTAGTTATACAAATCGGCCATCGTTTTCGCAAACGATTTTTTGGTGTTTTTGTGCAGGTTCGATACTGCTATACGCGAGGCAAGCAGGGCATAGTCGGGGTGTTTAATAACATTGGTAGCGGCAACTTCAGCGGCTAAGTTATCCAGTTCCGATGTGGTAACGCCATCGTAAATTCCTTCTACCACTTTCATGGCTACTACTACAGGGTCAACAATCGGGCTTAGTCCGTAACAAAGTTTTTTAATACGGGCAGTAATTTTATCAAATTTTACTGCTTCTTTTCTTCCGTCTCGTTTAATTACATACATGCTTTAACCGGTTTTGAGGTTTGTAATTGTGTTTGTTTTGGGTTGTGGTTTTTAATTTTTAAAAATCTTCATCCAACGTAAATTTATTGGCTTCTTTATTGGCTAATACGCCAGCTTTTTGATATTCGCCCACTCTTTTTTCAAAGAAATTGGTTTTACCTTGCAGGTTTATCATATCCATAAAATCAAACGGGTTGCTTACGTTATAAATTTTAGGATTACCCAATTCTACCAGTAATCTGTCGGCAACAAATTCAATGTATTGGCTCATCAAATCAGCGTTCATGCCTATAAGTTTTACCGGGAGGGCATCTGTTACAAATTCTTTTTCAATTTCTACGGCATCTGCAATTATTTTTTGTATGGTTTCTTTGGGCAATTTATTTACCACATGGCGGTTGTACAGCAAGCAAGCAAAATCGCAGTGCAATCCTTCGTCACGGCTAATCAGTTCATTAGAAAAAGATAAGCCTGGCATTAAACCGCGTTTTTTCAACCAAAAGATGGAGCAAAAACTACCGCTGAAAAATATTCCTTCAACTGCAGCAAAAGCAATCAGGCGCTCGGCAAATGAGCCTTTGGTAATCCAGTTAAGTGCCCAATCGGCTTTTTTCTTTACACAACTTAGCGTGTCTATGGCATGGAACAAACGATCTTTTTCTACCGGGTCTTTAATATAAGTATCTATCAGTAGTGAATAGGTTTCAGAGTGGATGTTTTCCATCATAATTTGAAAACCGTAAAAACTGCGTGCTTCGGGATATTGTACTTCGCGCAACATGTTTTCGGCCAGGTTTTCATTTACGATTCCATCGCTGGCAGCAAAAAAGGCCAGTACATGCTTAATAAAGTGTCGTTCGTCATCGTTAAGTTTATTTTCCCAGTCCCACAGGTCGGCTCCTAAATCTATTTCTTCAGCCGTCCAAAAACTGGCTTCGGCCTTTTTATAAAATTCCCAAATATCGCTGTGTTGTATGGGGAACATTACAAAACGGTCTTTGTTTTCTTTTAAAATGGGCTCAAAATTTTCCATTTGTTCAATTCTTTTAATTGGTTCTACAATTCTTTTCTTTTTTTTATTTTAAAGGCAACAATTCCTTAACAGTATTATTGCCTGTTGTGTTGTAATTTCAATTTTGTTTATTTTGATTTGTTTCGGGAGGACAAAAATTGAAAAAATACTTTCGTCCTGCCTCGGGTTTTTCTTCACAAAGCAATCTAGTTTTCAACACGAGTTTTTAACCTTTAACAAAAGCCTTGATGCACTAAGGAAACAAAGATTTGATGTGGCTTTTTTACTTATTTATCGGGAAAAAGTAAATGTTAATCTTTATAAAAGCCTGTTATGCATGTTTTTAGCTTTTGTGGTTTTTTCAAAGAACTGTTTTATCTATCGGTGAGGATAAATTTCATGAAAAAATTGCCAACATTTTTGTACTAACTGTTCACACATATCAACAAAATATATCTTGAAAAAAATACTTAAAAAAAATATTGCGGGTTTGCCGCTTCTTTTTATTTTATAGCCCCGGTTTAGGTATTCGGTCTTATATATCAAGGGTTTGAGGGTATTTCTGAAGGAAATCATCTAATAATTTCTGTCAAATAGTGTGGATATATAGTGAATAATAATACCTTTGCGCCCGAAAAATAAAATACGAATCATTAAAATATTTATCAAATGTCGCATTCAACAGCAACAGGCAAAATAACACAGGTCATTGGTCCTGTGGTAGATATTAGTTTTGACGGAGGTGTAAAGCTTCCTAATATTTTGGATGCCTTAGAAATAACCAAAGACAACGGGCAGATAGTGGTATTAGAAGTGCAGCAACACATTGGTGAAGACACGGTTCGTGCCATAGCCATGGATTCTACGGATGGATTTCGAAGAGGCATGACAGTTAAAGCAATGGGGCAGCCCATTACAATGCCGGTAGGCGAGGGTATAAAAGGCCGTTTGTTTAATGTGGTAGGAGATGCAATAGACGGCATCAAGCAAGTAGATAAATCGGGAGGCTATTCCATTCACCGTAATGCGCCCAAATTTGAAGATTTGTCAACTTCTACCGAAGTATTATATACCGGCATCAAAGTAATAGACCTTATTGAGCCTTATGCCAAAGGAGGTAAGATTGGATTATTTGGCGGTGCAGGTGTTGGAAAAACAGTATTGATACAGGAATTGATTAACAATATTGCCAAGGGATATGACGGATATTCGGTATTTGCCGGAGTGGGCGAGCGCACCCGTGAAGGAAACGACCTATTACGAGAGATGATAGAGGCCGGTATCGTTAAATATGGCGATAAATTTATGGACTCTTTGCATCATGGCGGTTGGGATTTGAGCGGGGTAGATGAAGAAAAACTTAAAGAATCAAAAGCAACTTTTGTGTTCGGGCAGATGAACGAGCCTCCCGGAGCACGTGCCCGCGTTGCCCTTTCAGGATTAACCATGGCAGAATATTTTCGCGATGGAGGTGATGACAAAAGCGGTGCCGGACGCGACATCTTATTTTTTATTGATAACATCTTTCGCTTTACACAAGCCGGTTCTGAGGTATCAGCGCTTTTAGGCCGTATGCCTTCTGCCGTAGGTTATCAACCCACCTTAGCTACCGAAATGGGAGCTATGCAAGAGCGCATTACTTCTACCAAACGCGGCTCAATTACTTCGGTGCAGGCTGTATATGTACCTGCCGATGACTTAACCGACCCCGCACCGGCAACAACATTTGCTCACCTTGACGCTACAACCGTATTGAGTCGTAAAATTGCAGAGTTGGGTATTTACCCTGCGGTTGATCCCCTAGATTCTACCTCCCGTATTTTAACTCCCGAAATTGTGGGTACAGAACATTATGAATGTGCTCAGCGAGTAAAAGAGATTTTACAACGCTATAAGGAGTTACAAGACATCATCGCTATATTGGGTATGGATGAACTCTCGGAGGAAGATAAAAAAGTTGTACATCGCGCCAGACGTGTACAACGTTTCTTATCGCAGCCTTTCCACGTAGCAGAACAATTTACCGGATTAAAAGGTGTTATGGTTCCTATTGACCAAACTATCAAAGGCTTTAACATGATTATTAACGGTGAAGTGGACGAATACCCCGAAGCAGCATTTAATCTGGTAGGAACGATAGAAGAAGCCATCGAAAAAGGTAAAAAAATGATGGCAGAAGCAAAATAATAAACTATTTTATGCAAGTAGAAATATTAAGCCCCGATAAAAACCTGTTTAAAGGCGAAGCTACGGCATTACTTCTTCCTGGAAGCGATGGTAAATTGGGCGTGCTTAACAACCATGCTCCTCTGATTGCAACTTTGCAAAAAGGCCAAGTAAAAATAACTACTGCCGAAGGCGAAAAAGTTTTTGATGTTAACGGTGGCGTAGTTGAAGTATTAAAAAATAAAGTTATCATTTTAGCAGAATAAATTTTTTACTAATAATAATTTTATTACTAACCCCCCTTTACTAAAATGTAAAAGGGGGTTTTAGTTTAACCCTGTTTTAGATTTTATCCCACATTACGCATTAGTATGCGTAATGTTCGCCTAATGGCGGATAACCCAAATCCCACACGACACTCAACACACTCAGTCCGCCTCTGGCGGAAAATTTGAACTTTTTCAAATTTCTAATGCTGAATTTGGGTTTATTAGAATTTCATACCTTAAAAAAATATTACAAGAAATTCTTTATAAAATCATAGATTCCAGGCTTGCAGGGAAAAAACAATAAATTTTTTGGGTTTACAAAATCTTAAACACTCAACCCGCAAGAAAAAAATCTAATAACTTTTTGCAATAATACCCTTAAAAGCAGAGCATTTATCTGATAATAGTTGATTTTTATCCTAATTATTTGTATATTGTGGCAACAAAAAGCAACAGAAAATAATGCTGTTTCGTCTTATATTTAACCCATAATAATTGTCTTGATGCGAAATTTATATTTTTTGTTGATGTTGGTGTTAGGGTTGTTTGTAAATAAATTTACAATAGCAAGCGATTTTTATTGGATAGGAAAAAACAGTGATTGGCATAACCCCGAAAACTGGTCGAATACAATAAACGGACAATCCGTTAAAAGCATTCCATCAGAAAAAGATAATGTATATATTACACAGGCATCGATTATTTATCTTAAACAAGATGCCGTTGTAAACAATATATATATTACCCAAGGAGCACAAATATATTTAGAACAAACAGCAAATTTATTCTGTTATGGTAATGTACAAACAGAAAACACGCGTTTTACAGGTGCGGGAAAAATTGTTTTTTCAGGTAAAGGATACATAAAACTTGTTTCCGGCCTTTTTGATAATCCTCTGATTTTTGCAGAAGGAAGTGCCTATAATTTACAATCAGATTTATGGACAAAAGGTGAGATCACATTTAGAAACAACGCTCTTTTTAATTCAGGCAATTACATTCTGGTTTCTAAGCAAATAATTATCGAATCAATAGAAAAAACCGATCAAATAGATTTCGGTAAATCACTAATTATATGTGATGAAATAAAAAATAGTAATCAGCTAAAAAATTTTACGGCACAACTCATCCATAAAGATTTGTCGGCAAACGAACGAACTACCTGTGGAACAATTCCATTCACGGTTACTGCAGTGGTAACTAGTAATTACAACGGGCAACATGTAAGTTGCAACGGTGCGTGCGATGCAACCGTATGTGCTAATGTGGTTGGTGGAGTTGGGCCATTCAACTACCAATGGGTTACCGGCCCAAACACCCCGTGTTGGTCAGGTAAATGTGCCGGTACGTTTTTAGTGGTAGTATTTGATATGGGGCAGGGAGGTACGCCTTGCAATGCGCAGGTTAGTGTAATTGAGCCCTCACCGCTAACCTTGTTCTCATGGACAGGCACTAACCCCAGTTGCAACGGAGTGTGCGATGGAACTGCTACACCCATTATCATTGGTGGAACTCCCGGATATACCTATTTATGGGGCAGCGGTGAAACCACACAAACAGCAACACAATTATGTGTGGGCGTTAACACGCTTACAGTAACCGACATCAATAACTGTTCGTTTGATACTACTTTTTTTATACTCACTCCTACACCTGTAAGTCCTAATGTAAATGTTATAAACGCAAGTTGTTTCGGTGTATGTGATGGTATTGCCACAGCCAACCCCAGCGGGGGAAATGGGGCGCCATATACTTATTCCTGGTCTAATTCGTTTACCGGAAATCCAAACACCGGACTATGTGCCGGCAATTATTCGGTTACTGTTTTTGATAATCAGGGATGTCCCGGTACGGAAAACTTTACGGTTACCGAGCCATTAGCTATCAATATTAATTTAATTAATCAAACAAATTTAATTTGTAACGGAATATGTAGCGGAAGCTTGACTGTAAGTGCCTCTAACGGTACTACACCTTATAGCTATCAGTGGTACTCAATGCCCGGCAATGTTTTATTACCCGGACAAACATCCGCAACGGCAAGTGGTTTATGTGCCGGTCAATATTATGTTATTGTTACCGATGCCAACGGTTGTTCGCAGCAATCAGCAACCTTTACCTTAACAGAGCCTTCTGCTGTTTTGGTTAATGCAACAGCTACCGATATTTTGTGTTTTGGTCAGTGCAATGGAATTTTAAGCGCAAACATAAGCGGTGGAACTCCCGGATATACAGTTACCTGGATTGATGCTTCTACCGGTAATCCGGTTGGTACAGGTAATCCGTTAAATGGTTTATGTGCTGGAAATTATTTTACGCAAGTGCAAGATGCAAACGGATGTCTTGTAAATTCAAACGTTGTAACAATTAATGAGCCTCCGCAATTACAATTAAGCGTTAATACTAATAATACGATTTGTCACAACGATTGCAATGGAACAGCAAGTGTAAACACAGCTACCGGAGGAACGGGAGTTTTAACAGTAACCTGGCATCAATCTCCTTCGGGTAATCAAATAGGAACCGGAAACAGCATAAACGGTTTATGTGCCGGAAATTATTTTGCACAATTAACCGATGCAAATGGATGTCAGATACAAGAAAATTTTACAATTAATGAACCCCAACCTTACAGTTTTGTTTTAAATACAAACAATGCATTATGTAATGGCCAGTGTAATGGTTCGGCATCGGTAACAGGTATTAGCGGAGAAAATGGAAATTACACGGTAACCTGGTTGCCTATGAGTGTTACCGGAACAAGCATCACTAATCTATGTGCCGGAAATTATTCGGTTACTATTACCGACCAGTTTGGTTGCGATACTACAACTACATTTACTATTAATGAGCCAAGCCCATTAAATCTTAGCACTTCATTTACCGATCCAACCTGTAGCGGCTTATGCGATGGAACAGCTACTGTTTCCCCATCAGGCGGAACACCCGGTTATTCGTATGTTTGGTTAAATTTAGGAAACGGACAGTTGTTAGGACAAACTACTGCTACCGTAACAGGCCTGTGCCCCGGACAGTATCAAGTAACAGTTACCGATGCTAATGGATGTACAGCAGTAGCAACATATACGATTACCGATCCGGCAACCATGAGTGTTAATATTACTTTTACCCCTACCGACTGCGGTTTTTGTAATGGTACTTCTACGGCTGTTGTTAGCGGAGGCACAAGTCCCTATTCGTTTGTTTGGATTGATGCAACAACCGGAAATCCGATTGGTGTCACAACTAATCCGGCTACGGGTTTGTGTGCCGGAAATTATTATGTAATTGTTACTGATGCGAATAGTTGCTCGGTTAACTCTAACACCATTGCATTAACTCCCATTGTAGTATTAAGTGGAACAGCAATTCCGTCAAATCCTGCTTGTTTTGGTTTTTGCAATGGTTCAATAAACCTTACTCCATCCGGTGGTCAGAGTCCCTATTCATTTGTTTGGTATGATCAAAATACCGGATTACCGATAGGTCAAACTTCCGAAGATGCAGTGGGTTTATGTGCAGGCAATTATTATGTTATTATTACCGATGTCAATAATTGTACTTCTCCTCCTATACTTGCAAGTTTAACCGAACCTACTCAACTCAGCGCAAGTCTTACTTCACAAAATACTGGTTGCCCCGGAACCTGCACCGGACAAGCTACTTTAACACCTTCCGGAGGAACACCTCCCTATAGCTATCAATGGATAAATACACAAACAGGTACAACGTTGCCTCAAACTACTCAAACCATTAACGGCTTATGCGAAGGAACCTATTCAGGAACTGTTGTAGATGCCAACGGATGTACCTCAGGCCCTTATGCATTTACCATTACCGCTAACCCTGCAGTAACTATTAATGTTAATACTACCCATGTTTTATGTTTTGGGCAATGTACCGGAACAGCAAGCGTAACGGTAACTTCCGGTTCAGCACCATTTACTTATGTGTGGAGTAACGGTGCTCCTAACCTTCCTAATGCCACTAATTTGTGTGCAGGAAATTACACAGTAAGCGTTACAGATGCGAGCGGTTGTTCATCAGGGCCTGTTCCCTTTACTATTACACAACCGCTTGCTGCGCTGTCAGCAACTACAACAACCGCTAATATTCTTTGTAATGGTTTATGTAACGGTTCGGCAACAGTTATTGCAAGTGGCGGTACACCGCCCTATTCGTATAGCTGGAGTAACGGACAAACAACACCGGTGGCTACAGGTTTATGCGCAGGCAATTATTCGGTTACTGTTACGGATGCCAATGGCTGTATCGTAGGGCCTTTGCAGGTAACTCTTACTCAACCTCCGCCAATGGTTTTAAATACAAGTTTTACCAATGCAGCCTGTACAGGATTATGTAATGGAACTGCTACGGCAAATCCATCCGGTGGTACTCCCCCGTATTCTTATCAATGGGATGATGCATTAAATCAAACTACTCAAACAGCTATCCAGCTTTGTGCCGGAACCTATACCGTAGTTGTAACCGATGCCAATGGCTGTCCGCTTACTTCCTCACCCATAAATATTACCGAGCCTAATGTTTTGGCATTAAACATCACAACCATAGATCCTTTATGCTTTAATGATTGTAATGGCAGTGCCACAGTAAACATTAGTGGAGGTACAGGCCCATATACTGTGCAATGGAACGATCCCTTAAATCAAACCACTACTACGGCTAGTAACCTTTGTGCAGGCAATTACAGCGTACAAGTTAATGACGTTAATGGGTGTACCGCAAGTGCTAATACAAACCTTAACAATCCTGCTCAAATTACAGCAACTTTATCATCAACTGATGCAACTTGTGGAGTATGTGATGGCAGCGCAACAATTAATGCTTCGGGAGGAACAGGCTTATTAAGTATTTTATGGGATGCTGCCGCGAATAACCAAACTACTGCAACGGCAAATAATTTATGTGCCGGTGCTTATACAGTTACAGTTACCGATCAAAACAATTGCTCACAGATTTTTTCGATTGGGGTAAATAATCCCAATGGAGAAGCACTAACCGTTAGTTCAACAAATGTATCGTGTTTCGGCCAATGTGACGGAACAGCAACAGTAAGCTACAATTGTTCATTGCCTCCTTGCACAGTTCAATGGAATGATCCGGGGAACAGCACAACCGATAATATTTCAAATTTATGTGCCGGTTCATATACGGTAGTAGTTACCAACGCTCAGAATTGTATATCTACGGCTACGGTAGTTATTACTTCTCCGCAACCTATTACACCTAATCCTTCATTTACTAATATCTTATGTAACGGGCAATGTAATGGAACCGGAACAGTTGCACCCGCAGGTGGAACACCCCCATATACTTATTTATGGAACGACCCCGCAAATCAAACAACCTCTACGACATTTAATTTATGTGTTGGAACATTTTCGGTACAAATAACTGATGCCAACGGCTGTACGGCCAATGCTTCAGTGAATATTACAGAGCCAACACCTTTAACGGCTAATTATAATACTGCTGATGTAAGTTGTTTTGGTGCATGCAATGGCTCGGCTACAGCATTTCCTGCCGGGGGCACTTCACCTTACACATACTCATGGAATCCTGTCGGACAAACTACTCAAATGGCAACTAACTTGTGTGCAGGGCAATATAGTATTACGGTGTTCGATAATAATGGATGTACATATGGTCCGCAACAAATTACCATCAACGAACCCATACCGCTAAATGTTAGCATAAGCAATACCCATGTTAGTTGTAATTCATTTTGTAATGGAACAGCAACTGCTTTGGTTACAGGAGGCACAGCGCCTTATACCTATCAATGGAACGACCCCTTTAACCAAACTACAGCCACAGCAAATAATTTATGTGCCGGTAATTACATAGTTACCGTTACCGATGCCAATGGTTGTGTAGCTACAGCCACAGTAACTATTACAGAACCGCTGCCTGTGCTTATAAATACAACACCTGTAAATGCTGATTGCAGCGGTAATTGTAATGCCTACATATTAAGTAATGTGAGCGGTGGTACAACACCCTATACTTACCAGTGGAATGATCCGGGGAATACTACAAACCCCGATGTGTTTAATTTATGTTCGGGTTCATATACATTAACCGTAGTTGATGCCAATGGCTGTCAGGCAACAACAACCGCCAGCGTAACTACACCGCAGCCACTCAACGCCAATTTATCCATACAAAGTAATATAACCTGTTTCGGTGTTTGCGATGGTATTATTATTTCAAATACTTTGGGCGGAACACCCCCATTTTCATATAGTTGGAATACAGGAGCCACCACCCCTTCTATCAATAACCTTTGTCCCGGATTATATTCGGTAAATATTGTAGATGCAAATGGATGCACAGCCAGTGGCAGTATTTCTATGGGACAACCCCAACAATTGATTATTTTGCAGATATCATCAACCGATGCTACCTGCGGCCAGTGCAACGGAACAGCATCAGTAAGTGCAATTGGCGGAACTCCGCCATATTCATATAGCTGGAATAATGGAGCCACAACACAAGTAATTAATAATGTTTGTGCCGGGGTTTATGGTGTTACCGTTACCGATGCTAATGGGTGTATGGCGATTATTTCAGTAGGTGTAAGCAGTAGTAACGGAGAAACGGTAAATATCAATTCTACCGATGTGAATTGTTTTGGTGCATGCAATGGTTCTGCTACGGCTAATACAGCCTGTAACTCTGCTCCCTGTTCTTTTATCTGGTACGATCAATTAACCGGAACACCAATCGGGCAGACTACACCCACGGCAACTAATTTATGTGCAGGAACCTATTATGTGCAAGTTACAAACGCACTAAATTGCGTTACCATCGAAGCGATTACCATCAACGAACCAACAGAAATTATTTCAGCAGCAACACAAGCAAATATATTATGCCATGGTAATTGCACAGGAAGCATTACCGTTTTTGTTTCCGGTGGCAATGGCCCTTACAGCATTCAATGGGATGCCGCAGCCGGCAACTCTACTAATCCAAGCGTAGTAAATTTATGTGCGGGGACTTATACGGTTGCAATCAGCGATGCGAGCGGCTGTATAATTAATGATACTTTTAACATTACCCAACCCGATTCATTAACATTATCTTTAAATACAAATAACGTATTATGTAACGGTGATTGTAATGCCAATGCTACAGCAAATGTATCGGGTGGAGTTCCTAATTATAATTATAACTGGAGTAACGGTCAAACTACTTCAACAGCCACTAATCTATGTGCCGGAAATTATTCATTAACCGTTACGGATGCAAATGGATGTTCTATAAACAACAATAATATTTCAATAACCGAACCTAATTTACTCACGGCAACAATAAGCACAGTTGATAATAATTGTTTTAATGATTGCAGCGGAACAGCAACCGTTAATCCTACAGGCGGAACACCGGCTTATAGTTATACCTGGAGTAACGGACAAACTACGCAAACAGCCAATGGATTATGTGCCGGAAATTATTCGGTGTTTGTTACGGATGCCAATAACTGCACAACCCCCATATTACCGATAACCATAAACCAACCAAATGTATTAACGTTTTCGGTAATAGTTAACGATATTTTATGTGGAGGAAATTGCAGCGGAAGTATTATTATAACAGCATCAGGCGGCACAGGACCATATTTATACAGCATTAATGGAGGAGTTTCGTTTCAGATATCCAATACATTTAATAATTTATGTCAAGGGTCTTATAATGTGATGGTACAGGATGCAAATAATTGCCAATCGCTCATACAAAATGTAAATATTAATGAACCTACATCCTTGAACGCAACTACATCATCTTTTAATGCAGATTGCGCGCTAAGCAATGGAGCCGCTTCTGCATTTCCTTTTGGTGGTACCCCTCCATATTCATTTACCTGGTTTGATAATTTTTTAAATCCGCTCGGACAAACTACACAAACAGCCATCAATCTTGCTGCAGGAATATACATTGCACAGGTAACCGATGCTAATGGATGTACGGCTCAGTTTAGTGTTACCGTAAGTAATAACAATGCGCCTGTAGCTTCGGCTAATATCACATCGGTAAACTGCAATGGCAATTGCAACGGAAGCATTGACGTTAGCGTAAATGGAGGAATAGCACCCTATACTTTTTTATGGTTTCCGGGAGGACAAACAACGGAAGACATTTTGAACTTGTGTGCCGGAAATTATATTTTACAAATTACCGATAATGTAGGTTGCATTGCTTTCGGAAATTTTACGATTAATCAAAATTCGCCCATACAAGCAAGTATATTTACAACTGATGCTACCTGTGGTGCATGCAACGCAACTGCCGGTGTTAATGCCAGCGGAGGAGCAGGAGGATACAATTATCTTTGGACAACGGGTCAAAATACTTCTTCGGTAAGTAATCTCTGTGCAGGCAGCTATATGGTTCAAATAACTGATAATGCAGGATGTTCACAAACTTTTAATTTAACGATAAGCAATACCAATGCTCCGGCACTTTCGGTTATAACAACTCCGGTTTCGTGTGCCGGCTTATGCGATGCCACAGCAACCGTTTCAGCAAGTGGAGGAACATTACCCTATTCATTTTTTTGGCTCCATGATTTAAGCACAAATAATTCGCAAAATAATTTATGCGCAGGTAGTTATATGGTACAGGTAACTGATTCATCAGGATGTACATCGCTTTCTAATTTCACGATCAGTCAGCCGCAAGCCATACATGACAGCATAGTTATAACTCCTGCTGATTGCGGCCAATGCAATGGTATATTAGCATTGTTTGCTTCTGGCGGCACTCCTCCTTTAACCTATCAATGGGATGCTGCTGCCGGCAATGCCACTACTCAGGTAGTTCAAAATTTATGTGCCGGTGTTTATTCGGTTACCGTTACCGATGGCAATAATTGCAGCGAGCAGTTTACTTTTTCGTTGGGCAATTCTTCAGCGCCTTTAATAACTCTGTCAACAAACGATGTATCTTGCAATGGCATTTGCGATGGTCAGGCAAATATTTCTTTATCAGGAGGAGTACCGCCATACAACATTATCTGGCTGGATGCATCGGGTAATCAGATAGGACAATTAATAAACCCTATAACTGCATTATGTGCAGGCGATTATTTTGCAGAAGTTACCGATGCAAATGCTTGTGTTGCCTATATGCAATTTACCATCACACAGCCTCAAGCTCTCATTGCCAGTTTACCTGATATACAGGATGCAAGTTGCGGTGGTTATTGTGATGCGATTATCCATGTAATGCCTATACAAGGAACTCTACCTTACACTTATCAATGGAACGACCCCAATAATCAAACCACCAATCCGGCAACAAACTTATGTGCAGGCAACTATTCGGTAACTATTACTGATGCCAATGGTTGCTCTATTACACAAGACGCAACCGTTAACGAACCGCCACCAATAGTGGTTAATTTTACACCTGTAGATGCCAGTTGTTCAACAGTGAACGATGGTGCTGTAAGTGTTCTTGTTTCGGGTGGCTCGGGCAGCGGTTATACTTTTGCATGGACAGGCCCGAATAATTTTGTTTCTACCCAACAAGATTTGACAAATATTTTTTATGGTATGTATTACTTAACTGTTACGGATTCGGCAGGTTGTCAATATACCGATTCTGTCTTTATAGATGCATTGATAGTGGTAGATGCAAATGCAGGTTCTGATCAGAATATTTGTTTGGGAGCGCCTTTTATATTGGTGGGTACGGGAGGCACAACGTATGTATGGACTGATATAAACAGTAATACACTGAGCAATGACGATACATTGATAATTAGTAATCCGCAGGCAGGTACGGTATCCTATATTTTAACGGTAAGTACTAATGGCTGTACAGACAGCGATACGGTAACATTAACTTCATTCCCAACGCCCGTGGTTAATGCAGGCCCCGATATTACAATATTACAAGGACAAAATACACAAATAGGCGGAAATCCGACTACGCAAACAGGAAACAATGTAGTATGGTCACCACCTGTATTTTTACAAACACCTACTTCTTACAATCCGATTGCAAACCCCGATACTACCACCACTTATACCGTTACAGTTACTGATGCCAATGGTTGTACGGCAAGCGATCAAATGGTTTTAACCGTGTTGCCGCAAATAGTTTTTCCAAATGGCTTTAGCCCCAATGGCGATGGAGTGAATGATGCATGGATAATAGATTTTATTGACCGCTTTCCGGATTGTATAGTTGAGGTTTACAATCGTTGGGGGCAGCAGTTATTTTATTCGGTGGGATACAGTACTCCCTGGGATGGAATGTATGAAGGTAAACCCGTGCCCATTGGAACGTATTATTACATTATTAATCTGAATCACCCCTTGTTTCCAAATGCATTCACAGGTCCTTTAACAATATTAAGGTAGATGAAAAAAATATTTTATATATCCTTTTTTATTTTTATTGCTGCAGCAATACAAGCACAGCATTTACCTATATACAGCCAGTATTATTTTAACGATTTTCCGGTAAACCCGGCAGTTGCCGGTAGTCGTGAGTGGTTTGATGCCCGCACCAATCATCGTTATCAGTGGTGGGGATTTACTGATGCACCGCGAACATTTACCGTTAGTGTCCATGGGCCGAACAAAAAATTAAACATGGGTTTTGGGGGATACATTTTTACCGATAATGTAGGTCCAACCCGCAGAACAGGGATGCAATTAGCATACGCGTATCATTTAAAATTATCAAAAGAAGTAAAGTTATCCTTAGCGCTTTCGGGAGGCTTGCTGCAATATATGGTTGATGGCTCAAAAATAATTTTACGCGAGCAAGGCGACAAAGTAATCAGCGGAGGCTTGCAATGGGCCTTGGTACCTGATGCCAAGTTTGCATTTTATCTCTATCATAAAAATTGGTATTTAGGAGGCGTAATACCTCAACTCATGCGAAACAGGCTCTACTTTTTCGATAATCAGCAAATAAGCGACAGCCGGTTGGAACATCATTATACCTTGCATGGTGGATATACTTTTGTGCTTGATGATGATTTTAAAATAGAACCTATTGCTATCGTAAAATATGTAAAAAATATACCGGTGCAATTTGATATTACAGCTCGTGCCATCTACAAGGATCAGGTATGGCTGGGAGGCGCTTTCAGAAGAATGGATGCCTGGAGTATGATGATAGGCTATACTTACAAAAACAATTTAAGTATCGGTTATGCGCATGATTTTACTACCTCCAATATACGCAACTACAGTGCCGGTACACATGAGTTAATGTTGGGCATACGGTTTATTACTCCCAGAAGTAATTCCAGAGCCATGATGCAATAACAGTGAGAAATTTTTTTCTTAAGTTGAGTGTTTGCTATTTTCTTAGCATTTCTTACCTTAAAAAATATTACAAGAAATTTATTACCCCACATTACGCATTAGCATGCGTAAAGATCGCCTGATGGCGGATAACCCAAATCCCACACGACACTCAACACACTCAGTCCGCCTCTGTCGTAAAATTTGGATTTATTTCAAATTTCTAATGCTGAATTTGGGTTTACAAAATCTTAGACACCCGGCTTGCCGTGAAAAAAGTTTAATGACTTTTTGGGGTTTAACCCAAATGTTGTGTATATATACACATACTTGCATCAGGACCGGTGTTTGTAGAGCTAATGACAATTTTGGTTTTAATTTTAGTTTAGTATTTCCCTTAAATCTTCTTCGCTGTTTAGTTTACGAACAGTGAACATATCAAATGTTATTTCTGAAAATTTATTTTCTCCAAGCTGTTTATAGTTAAGGGTTGCTAATTTTTCTTTAGGATAAACGGCTAAATAATCACCCGGTAATAAAGCAAATAATTTAGCATTATCATCAGGTACAATTATAAAATTTTTCCATTTATCATAAGGGTATTTTATCAAACTACGGTTATTGCCGCTAACATAACATACTTCTATATTTTGTATAATGTCAACAGGTTTGTCAAAATTAAACGAGGCAGCAATGTGCACTTTATTTTGGTCGTTTAAAAATTTATCGTAATTGTACATACCAAACTTATTTATTTCAAAAATCCGGTAAACATCAGCCATTTTTTTAATACGTTCTTCTTCTTCATGCACTTTTTTCAGTGTTTCTTCGTATTTGATTTTCCATTGTTGCGCACTAAAAGCAAAAAGTGATTTGATAGGCATTACAGCCTCAATAATTGCGTAATGAACCCGTCCTTTTTTATCCTCCAGTTTTAAATCATATACATTTCCGTATTTATAGGTAAGTTTGCTATTGGCATTTACTACCCAATCAGGGAAATCATCACCGGTTAGATTTTTCCACACAAGCAATGAGGCCAAATACTGATTACCCTGAAAAGTAACCGTTTCGTAATTATATATATTACTCCAGGTTACATTGTATTGTTTTATTTTATTTTGTATATCGGGGTTTTGTTTGTTATTTGCTATTTCTTTAGGTTTATCCAACAAATATACATCCAGCAAAGCCATATAATTAAAGGCAAAATGTTTTTTCTCGAAAGGAATTTTTATAGCAGACATTTGTTCGGTTGCCTTTCTTTTTAGTTTAGATTTTTCGGTATTAACCGCGCCCAATACATCTCCCATATAATGCCAGTTGCGGGTAAGTTTTTCGTCTAAATAAAAACAATGATAATCATTGCCTTCGGTTACGCTGCCAAAATGTATTTTTATTACTTTGCCCGAGTCTATATAAACGGGGTTTCCGTTTTGTTCAGCACGTATGTCAAACATACCGGCAGTTTCAAAATATTTTTGTATACCTGCCGCATCATAATTCATGGGTATACCGGCTAAAAATATCCCGGCAGCATCATGAAATTCTCGATACATGATTTTTACTTTACCACGAATTAAGTTTCGGGTGCTATCAACAAACACGCTATCCGGAATAAATATTTTTGTGCCGTAGCTGTTTTTTACAAGGTATGTAACACCACTATCAACATTTACTTCAAAACTTTCGAAAGGCGGATTTAATTTGGCAACCGGAGGCACTACAAGCGGAAGTGGTACGCTTGTTTTTTCAACTTTAATTGTTTTAACTTTTTTTTCTTCTTTGCACGAAACGTTGATAATTGCATAAAATATTATTAGTAATATGATATGTCTGAAAGTCATTCTTTACAAATTTAATTATTTATTCAGGTAGTTTTTGTAATAATCTAAGGCAACATCTGCGTATGCATATTGACTTGCTTTGTATTTAGGACCATAAGGAAAAAATTTTTCATTCATTAATGAGTTTATTTTTTCTTCGGTATGCGATATGCCGGTGTTGTAGGCAGCGCATAAAAACCGCATTCTTTTTTCTTTATTCATTAATTTTAATGAGGGGTATTTGGTATCGGCTACATCAATAAAGCAACATAAAAAAACAAACTGCCATTGTTCGTTTTTTAATCGCTCTAATCTTTGTGATAAAAAATCCGATCCGCTACCATAATTCACCACACAAGCATATTTTTGTTTGAGCCATGTATTCGATGAAACACTCGCCTCCAACTCCTCCACAAACGAGGGTTTCATTTGGAAATGACCAATTGAAAAATCGGCCAGTTTGCTGCCTCCCTGCACATACATCTGCTCTAATGCTTTCGTCTCCATCAAATCTTTGAAATACGAATAGCGGATCAGTTCAGGAAATACTATTGTTTTTAATTCATCAACATCAACGCTATATTTTTGAGCATATTGATAATAAAGGTGTTTTTTTTTTATATTGTACTGAATGGCTTTTTCATAATCAGGCCCAAACACCTGTTTATAATGCGAAACCGATAACCCTTTTAGGGTTATAATATAAATTAAAAGTATATACATAGATTACCTCGCTCGTGCTATCTTACGAAAGTATTTTTGTTAAGTTACAAAAAATCCCCTGCGCTTGTAGCACAAGGGATTTTTGCGAATTAACAAGACTTTATACTAGCCATGCCATAGGTGCTAATAACATATTTGAGTTTAAGTTACGGAACTTTAATCTTTAATAAGTTTTTTCTTGAAGATAACATCACCTTGCGATATTATAAGGTAATATATTCCTGCGGGTTGGTCAGAAATATCAATTTCATAGTTGTTATTAAACGAACTGAATATTAATTGCCCGTTACTATTATATAAATCAATTTTTTTATTCAGGTTGTTTAAATAATTATCAGCATTTTGAATCAGGTATATTCCATCAGAAGGATTAGGATATATTAACCAGTTGTTATCGTAATCAGATATATTTTCTACAGAAACATTGCTACATAATGAAACTACAGCATTGGGGATGTATTTATCGGTTAAGGTTCCGTCACCCAATTGCCCGTTAGTATTTCTTCCCCAGGCATACATACTTTTATCGCTTTTCATAGCAACCGAATAATTGGTGCCTCCCGCAATTTGTGCAACGCTGTTTAAACCGGTAACTGCAACTGGAACCGAACTATTAGTAGTTGTGCCGTCTCCTAAGTTACCATAAGTATTTCTTCCCCACGAAACCAAGGTGCTGTCACTTTTGATAGCTACTGCATGAAAAGCTCCTCCGGTAATGGCTATAGCGTCATTAAGTCCGCTTACCTGAACAGGCAAATTGCTATTTATGGTTGTTCCGTTGCCTAATTGTCCGTATAGATTTTGTCCAAATGTCCATACACTACCATTGTCTTTAAGCGCAATAGTAAAAAATCTGCCTCCGTCAATGGCAATAATGCCCGTTAAATTATTTACCTGCGTAGGTACGTTAGAATTTATGTTAGTTCCATTACCCAGTTGTCCATCAGCATTTCTGCCCCATGCCCAAACAGTGCCATCGTTTTTTAAGGCCAGCGAATGATATTCTCCTCCGGCAATTGCTATTATATCGCTTAATCCGGGAACTTGTACCGGCACATTGCTGTTGTTTGTATTACCTATACCCAGTTGTCCAAAATCATTTCTACCCCATGTCCAAACAGTACCATCGTTTTTCAGGGCCAAGGAATGATAACCGGCTTTTCCGCCTGATACGGCTATAATATTTGTTAATCCTGGTATTTGTATAGGAACATTACTTGCTGTATTGGTACCATTGCCCAGTTGTCCATCGGTGTTATCACCCCAGGCCCAAACGGTGTTATCGTTTTTTAATGCCAGGGTGTGCTGATAGCCTGCCGAAATAGAAACGATATTGCTTAGGTTTAGTATGTTTGCAGGAAAAGAAATATCAATATTAGCGCCATTGCCAACTTGCCCGTAAGTATTAGCTCCCCATCCGTTGGCATAACTACCATTGTTGCATAAATACAAAGAATGCGACCAACCGGCAGAGATATGATTTTGTGCTGTTGAAATAGTACTCATTAATAAAATGGGTACTATGCTAAGTAGATTTTTTTTCATAATTAAATAGTTTATTGTTTAATGATTTTTTTTGTTTGATAATAATTATCGGATTGTAGTTTTAGATAATACACTCCGTTTGGTAAATTACTTATATCAAATGTACTGTTTAAGCCATTAGTGGGTTGATAGCTCAACATTTGCTTACCGGTAATATCATAAATTGTAAGAGAGTAGTTATTTTTTGCTTGTATATTTATAATACCATTGGTTGGATTGGGATATACATGATATTCATCATTATCAGCAAATTCATCATCAATACCTACGGGCATCATAACCGGGCAAAGCGAGGTTGCTTGTACCACAGTGTTTCGTTGTAAAAATGTTCCATCGCCTAACTGCCCACTGGCATTTCTTCCACATCCCCAAAGAGTGCCATCGTTCCTTACAATCAATGTAAAATTTGTTCCTGCGGCCATATCTACAGCATTATTAATGTTTAATACCGGCACAGGAACCGATTTGTGAGTAACGGTATTATCGCCAAGATTTCCGTAAGTATTTCTTCCCCAGGCTACCAAGGTGTTATCGCTTAGCATAAGTATGCAATGAAAGGCGCCACAGGCTACTACTGTTGTGGCACCAGTAATTCCGGCAACCTGAACAGGAACTGAACTATTGGTAGTTGTGCCATTACCCAGTTGTCCATAAAGATTTTCTCCCCATGTCCAAACTGTACCATCACTTTTTACTGCAAGCGAAAAAAATCTGCCGGCAGCTATTTTAACCACGTTGTTTAATCCGCTTACCTGAACAGGGGTGGTTCTGTCGGTAGTAGTGCCGTCACCAATCTGTCCGCTTACGTTGTCGCCCCATGCCCATACGGTTCCGTCATTTTTTAATGCTAAGTTATGGTATGTGCCTGCTGCAATTTGTATCACATTATTTAAACCGCTTACTTGTGTGGCTATTACCCTGTCGGTAGTAGTGCCGTCACCAATTTGACCATCTATATTCCAGCCCCAACACCAAACTGTTCCGTCATTTCTTAAAGCTGTGGAGTGCCAGCCTCCGGCAGAGATAGCCGTTACGTTATTTACCAGCAATGTTTGTACAGGTGTGGTGGTACTGGTTGTAGTTCCATTACCTAATCCTCCGTATATATTACTTCCCCAGCACCAAACCGTACCATCACTTTTTAAAGCCATGGTATGTGCCTCCAGTTGGTCGCCACCGGCAGATACGGCAACAACATTTGTAAGGCCCGATACACTTACGGGTAAATTACTATCAGTGGTTTGGCCGTTGCCCAGCTGTCCGCTGGCGTTTTCACCAAATGTTTTTACGGTTCCATCGTTGCATACAACAACCGAATGCCAACCTCCGGCACCAACGTGCTGTGCATTTATACTACACCAGGCAAAGTGGCATAGGAAAAGGCTTGCAATTATTTTGGTAAAATTGTTTTTCATAGGGTTTATGTTTTATAGGTTATACATTTTTTAGTTAAAATTTAGCTCTTACTGAAGCGATAATGTTTCTGCCCGGGGCATTAATACCCGATGCGTAAGGTCGGTATAAAATATCCATGATGTTTTCTATTCCCAAATTAATGGATAAGTATTGGCTGGGATAAAATGCAATTTTAAAATTTAAAGTGTACCAGGCATCCACATAAGGTCTTCCAAATTCATCGCGGGCATAAGAGGCATTGGTACGTTCGGTTAAGGCTAAATCTTCGAAAGTCATTTTAGCGTTATATACTGCATAAAAATCAGCTTTAACTTTTTTGTGAGTATATGTAATATGTGTGCTTCCGAAATTAGGCGCAGCGTGTCGTAAGGGGTAATAATTTAAGCTGTCAGGGTTTTGTTCTCTTCCGTTTTGAAAGGAATAATTGCTGCGGATACCAAAACCTTTGTAGCTAAATTCAATACCTGCCTGTATGCCATAAACATCAATTTTTGCCACATTTTGTATGGCCTGTATGCGACTTTTATTTCCTAGGTAGCGGATAGTTGTATCGCCATTAAATGTAAAATTTCTTCGGGCCATAGCATCGTCTAACCAGGTTTTGTAGATACTGGCGTCTATTCTCAGAAATTCTCCGAATGATTTATTGGTCCCTGCTTCAATATTAATTACGCTTTCGGGCTTAAGATTTGGATTTGGTACAACCAGATAACCGGGAACTGATTCAAAAACTTTTCCCATGTCATCTACATTGGGTGCTCTAAAGCCGGTGGCTGCATTGGCATAAAGTTGCCAGGAGCTTTGCGGACAGTAAACCGCACCGATGCTACCGTTTAATGACTGGGTACGCATATTTGCTGTGAGAAAAGGAAAGGGGAAAAAAGTTGTATCAAAAGTTGCATCAATCATAAATCGGCTGTATCGCAAACCGGCATCAATAAATATTTTGGGATGAATGTTGTATTTAGCACTTAGGTAAGCGCCATAAGATTGCCAGGTAGAACCATCGGGATATCTTGTTACAGTGGGCAGCACTTGTTTGGTAACCACATGTGTAAGCGAGGCACGCGAACGTACTAAGTTATAGACAGTCTCCAGACCGTAGTTTAGTGTTATTTTAGCGCCAAGTTTTTTTTCTAAGTCAAGATTGTTTGAAATGGCATGAACGTTTTCTATTTGTGCATGCAGTTCTCTGAACATAAATTCTCTGTCGTATCGGCTCTCTTCAAAAAACTGATATGCAGCAGTAAATTTTAATTTATCGAAGGCTATATTTTTTTTATTGTAAGAGATATTTAAATGATGCATTTGCCATTTTTGCGGCCCATAGTACCATTCGGCCCAACGCAACTTATTTTTGTATGGCCCCGAAGTTTGCATAACATACAAGCGGTCGTAACGATTATATTTGGATGTTTCCGAAAAATGATAGCCGTATTTAAAGCTTAAATACTGATTGTGTTGATACAATACTTTTTGCATAAAATTTACCTGACTGTATTTGGAACCTACTTGCAAGGTAGAATCATAATTAGGAATCATGTAGTCTTTGTTATCATAAGTAATCACATAATTTGTACGATAAAAGTAGGGTGACCCACCTACAGAGCCCGATCTTAAATCATTGTAAACTGCATTTGTAAAACTGGTGGTAAAGGCAAACTTTTTTAAACCGATGTTAAAATCAACATGTCCGGTATTTTCCATGTTTGCAGATGAAATACGGGTCATGAGATTGCCCGAAAAAACAGGTCCATTAGCGTTGTTTGAAGCAAGCATAGGACGTAGGGTATAAAAACTCATTACCCCGCCTATGGCATCGCTGCCATACATTACTGCCCCGGGCCCAAACATGATTTCTGAAGATTCTATAGCATTGGCATCTAAAGAAATAACATTTTGTAAATTACCTGAACGAAAAATAGCTGTATTCATTCTTACATCATCTATTACCAGCAAAACTCTATTAGTGGCAAAACCTCTTAACATAGGTGAACCGCCTCCTAACTGACTTTTTTGTATAAATGCGTATCCGCTCATACCTAACAAGTCGGCTGTGGTTTGCGGATTTTGAAAGGCAGCTTCTTTCATGTTTATTTTTTCTATCCGGTTGGGTGTTTCAACTTTGTTTTTCTCCCACTTTGAACCTGAAAAAACAACTTCGTTTAATGATATTATCTTTTCTTCAAGATAAATTTTGTATGCATTAACGGCAACTGCTTCGTAGCTTATTTCGAGTAGTTTGTAGGACGAATGCGATAAACTGATTTTTTCGTTTTTATTAAATTCACTTATATCAGCTTGGCCCTTTACATCAGTTAAAATACAAATTGTTTTTGATTCGTTACATACTGATACATCTTTTATAGGTTGACGGGTTATTGCATCAAAAACAAATAATTTTTGTGTGTGGGCTAATTTGCCCACACACAAAAAACATACAACAATTAGAATTTTAGATAAGTGTTTCATTAATTAGAAATAACCAAGCGTTGTGTTTGTATAAATTCTCCGTTCGTTACAGTAATAAAATATACCCCGTTTAATAGCCTGCAGTGTTCGGTTGTGATGTTTTTACTTATTTTACCTAAAGAATTTTTAAATATCTCCTGATAAATAGTTTTACCTAAAACATCGGTAATTATAACCTGCATATCTTCGGTTTTTGAAGTTTCAAAAAACAAAGTAAATCCATTAGATGCGTCTGCAGGGTTAGGATAAACACTCAAAGCAAACGGATTGGCGTATATTTCATTTATGTCAACTACCGCACTGACATTTATATCGTCTATATAAACATTATTCGAATAGTCGCTTGATTTATATTCGAATTTAAAACGTACGCGACTGCCCGGTGTCAAAGAACCTATGTTGATATTTTCGGTTGACCAGAAACTATTATTTGGCGGAGTGTAATATCCACCTGACATACCGCCAACATTTAAAGCGGCTTTATTAAGTGTTTTTCTGAGCTGCCAGGTTTTACCGCAATCAACCGAAGAGTAAATTTTTAACTCTTCGGTCATATCTACCGTGTTATTGGCTCTGGTGGCTGCAGAAATTTTAAAAGACAGATTTACTGAAGTTGCACCGGCAAGGTTATAAGCGGGAGAAATAAATGCATCAACATTACCTCCCAGGGTATTGCTGTAGGTGGCAAAATCAAAAGGAAAAGGAGGATTATAGTAGTTGTTTAACATGATGCATTTAGAGTTATTGTACCCACCCGAATTAACCAGTTGCCATTTGGTAGGATTGTCCTCAGGGTTATCTATCAGATTTGTCCACCAGTGAGCGTTTGGTCCGTCAAATGTTTCGGAGTGTGGCCCGGAGTAGTCGGCCCAGTTAGGAGATACATAAACGGCTTGTATGATTGTTTTGGTATCGCTTCCGGTTGCGTTAGTAACGGTTAAACTTACAGTTTGCCAGCCCGGTGTGGTAAAAGTAACCGAAGGATTTTGTAAAGAAGAAGTTGTGATGCTGGCTCCGGTAAAGGTCCATTGATAAGAGGTAACGGTTGCTCTCCAGGGTCGGGCAGTAAAATTAACCACATCACCTTCGCAAATATATTTGCGGTTATAGTGAAAATCGCTAACCGGTGCACATAGCGGTGGAGTGGTTAAATCTGCTCCGGTGGCAGCAAGATTTGCAGCGGTCCATAAATTATTCCTATCGGCTTCTGCATTATTGAGTGTGGCATTCATAAACGACACCTGATCGAGGGTAAACATTTTAGAACAATAGGCATATTCCATGTAGTTTTCTACATTTTCTATGGTGCCGAAAGTTCCGTTTACACTCAGGCTGTCTATGATAAAAGTTCCTGCAGCGTTTTCGCTGTTGTAGGCATATATCCTAAAGGTAATCGGGTTAAAGACATTGGTAAAATTTGTACCGCTCAATACAATCCTTGCCCCGATTAAGGTGGTGTCTAAATCATTATTAAAAAAGAAAACATTGCCGGATTGAATGCTCAGCTCAGGATTGGCAGGAACAATGGCTGCAGTTAAATTGCTTGCGTAATTATCGGCACTGGAGCGTACTACAAAGGTACGGGCGCCATCGTTGTTTCTGCCTGCCACAAAATTTATGGTTGTCAGGGTCATCCCCTGCATGGTTTGCGGACTAACCGTAAACTCGTAATATTTTGCAGTATTTATACTTCCGCTAAGGTTAGCATATACAGTTTCGCCATCAGCTGCTCCCGTATCCCAATCATTAAAAGCAAACTTTCCGTTTTGCTGGCTGTTGGCCGAAACTCCGTTGGCAGTAAAACTACTCATCACAACACGGGTATTGGTTGTAACAATTTGGTTGGGTGTAGCTGTGGGGTCGGTATTTCCTGATGAGGTAGTTACATCGTTAAATGTATATAATGCATTGGTAAAATTGTTATTATCGCAAAATATACTTACTCTGTTAGAGCAGTTGTTGTGTCCGCGTGTTATGGGGGTATCTTGTATGCCGTCATCGCCACAAGCCACAACCGGATTGTTAGTATTGCCCCAGGTATGTGCCAAACCCAGGTAATGCCCTATTTCGTGTGTTAATGCTCTGGAGTTTACCGGATTGGATGTTCCAATGCTTCCAATGTAGTTATGGCGGATAATGATACCATCTACAAAAATCATAAATCCGGATGATACTGCCGATGGATAATAAGCATATCCTGCAACGCCATTTGCCATGTTTTTTACAACCCAAACGTTTAAATATTTTGCACGGTTCCACGAAACTAGTTTGGAAAAATCATCTCCTATTTCTGTTTCATGCGAATAAATACGATTTATTCCGTTTGTACAATTTCCCTGAGGGTCGAAAGCTGCCAGCTTAAATTGAATTTTGGCATCGCCAATTAACGGTTTGTAAGGACCTAACACATTGGCCGTATCAGCATTTAGTTTATTAAAATCCTCATTCAATATTTGTATTTGGTCAAATACTTGTGCATCGGTAATGTTTTCGGTTCCATATTGGTGTATGATATGAAAAACAACCGGGATGGTATAAATTGTTCTAACATTACCGGCATGGTCTTTCATATAAGTTTTATTTTCTTCGAACAATCGAAGATGGTCTTGATATAATTGCGGATTTTGTTGCCATATTTTCCACATGGCCTCATCGGTTCCGCACCTTTCGTCTTGTGCTTTCAGCGTGCTGTTTACCATAAATAAAGCAATAAACAGCAGCTTGTATAAAATCGCTTTCATAGATTATTTTTTTTGATTGATAATAAATTATGCCTTGCAATGAATGTGGTAATTAAAAATAACCACAGGCTATTATTGCAAGGTTAATATTAGCTGTAAAGAAGCTTTGCTATTTTAAGCACATTCCGGTGGCGGAGGCGGTATCAGATATATATCGGCACAATAGTGCTTTAGCAGGTAGAGGTTTTTTATAATGTTATCATCCTGCAGGTTTCTTTTCAATATAATTTGTAAATCATTGCAAAACCATTCAAAGGCAGCATTTTTTTTAACAAGTTGCTCGTTTTCTTTATTCATACGCTTGCCTACAAGATTATCAAGGGTTGCAAACAACTCTTTTTCCTGATCATCATTTATACACCAGTAATAAATTATTTCATTGTGCTTTTCTGTTTTTACGATGTCATACAGGTTGCCGTTTAACCAAAATTCCTTGCCGGGTTTTTCCCATTCGGCTGCGTTTAATTCTTCCTGGCTAAAGCGTATCATTTCATTTTTGGGGATACCGGCTTTTATGGTTTTTTTTATTTCTTTGCGTATGGCTGTTTGCTTAAATTTAAAAATAATATAGGGCACTAAGAAATACGAGCCTAAAACGAGCAATGCAATGCAGGCAAAACTTATATTTTTTAGCTTATACATAATTTTAACCAACAAATATAATTATTTAAGCATTAAAATACATAATAATAGTAACTTCGTGTAACATTTTTTAGGTAAAGGAGATAAAATGAGTGTAACTGTAATTGGCAGTGGTAGCTGGGCGACAGCTTTGGTTAAGCTATTATGTAATCATTGCGACACCGTACACTGGTGGTTTCGTAACAAAGATACGGCAGAATATGTATTAAAATATGGCCATAACCCGCGCTATTTGCAATCGGTGGAATTTAACAGAGAAAAAATACAGATAAGTACTTCTTTGCACGAATCGTTTACTGCCAGCAACAGGATAATTATAGCTGTGCCGGCAGCATTTTTGCACACAACATTTGAAGGGATTGATAAAAATCTTTTTAAAAACAAAATAATTTTTTCGGCCATAAAAGGTATGGTTCCTGAATATGATGCCATACCGGCCAGGTACTTTCATAAAAGTTTTGAGATAGCTTATGACAACATTGGTATTATTTGCGGACCCTGCCATGCCGAAGAAGTAGCTATGGAAAGATTGTCGTATTTAACCATTGGTTGCCAGGAACAAAAAAATGCCGAAGAGATGGCTCGATTGCTTGCCTGCAGATATATTAAAACAGCCGTAACTGATGATTTATTTGGCACAGAATTATCAGCCGTATTAAAAAATATTTATGCTATTGCCGCAGGTATTTATGGAGGATTGGGGTATGGAGATAATTTTCAGGCGGTTTTTATTTCTAATGCACTGCGCGAAATGGAAACCTTTATTGATGTGGTTAATCCCACACACAGGGATGTTAAATCGTCTGCTTATCTGGGAGATTTGCTGGTTACGGCATACTCTAAATTTTCGCGTAATCGTACATTTGGCTATATGATTGGGCAGGGTTATTCGGTTAAAACGGCTCAACTTGAAATGCAGATGGTAGCCGAGGGGTATTATGCCGTGAAAAGTGTTTACGAAATCAATAAAAAATTTAATGTAAACATACCTATCGTCAATGCGGTGTATAATATTTTATACGAAAAAATAGCTCCCGCCATCGAGATGAAAATACTTAGCGATAAACTTAGCTAATAAAGTTTTTTTATTTTTCTCTTCGAACCGTATATTCTACTAATTTGATAAGCGATTTTTTTGCATCGTTTTCCGGAAAATCTTTTATCAGATTTAAGGCTTCGTTTTTAAAGTTCATCATCACTTCAGTAGCATATTTTATCCCTCCTGATGTTATCACAAAATCAACTACTTCTTTTACCCGTTTTGAATTTTCATTTTCATTTTTCACGAGATTAATTATGCGTCTTTTATCAGCATTATTTGCTTTATTTAAGGCATAAATCAGTGGTAAAGTCATTTTTTTTTCTTTGATATCAATGCCGGTGGGCTTGCCTATTTTATCACCCATGCCATAATCAAAAATATCATCTTTTATTTGAAAAGCCATTCCGGTTAATTCGCCAAATTTTTTCATTTGGTTTACAGTTTCAATGTTTGCATCGCCCGAAAGTGCGCCCGTTGCGCAGCATGCTGCAAGCAGGGAAGCCGTTTTATTTTTTATTATTTCATAATATACTTCTTCGGTAATATCCATTTTACGGGCTTTTTCCATTTGCAATAATTCGCCTTCGCTCATCAGCTTTACAGCTTCTGAAACGAGTTGAAGCAGTTGATACTCTTTGTTTTCGACAGAGAGTAATAACCCGCGCGAGAGCAGATAATCTCCCACCAAAACGGCAATTTTATTTTTCCATAAGGCGTTGAGCGAGAAAAAACCTCTGCGCTCGTTTGAGTCGTCAACTACATCATCGTGTACCAAAGTGGCGGTATGTAAAAGTTCGATAAGCGAGGCAGCTATGTAAGACGAATCGGATATTTGCCCACAGGTTTTTGCACTTAAAAATACAAACATGGGGCGCATTTGTTTGCCTTTTCTTTTAATGATGTAATGAGTAATTTTATCAAGCAGCGGGGTTTTGCTTTTCATCGCCATTTTAAAGCGTTTTTCAAACTCAGCCATCTCTGCTGCAATGGGCTGCTTTATTTCATCAATTACAGACATATTATAGTGGCAACAAATATCAGTATTAAAAAGTTGTTGGCGAAAAATTATTTTATGGCTCTTACTATAAGTCCGGTGCCGCTTCGATGTATGGTGTGTGTGTCAAAGTAATGTAAAATAATAATGGGAATGCCGGTAATGAGGTAATATACAGGAAGAATCACAAAAAATGCTTTGGTAAGATTAAGTGCTTTCATGGGCCACTTCATGGCTAAACGCCAGGCTATTTTTCCGGGGATGCCATAAGAGTATCTTACATTAACTTTACTGAAGCCCGCGCTTTTTAATTTATCTTTTATTTCTTGTGCATTATATCCATCGCGTACATGTTCGCCAATAAATGATTCGCCATCATTATTCGCAACATCAGAGCCTCCCTGGTCGGAAGGAGTTGAAATTATAAGCGTGCCATTGTTTTTTAAAGAAGCATAAAAATTTTTAAAAACTTCAACATCTTCCAGGATATGTTCCATTACATCTACCGAAAGAATCAAATCAAAAGCATTCTCTTTTTTAAAAGTAACCAGGTCTTCAACTTTAAAATAAACTTTTTCGCGTTTAATTTTTCTGAAAAATTCATTGCAATCGGCAATATAGTCGCGTTTTACATCTACCCCCAGCAAACACCAGTTTTTGTTTAGCGAGCTGATGTAATAAGAATATTGTCCAAACCCCGAACCGGCATCCAGTATATGAGCGTTTTCGGGGGCCGATTTTTTCCATTTTTTAATTTCGCGGTGTATGTGCCAGGTACGCAGTAATACGGTGTCTAAGATTTTATAAAAAATAATTCTGAGCGTAATGCTGCGATTAAAAAATTTTCCGAGACTATCTTTTATAGGGTCGTATTCCAAGTTAATTATTTTAGGAGGTTATCAATTTTTTCTGCATAATCCAGCGAATCATCATAATAAAAATGAAGTTCGGGTATTATGCGCAGTTGCTTGCCAATTACCTTGCCAAGGTGATAGCGTATCTGAGCCGTTTGTGAGTCAACAAAACGGAATATTTCTTCGCGGTTTTCGCGGGCAAATATACTCAGGTAAACTTTTGCTACCGACAAATCGGAGGAAACGCGAACCACCGTAACAGAAATAAGAGCACCTCCAAAATAGGTTTTGCTTTCGCGCTGGAAAAACGTAGCCAATTCTTTTTGTAATAAGGAAGAAACTTTATTTTGCCGGATACTTGCCATAACAACAGGCAAAAGTATGCTTTTTATGCGAATATTTAAATAATCTTATAATCTGCAATAGAAATTTGATTATGTTTAATATGTGTGTATTAGCGGGCAATCGTGATGGTGTTATGTTTGTTTTAGATTGGCTAATAATTTTTCACTTTAGAAAAAATATTTTATTATAAAATAATTTTACAAAATCTTAGACACACAGCATATCGGAAAAAAGTATGATAACTTTTTTGGGGTATTAATAAAGACTTGTTTAGCTCAATATACTGAAACAATAGCCCGTTGATTATTAAAAAATTTGTACGTTTGTTGGTATTTATGAAAAATTTTGCCATTGTTTTAAGGTTAGCCGCCAATTATAAATTTTACTGTGCATTAAACATTATTTTCAACATATTTTATGCTGTTTTTAATTTATTTACTTTATTGCTTTTTATACCATTTTTAAAACTTATATTTTCTCCGCTTACGGATACAATTCATATCGAAAAACCAATATTCAACACATCATTATCAACCCCGGAAGCTTATAAAGCATATTACTCGGCATACTTTGAGTATTATATGAACACCATGATTGCACATTCAGGAAAACAAGGAGCATTGATTTTTATTTGTATTACGATTGCGATTTTATTTTTATTAAAAAATTTTTTTCGTTATATGGCGATGTATTACATTGCTTATGTGCGCAATCATGTAGTGCTTGAATTCAGAAAAAAAATGCACGATAAGTTTATTGCGTTACCCTTGGGTTTTTATACCCATAAAAGAAAAGGAGATTTGGTATCGCGGCTTAGCAATGATGTTTTTGATGTAGATTTTTCAATCATGAACACCTTGGAACTGATTTTCAGAGAACCGTTTACCATTTTGATTTTTTTAATCTCTATGTTGCTTATAAGTCCCAGTTTAACACTTATATCGCTGTTGTTGATGCCCTTGAGTGCACTGGTAATTGGTCGTGTAAACAAAAGTTTAAAAAATGCTGCGGCAAAAGGTCAAAGCAAATTAGGATTATTGCTGGCAACCGCAGATGAAACATTGAGCGGCCTGCGAATAATTAAAGGATTCAATGCGCAAAAACAGGCTCAAAAAAAATTTGATGCCATTAATCAGGAATATACAAAAATTAGTACAAAAATATATCGCCAGCGCGATTTAGCCTCTCCACTGAGCGAATTTTTAGGTTCTTTGGTAATGGTAGCCATGGTGTGGTTTGGAGGAAGTTTAATCTTATCAAACGATTATAAAGAAATTTCGGGTGAGCAGTTTATTGGTTTTATCATCGTTTTTAGCCAATTGGTACGACCGGTACAAGGTATGTTTACAGCATGGTCGTATATTAAAAAAGGCATGGCTTCATACGAGCGCATAAACGAAATTTTACATTCGGATTTAAAAATTCACGAAGTAGAAAATGCAAACGAACTGAAAAAATTTACCGATGTAATTAGCTACGAAAATGTGTGTTTTTCTTATGATGGTGTAAACAATGTTTTAAGCAATGTAAGTTTTGTAATACCCAAAGGAAAAACAATTGCATTGGTAGGGCGTTCGGGTTCGGGAAAATCTACCTTAGCCGATTTATTGCCGCGTTTTTATGACGTAAGCAGCGGAAGCATAAAAATTGATGGTATAGATATAAGAACTTGTAAACTGAGTGACTTACGCGCATTGATGGGTATCGTATCGCAGGATTCTATTTTGTTTAACGACAGTATATTAAATAATATTTGCCTGGGCGATGATAAGCCCGATTTAAGTAGAGCTATTGAAGCAGCAAAAATTGCCAATGCCCATGAATTTATACAACAGTTGCCGGACACCTATTATTGCAACATAGGAGATAGAGGGAATAAATTATCGGGCGGACAAAGACAACGACTGGCTATTGCCCGGGCAGTATATAAAAATCCGCCTATCCTTATTTTGGATGAAGCTACCTCAGCGCTTGATACCGAATCAGAAAAACTTGTGCAAGATGCCTTAGCCAAATTGATGCAAAACCGCACCACCCTGGTAATAGCACACCGCTTAAGTACTATACAACATGCTGATGAAATTCTGGTATTGGAAAAAGGCAGTATTGCCGAGCGCGGTAAACACAACGAACTCTTAAAACTTAACGGCATTTATAAAAAACTTTGCGATTTGCAAGCATTTACCTAAGGTTTATTCTTTAATCAAAGCTAACCTTTTTTTCATCATTAGTTAATATAAGTTTATGTATTTAGACGCATAAAAACACAATTATATGCGTTTATTGATGAAAATTAAATTTATGAACACAAGCTACAATTATTTTTTTGACAGAAGATTAGTAGAAATTTACGGGGCTCAAGAATGTGAAAAACTTTACCGGGAAAACCCTGAGTTTTTAAATTATTGCCAGTTTGAACTCGAAAGCGGATTTTATATAACTGATATGGATTTGCTTGAACGCAATACAGAAAATTACACAATAGAAACATTAGAATCATTTGACCCGGTAAATTTTCCGAGTGATGAAGAAGATTTAATATTTTTAGGTGCATTTAACCCCTTGCGATATAACGTTAAACGCTCTTATTTTAAAAACAAATATTACCGCATAGGTAATACCAATAAAGTATTGGTTTTGGTTTCGGGCGAAGAGTTGCGAAAAAAATACAACGAACGTAAAAAAGCAGTTTAACCCAAATTCAGTATTAGATAATGAGTAATCGTCTTTCTTATTTATAGCAAGGAAACAATCACTATATCAGGATTAACCTATCTTTGTTATTACCCCCCAAAAAAAATATTTTTTCAGATGTATAATGTAAGTGCCTTTATATGTATGGCTGTGTTTTGGATTTTTTGAGAATTTCTTATTTTTATCCCACATTACGCATTAGCATGCGTAATGTTCGCCTAATAGCGGATAACCCAAATCACACACGACACTCAACACACTCAGTCCGCCTCTGGCGGAAAATTTGGATTTATTTCAAATTTCTAATGCTGAATTTGGGTTTATAACAGAAATGTGTAATACCTTTTTAGAGTGTGCAAGCTATCCATTTATAGTACGTATTAAGTTATACATTTTCATCAAATCAAAATACTTTCTTTTAATTGTTCTTGGGTGTAATGCAGTGTAGCGGAATGCAACCCAAGAATAGCGTTGTTCTATCTATATTTTACAGGACTAATACCCCCGAGTGAATCGTGAGGTCGGTCTTGATTTTAATCCTTAATCCAGTGCCCTGTATCATACCTTACTTCATCAATTGAATCAAATACGTTAGCATCTAAAATACATTCCTTATAACTTTTTTATCCCAAAATTGCCATCATCCATAGTATTTTTTGTGGCTGATGCAAGTGTTTAGGAATATGGGTGTTATTTGAGTTAACCCTGTTTTAGATTTTGTTAGAATTTCATACCTTAAAAAATATTACAAGAAATTCATTACAAAATCTTAGATACCCGGCTAGCCGGAAAAAAAGTCTAATGTCTTTTTTGGGTTTATTTCCTCTTATAAACCGGAACGGTTGAGCAGGGTTCGCCAAACATCAGTGTTTTTACCACCGGCAATAAACGTTGGGTTAAATTTACATATACTGCCGCAGGAATTGCTGTGTTGCTGCATCCCTTAATTACAACGCGCGCATCTTGAAATGCTGAAACATCCATTTTTTCTATTTTTTCGAGCATCAGTTCGGTAATAAGTTGTTCTTTGTTGCCATAAATAATTTTGCGTGCGTATATTGACAAGGCATTTGTAAGTAGCATATAAGCCCAATGAGGGATAATGGCATCTGCACTGCAATAAAGCGCCACATTTTTATTTTGATAATCGCTCCAATTGTGCGAGGCAATAAATTGTCTGAAATCTTTCTCTTTCAATACCATGCCTTGCCAAAGGTTTTGAGCCATATCATATTCTACACAGGGTTCGGCAGGATAATAGTCTTGCGGGTCAATAGTAATAATGCCGCTTTGTTGTACTTTATTTACTATTTCGTTATTCATTTTATAAAAATCCCAATTCCAATTGTGCTTCTTCGCTCATCATTTCTTTAGTCCAGGGGGGGTCGAAGGTTAGAGTTACTTTGGCAGCCGTAACACCTTCTATCGAAGCTATTTTTTGTTCAACTTCGCCCGGTAGTGTTTCGGCAACCGGACATGAAGGCGATGTGAGCGTCATTACAATTTCTACCTGATTATTTTCGGCAATATTAATTTCGTAGATTAATCCCAGCTCGTAAATATCTACGGGTATTTCGGGGTCAAAAATGGTTTTTAGTTTTTCGATTATTTTTTTTTCCAAATCTGCTTTGTCTATCATACTATTTTGGAATTTGTTTTAGTGCAAAGGCATCCATTTTCATTTGTTTAATCATGCTTACTAAACCGTTGGCGCGGGTTGGCGAGAGGTGTTTTTTTAAACCGATTTGGTTAATGAAATTTAATTCGGCCGCGATAATCTCTTCAGGGCTGTGCCCTGATAATACTCTTTTTATAAGCGCTACAATACCTTTGGGTATGGCAGCGTCACTATCAACGGTAAAATATACTTTGTTATTTTTCAGTTCGCTGTGCAACCATACACGGCTTTGGCAGCCTTTAATAAGTTTTTCATCTGTTTTAAGTTCCTGCGGCATGGGTGGCAATTCTTTACCTAACTCAATAATGTGTTGGTAGCGATCTTCCCAGTTATCGCCCAGCAGGTTAAACTCATCAATTATTTCCTTTTCTGTATCCTGAATACTTGGTTGCATTTATTGGAGCATTTTAATGGTTTTTTTTAAGGCAGATATAAAATAATCAATTTCTTCGAGGGTATTATATACAGCAAATGATATGCGCACAGTACCGGGCAAGTTATATTTTTGCATCAGAGGTTGTGTACAGTGGTGTCCGGTTCTTACGGCTATGCCTTGTTTATCGAGCAAGGTTCCTATATCAAACGGGTGGGTGTTAGGAATAACAAATGAAATTACACCTGCTTTATTTTTTGCCCGGCCAATAATGGTTAGTGTATCAATTTCTGATAATTTTTCGGTGGCATATTCTATAAGCTCGTGTTCGTGTCGGGTAATATTATCTATTCCTGTATCGGTAATAAATTTTAATGCGTTTGCTAAACTGATGGCGCCTTCAATGTGAGGAGTACCGGCTTCAAATTTATGAGGTAAATCGGCAAACAGAGTTTCGTTAAAAGTTACACTTTTTATGGTGCCGCCACCGGTTTGATATGGTTCAAAACTGTTCCAGTATTTTTCTTTGGCGTATAGCACACCTATACCGGTAGAGGCATACATTTTATGTCCGCTGAAACAATAAAAATCGGCATTCAGGTCTTGCAGGTCAATTTTCAGGTGGGGTGCTGCTTGTGCCCCGTCTATCATTACGGGAATGTTATGTTGATGCGCTAATGCAACAATATCTTTTACGGGATTAACCGTGCCCAGGGTATTTGAAACATGGGTGATGGAAATTAATTTAGTTTGGGGTGAAATTAGTTTATTTAATTCATCTAATAAAAGATCGCCTTGCAGATTGATAGGTGCAATCTTTAAAATAGCATTTTTCTTTTTACATAAAATTTGCCAGGGTAAAATGTTGGAGTGATGTTCCATTTCGCTGATGATAATTTCATCGCCTTGTGATATATACTGAGCAAAGCAGGAAGCTAAAAAGTTAATGCTGTCGGTAGTGCCTTTAGTAAATACTATTTCGTGCGGATGTTTGGCATTGAGGTATGTTGAAACATATTTTCTAGCATTATCATACAGGGTTGTGGCTTTTTGGCTGAGTGTGTGTACTCCTCTGTGAATGTTGGCATTGTTGTGGGTATAGTAATCAACTATTCCTTGTATAACACGAAGTGGTTTTTGAGTGGTCGCTCCATTATCAAAATATATCAAGGGTTTGGTATCCGAGTGTGGCTTTAAAAACGGAAATTGATTGCGAATATGCGATATGTCTAAACCCTGTTTAATCATAGGGCAGATAGTTTTTTGTCAATCAAATTTTGTATTTGCGTACGAAACGATTCATCATTTATTTGTTGTGTAACTTCAGCAACAAAGGCATGAACCAAAATTTTTTTAGCTTGTTGCTCACCTATTCCGCGTGCGCGCAAATAAAACAAAGCTTCTTCATCGAGCTGGCCGGTTGTGCTGCCGTGTGAACATTTAACATCATCGGCATATATTTCAAGTTCGGGTTTGGTATTTATACTGGCGTCATCACTCAATAAAATATTAGCGTTGCTTTGATAGGCATTAATTTTTTGGGCATTGGGTCGCACGTATACTTTGCCGTTAAAAACTCCGGTTGATTTTCCGCTCATAACCCCCTTGTAAGTTTCGTTAGATTGGCAATTGGGCATCAGATGGTCAATCAATGTGTGATTATCTATGTGTTGTTGATTATTTGTTATATAAATACCGTTTAGGTTGCTGGTGCAATTTTGCCCGTCTGCATAAATGTTTAAGTTGTTACGTGTCAGTTCTCCGCCCAGGCTGCAAGTAGTAATGTTAAATTCAGAATTGGCTTGTTGATGAACATGAATCAGATTTATTTGCGAAGTGTGTGGTTTTTCATTTTGCAGGATGTTTAAAGTAAGTTTGGCGTTTTCTTCTAATTTTATTTGAGTAACAATGTTGGTAAGATTTATATTTTCATCGCTTAAAAATATAAATTCTATTTCTGCCTGTGTGTTTTTTTGTATGTGTATGTAGTGGTGTATATTGGCCAGGGCGTTATCCGAGTTATAATGTATTACAGTGATTTTTTTGTGATTATGAGGTGAGTTAATTAAATACAAACCGTCAGTATAATAACCAGCATTAAGGGCAGTAAATATGTTTTTATCAGGTTTAAAATATGCGGTGTTTTTGGGATTATTTATTAAAAAGGATTTATAGAGGTGATTAGCGGATGATTGTTGAGGATTGTAAAAGCCGTTTATAAATACCAGGCTGTTGTCGGTCAACCAGTCATCCACGTCAGCATTTTTTCCTTTTATTATTTGATAAGTATTGCGGGCAATTTTATGTGTTCGGGTATATTTCCAATCTTCATTTTTATTGTCCGGAAAATCTAATTTTTTTAAAGCGTCAAGCCCTTCTTCATTGAGTGAAGTTTTTAGGGATTTATAGTTTTTAAATATTTCTAAAAATTTTTCTTTGGTGTTTTTTTCAGTAAGGGTATTCATACTTTTTCGCTTTCTTTAATCCAGTCGTAACCTTTTTCTTCTAATTCTAAAGCCAGGTTTTTATTACCTGTTTTTACAATTTTACCGTTATACAATACGTGTACAAAATCGGGTACGATATATTCTAACAAACGTTGATAATGAGTAATAACAATAATGGCATTGTCTTTAGAACGCAGTTTATTTACACCGTTAGCAACAATTCTGAGTGCGTCAATATCAAGCCCCGAATCGGTTTCGTCTAAAATTGCCAGTTTAGGTTGAAGCATAGCCATTTGAAAAATTTCGTTTCTTTTTTTCTCTCCACCCGAAAAGCCTTCATTTACCGAGCGATTAGCTAATTTGCTGTCTAACTCAACCAAGGCTGATTTTTCTTTTACCAGGTTTAGAAACTCTTTGGCCGGCAGGGGCTCCATGCCTTTGTATGCACGTATTTCGTTAAGGGCAGTTTTTAAGAAATTGATATTGCTAACTCCGGGTATTTCTACAGGATATTGAAACGCAAGAAATAAACCTTCTCTGGCCCTGTCTTCCGGGCTCATGGCGAGCAAATCTTTGCCATTAAAAAAAACTTCGCCCGAAATAATTTCATACGATTCCCGGCCGGCAAGCACTGATGAAAGAGTACTTTTGCCGCTGCCGTTGGGGCCCATGATGGCGTGTACTTCTCCGGCATTTACCTGTAGATTGATTCCTTTAAGTATTTCTTTTCCATCAATGCCGGCTCTCAGATTTTTTATGTGTATCATTTTTGTTTATAAATTTTAAGGGTTTAAAAAATTTATCTTATCCTACGCTTCCTTCTAAACTTACTTCAAGTAGTTTTTGTGCTTCTACGGCAAATTCCATAGGTAGCTGATTAAGTACTTCTTTACAATATCCGTTTACAATTAAGCTTACAGCTTTTTCACTGTCAATTCCTCTTTGATTGCAATAAAAAATTTGGTCTTCGCCAATTTTAGAGGTAGTAGCTTCGTGTTCTACTTTTGCTGTAGGGTCGTTTACTTCGATGTATGGAAAGGTGTGAGCACCGCATGTATCAGTCATCAGTAAAGAATCGCATTGTGAAAAGTTTCGGGCATTGGTAGCGCCTTTGTTTATTTTTACCAGTCCGCGGTAGGAGTTGTTGCTTTTTCCTGCCGAAATGCCTTTAGAAACGATAATGCTTTTGGTGTTTTTTCCAAGGTGTATCATTTTTGTTCCGGTATCGGCTTGCTGGTGATTATTGGTTACGGCAACCGAATAAAATTCGCCCGTTGAGTAATTGCCTTTAAGGATGCAACTGGGATATTTCCAGGTGATGGATGAGCCTGTTTCTACTTGTGTCCAGGATATTTTAGAATTGTCGCCCAGGCAAAGGCCTCGTTTGGTAACAAAATTGTAAATGCCTCCTTTGCCGTCTTTATCACCGGGATACCAGTTTTGCACGGTAGAATATTTTATTTCGGCATCTTTCAACGCGATGAGTTCTACTACGGCTGCGTGTAGTTGATTTTCATCGCGCATGGGTGCGGTACATCCTTCTAAGTAGCTCACATAGCTTCCTTCGTCAGCTATCACCAGGGTGCGTTCAAACTGGCCGGTGTTGGCTTCGTTTATTCTAAAGTAGGTTGATAGTTCCATAGGACAGCGAACGCCTTTTGGAATATAGCAAAATGAGCCGTCAGTAAAAACGGCTGAATTAAGTGCCGCAAAAAAATTGTCGTTTACCGGAACAACACTGCCCAGATATTTTTTTACCAGTTCGGAATGATTTTTAATGGCCTCGCTCATGGAGCAAAATATGATACCGTGTTTAGCCAGTTCTTCTTTAAAGGTAGTTTTTACCGAAACACTGTC
The DNA here is from genome assembly GCA_037443205.1 of Flavobacteriales bacterium. Taxonomy (GTDB): domain Bacteria; phylum Bacteroidota; class Bacteroidia; order Flavobacteriales_D; family UBA2798; genus JBBIOU01. Next base: position 9,575 of record JBBIOU010000007.1, on the reverse strand, counting down.
CATTACCACGTCTATAGCAACATTGGTTTTTACTCCTGTCAGGCGTTTTTGTTCTTCTAACGAGATGCCTAATTTTTCAAATGTTCTTAAAATTTCAGGATCAACTTCATCTAAGCTTTCAAGTTCTTTTTTAGGTTTGGGCGCAGCATAATAATGTATATCCTGATAATTAACGGGCGGGTATTTTATATGTGCCCAATGATGGGGTTCTTCCATTTTTAACCATTGCCGGTAGGCGTTTAATCGCCATTCCAGTAACCATTGGGGTTCTTGTTTTTTCGAAGATATAAATTTAATAATTTCTTCATTTAATCCTTTGGGGGCTTTATCTGATTCAATATTAGTTACAAACCCATATTTGTATTCTGAGTTTATATGTTGTTCAAGTATTTGATTTTCTTCGGCCATGGTGTAAAATTTTTTTGTTTAAATTGAAAATGATTCGCCACAGCCGCAGGTTCTGTCAGCATTCGGATTTTTAAATACAAATCCTTTTCCGTTTAGTCCGCCCGTATAGTCTAATTCGGTTCCTACCAAATACAAAAAGCTTTTTTTATCTACAACTACCTTTACTCCGTTGTCTTCAAAAATTTTATCTTCTTCTTTTATTTCGGTATCAAATTTTAAATCGTACATCAGGCCTGAGCATCCTCCGCCTTTTACTCCTACACGAATAAAAGCATCTGTTTTCCCTTCTTTTTGCATTAACTCTATTGCCTGATTTCTGGCAGCTTCACTAATTTTTATCATATCAAAAAAAAATTAAAACATTGAATTTCAGTATTTTAACCTAAACCTATTTATTTAGATTAATTCTAAATTTTTACAAAAATACCACATTTATGGTATTGCACAAAATTTTAAAATCTATTTTCCTTTAAATAATCCAGCATAGACATAACATGTATTTCGCTATCGAATAAATTAGATATATGATGCCTTATAATGCCGTTTTTGTCTATTAAAAAAGTTTCCCGGGCAGGAATAAAAAACAATGATTTTTTTATTCTGAACATTTTTCTTACAGAATTATCGCGGTCGCTTAATAACGGAAAATTTACCTGTAATTTTTGAGCAAATTTTTGGTGCGAAGAGAGATTGTCAGAGCTTATGCCGGCAATTTGGCAATTATATTTTTCGAAAGCGGCATAATGAATACAAAAAGAGCGCGTTTCGGCAGTGCAACCCGGTGTAAAATCTTTGGGATAAAAAAACAATACTAAATTTTTTTTTCCTAAATAATCGGCTGATGAAAATATATTACCCTGTTGGTCGGGCAACTCAAATAGTGGGGCTTTATCTCCTATTCTCAGTTTTTTATATTTTTCTTGTTTCTCCGGCATTTTTCGCTGCAGTATTTTACTTCTTCCCATACGTCTTTCCATTTTTTTCTCCAGGAAAATTTTCTTTTACATACCAAACAAACTTTTACAGGTAAATGTTTTTTAAACATATAAAAAAAGCATCAGAGCATTTTTCAATAAACTACAACCGTACTCCAGGCCTCAGCGGGCTTATCAAAAAGTGCTTTGGTTTGTTTCCAGGTGTTTTTAAATAAAACTGATTGTTTATAGTTTTCAAGGTGTTGTTCGCTTTGCCATATACTATAGGTAAAAAATACATTTTCCTGCAAGTTGTCTTTAAGCAAACGCAATTCAACACACCCTTCAAAAGCAGCAATTTTATCTTTCGATGCATTAAATATTTCGAGAAAACTTGCCGCTTGGGCTGGTTTAAAAGTCATTTTTACCAGTCGGTGTATCATACTTTTTTTATCAAAAATCGCAATTAGTTTTGTGTTATAGTGTATTTTTAAAAAAAATTATCAGATGCGTTTAACCATATTGTTTTTAGTTTGGGTAATTAATACGGCTTATGCACAAAAACTAAATTATCCGTACACCCCAAAATCCGATCGTATTGACGTTTATCATGGTGTTGAAGTAGCCGACCCCTATCAATGGCTCGAAAATGAAACCAGCGATGAGGTGAAACATTGGATTAAGCAACAAAATGAGTTAACTTATAAATACTTAGAGCAAATACCTTATCGGCAAAAAATTAAAAACAGACTAGCTGAAGTATGGACTTTTGAAACCATGAGTGCCCCAATAAAAAAAGCCGGTAAAATATTTTATTACAGGCACAACGGACAACAAAATCATCCTGTTTATTATTATAAAAACGATAACAATGATAAAGAATATGAGCTAATTAATCCTAATAACTTTTCGGCTGATGGCACAACTTCATTAACAAACTACAGCATTTCAAATAACGGCAAATATGTGGCGTATGCGGTATCACATAAAGGTTCTGACTGGAACGAGATTTACATTAAAGAGATAGAAACCGGCAGATTGCTTTCCGAAAAATTAGAATGGGTAAAATTTAGTGGTATTGCCTGGTACAAAAACGGTTTTTTCTATTCCCGTTATCCTGCACCCGCTGATGGTAATATTTACTCGGCCAAAAATGAATTTCATAAAGTATATTATCATAAACTAAACACTCCGCAAAGCAATGATTTGCTTATTTATGAAGATAAAAACTATGCCTTAAGAAATTTTGGTGTGAGTATTACATCGGATGAAAAATTTGCCATACTAACTACCTCGCAGGGCACCAGCGGCAACTTGCTGGCATTGGCTGATGTAAGTAAATGGGATGTGAAATCGCCTATACAGTTTAATTTGTTTAATAAAGATTTTAGCGCAGATTACTGGTATGTAGGTCAAATAAAAAGCGGATTATTGTTTATTACCAATCATCAGGCACCCAATAAAAAACTGGTATTAATTAATCCGAAAAAAAATAAACCGGATGTTTGGCAGGTGTTAATACCCGAGTCAGACCATGTATTAGAAAATGTGTATGTTACCAAATCCGGGTTAATAGTAAAGTACATGATTGATGTACGTTCGGCACTTTTTGTTTACAATTTTTCGGGTAAACGCGAGCAAGAAATACAACTGCCTGTAACCGGCAACATAATTAGTGTACAAACAACACCGGATAAGGATGAATTTTATTATTCCATTGTATCTTACACATTTCCCGCTCGAATATATAAGTCCTCTGTTAACCATTTAAAAAGCGAATTGTACTTTAAACCGGCTATAAAGTTTGATTCGGATAATTTTGTTACCAAACAGGTTTTTTATTATTCAAAAGACAGCACTAAAATACCCATGTTCATTACCCATAGAAAAGATTTGCAATTAAACGGAGATAACCCTTGTTTTTTATTTGGCTACGGAGGTTTTAACATTAGCTATACACCTGAGTTCAGAGTTGACAGGAGTGTTTTTTTAGAAAACGGAGGAATTTATTGTGTAGCTAATATCAGAGGGGGAGGCGAGTATGGTAAACGCTGGCATAATGCAGGAAGACAATTAAATAAGCAAAATGTATTTAACGATTTTATAGCCGCTGCCGAATATTTAATTAAAGAAAAATATACCAACACCCATAAACTGGCAATACATGGTCGTTCTAACGGTGGCTTACTGGCAGCAGCCTGTTTAACCCAACGCCCCGACCTGTTTAAAGTAGTAATACCTCAGGTTGGAGTATTAGATATGCTTAAGTTTCATAAATTTACCATCGGATGGGCATGGGTGGGCGATTATGGCAGCAGCGAAAACAAAGAACACTTTGAATATTTACTGAAATATTCACCCGTGCATAATGTTAAACCCAACCATTATCCGGCAACCTTGGTAGTTACTGCCGATCATGACGACCGCGTGGTGCCTGCACATTCATATAAATTTATTGCTCAGCTGCAAGACAAACAACTTTCTGACAATCCGGCTTTAATCAGGATAGACACCAATGGAGGTCATGGTTCAGGAAAACCGCTCGCTATGCAAATTGATGAATATGGCGATATGTGGAGTTTTGTATTTTATAATTTAGGGATGAGCATAAATTAATGCAAACAAGCTTAGATACAGCTATTGAATACCTTAAAGGTATTGGACCACAACGAGCCGAGGTATTAAAAAAAGAATTGCAAATTTATACCTGTGCCGACTTAATTAATTTTTTTCCTTTCAGATACGAAGACCGAAGTAAATTTTACAATATTTCAGATTTATCCGAAGAAATGCCTTATGTGCAACTTAAAGGAAAAATTATCGCTACACAAATTGTTGAATCAAAAGTAAAACGTTTTACAGCCATACTCAAAGATGATACAGGTACGGTTGAATTAGTTTGGTTTCAGGGAATAAAATATATTAAAAGCCTGCTTAAGCAAGGCAACGATTATGTAGTTTTTGGTAAACCCAATCGCTTCAAAAATAAATACAGTATTCCACATCCCGACATTGAACCCCTCATAGATTTTGATAGTGATAACAAACAAACTTTAAGAGGCGTATATCATTCTTCAGAAAAACTGTCAGCAAAAGGATTAAACAGCAAAGGCATACAAAAAATTATCGCAACGGTTATAGACGAGGCATTAAATGGAATAGAAGAATATTATGATATAACTTTTTTAGCAAACTATAATTTACCCGATATTAAACAAGCATATAAAAACATTCATTTTCCAGCAAATGAAGAATGGATGCGAAAAGCTATATACAGACTAAAATTTGATGAGTTGTTTTTTTTACAGTTGCAATTATTAAAATATAAAATTGCAACAACCAAAAAACTTAAAGGCATTCTATTCGAGAAAATAGCCGATAACTTTAATAACTTTTACAATAATTATCTGCCATTTGAATTAACCAATGCACAAAAAAAGGTCTTAAAAGAAATTCGCAAAGATACTTCTACCGGAATGCATATGAACCGTCTTTTGCAAGGCGATGTAGGTAGCGGAAAAACTGTAGTTGCATTGCTTTCTATGCTGATGGCTATTGATAACGGTTATCAGGCATGCCTGATGGCTCCCACAGAAATATTAGCTGCACAGCACTATCATACAATAAAAAATCTAATAAATGATATGCCGGTAAATATACGTTTACTTACCGGCTCTACCAGGCAAAGCGAACGAAGAGAAATACATTACGAATTACAAACGGGTTACTTAAACATTATTATCGGTACACATGCCTTGCTGGAAGAGGATGTAAAGTTTTGCAACTTAGGTATAGCTTGCATTGACGAACAACATCGCTTTGGAGTTCAGCAACGCGCTAAACTCTGGAAAAAAAACTCACCGCCACCTCATATTCTGGTAATGACGGCCACACCCATTCCCCGAACACTTGCCATGACCTTTTACGGAGATTTGGATCTTTCGGTAATAGACGAACTTCCACCGGGCAGAAAACCCATTAAAACATTGCATTTTTTTGAAAACAGCAGAGCACGTGTTCTGGGGTTTATAAAAGAACAAATAAAAACCGGAAGGCAAATATATGTTGTGTATCCGCTGATAGAAGAATCGGAAACTTTAGATTTACTGGCGCTTGAACAAGGCTATGAAGCATTACAAAGAACCTTTCCGTTGCCCGATTATGCGATAAGTATTGTACATGGTAAACTCAATGCCGATGCAAAAGAATATGAAATGCAAAGATTTGTAAAAGGTGAAACACAAATTATGGTGGCAACAACCGTTATCGAAGTGGGCGTAAATGTACCTAATGCATCAGTAATGATAATTGAAAATGCCGAACGATTCGGATTATCGCAATTACATCAGTTAAGAGGTAGAGTGGGTCGGGGAGCTGAGCAATCCTATTGTATTTTAATGACCGGAGATAAACTAAGTAAAGATGCCCGACTGCGAATAAACACCCTTTGCAAAACCAATGATGGCTTTGAAATAGCAGAAGTTGATTTAAAGCTCAGAGGTCCGGGAGACTTAATGGGCACACAACAAAGCGGTATGCTCGATTTAAAACTTGCCGATTTATCCAAAGACGCATCATTAATTGCCTTAACCCGCAACGCAGCAGCCGATATTATTAATAACGACCCTGATTTAATTTTACCTCAACATCAAAAAATAAAAATACAATTACAAAAAATGATTAAAAACCGACCCAATTTGGGAAGAATTTCTTAATACAACTAAAAAACAACCGTTACCTTTGGCAAAATAATTTAATACTATCTATATGTTACGTATTGACCCGAAAGAAATACCGGTTCCTAAATTACACGGATATCTGTTAGGATCAATAGGCCCAAGACCTATTGCATTTGCCAGCACAATAGATAAAGAGGGAAAACCTAATTTAGCGCCCTTTAGTTTTTTTAATGTTTTTAGCGCTAACCCACCCGTAGCCGTATTTTCGCCAGCTCGCAGCGGAAGAACAAACACAACCAAACATACCTACGACAATATTTTAGAAATTCCCGAAGTGGTTATTAATGTAGTTACTTATGACATGGTTTATCAAACTTCTTTGGCAAGTACAGAATATCCCAAAGGAGTAAATGAATTTGTAAAGGCAGGTTTTACCCCGATTGCTTCCGAAAAAATAAAACCCTTTCGGGTTAAAGAAAGCCCCGTGCAATTAGAATGTAAAGTTACCGAGGTGAAACCGCTTGGCAACTCAGGAGGAGCAGGTAATCTGATAATTTGCGAAGTGTTGTTAATGCATATAGATAAAAATATATTAGACGAGAACCAAACCATAGATCAAACAAAAATTGATTTAGTAGCACGCATGGGAGGCAATTGGTATTGCAGAGCACATGGCAATGCACTCTTTGAAATAGCAAAACCTCTAACCTCTATCGGTATAGGAGTGGATAATATTCCGCCCTCAATTAGAAACAGTAAAATACTTACCGGTAACGATTTAGGGATATTGGGTAGTTGCGAGTCAATTCCGGATGAAACTGAAGTAAATGAATATAAATTAACCGTACTTTCAGATATATTTATCGAATTTGGTAATGATAAAATTATGCTGGAACAAAAGCTGCATACCCTGGCACATCAACTGCTTGCTAATAACAAAGTTGCCGAAGCATGGAAAACACTACTAAGCTTTAATAACTAAAAACACATAATTATGTTTACACTCAAAGGAACTCTTAAAACTATTAAACCCAAACAGCAAGTTACCGACAAGTTTGCTAAGCGCGAGTTTGTGCTTATTGATAATAACAGTCAATATCCACAGCATATACTTTTTCAAACTACGCAGGAGAGATGTGCTTTACTCGATAATTATCAAACAGGCGATGAAATTGAAGTAGGCTTTTATATCAGAGGAAGAGAAACCAATAATCCGCAAACGGGTGAGCTTAGATATTTTAATAGTTTGGATGTTTTTAAAATTAATAAAATAAACAATGCTAGTTATCCGAAAGATAATGTTAGCGAACCCCATACATATCAAAGTGATGCAGATGATTTACCTTTTTAAGGAATCAGCATAAAGTTTAGCCAGTAATAAGTCCTCGGCTTTTGTAATTTTTATGTTTTCAGTATTCCCTTCTACTAAATTTATTTTGATACCCATGCTTTCAACTACCGATGCATCATCTGTAAAATCAGGACGATAAGCTTGCTCATAAGCTTTAATCAAAATATCGCTCATAAAACACTGTGGTGTTTGAACTATTTTATAATGTTCTCTGTTTAAAGATTTTGAATCTTCACCATTTACATATCTTATAGAATCATTAACAGATACAACAGGTACTGCATTGCCGTATTTTTTTACAGTATCAAAACAATTTTTTAAAGTTTTTTTACTTACAAAAGGTCTTACACTGTCGTGTATGGCTACGATAGAGGGCGATTTAATTAAAGCAAGTGCATTTTTAACCGAAAAAAATCTTTCCTTTCCGCCAACAACCAACTGCTGGGCAATATTAATTTTTTTTATTTGCAGGTGTGATTTCCAAAAATCAATATAATCTTTATGCAATACCACAATGTATTTAAAGGTAGGGTCGAAGCAATGAAAGGATTCGAGGGTATGCTGTAAAATAGTTTTACCTTTTAATGGTAAAAACTGCTTGGGTTTATCAGCGCCCATTCTTTTTCCTATACCAGCGGCAACAATTATAACATAAGTATCCATTACATAAAGATAGAAAAAATGCGCCTGCGTTCAACAGCTATTTTGGCTGTAAATAATTAATGCGCAGCTTGTCATCATATCAAAAACATTTATGCAAATGCGTTTTTTGGGGCAGATGTATGCATATTATAAAATTAACATAGCATCACCATAAGAATAAAAACGGTATTCTTCTTTAACCGCTTCATTATAGGCTTTCATAGTTAAATCGTGCCCGGCAAACGCACTAATCATCATTAATAAAGTTGACATCGGCATATGAAAATTCGTTACCATACAATCGGCAATACTAAAATCATAAGGAGGGAATATAAATTTATTTGTCCACCCGTCAAAAGGTTTTAAATATCCGTCTGTAGATACGGAACTTTCGAGCCCGCGCATTACAGTAGTGCCAATAGCACATACTTTTTTGCCGTTTGCCTTGGCAATATTTACCATATCAGCACATTCGGGAGAAATATGCAATTCCTCCGACTCCATTTTATGTTTGGTAAGGTCTTCAACTTCTACCGGTCTAAAAGTGCCTAAACCGATATGTAAAGTTAATTCAGCAAAATTTACTCCCTTTAGCTCAAGTTTTTTCAATAGTTCTCTGCTAAAATGTAAGCCTGCAGTTGGTGCTGCAACAGCGCCTTCGTGTTTGGCATAAACTGTTTGGTAGCGTTCTTCATCGGCCGGTTCAACTTTTCTCTTTATATATTTAGGCAGGGGTGTTTCGCCTAACTCGGTAATAATTTTTTTAAATTCTTCATACGGCCCGTCAAATAAAAAGCGCAGTGTTCTTCCGCGCGATGTGGTATTATCAATTACTTCGGCAACCAACGAGTCGTCTTCGCCAAAGTATAGTTTATTACCTATTCGTATTTTTCTGGCAGGGTCAACAAGTACGTCCCAAAGTAAACTTTCGCGATTAAGTTCACGCAGCAAAAAAACTTCAATTTTTGCTCCGGTTTTTTCTTTGTTTCCATACATACGTGCTTTAAACACCTTAGTATTATTGAGCACCATTACATCGCCCTCATCAAAATAATGTAAAATGTCTTTAAACCTTTTGTGTTCTATTTTTCCGCTGTTGCGGTGTAATACCATTAAACGGCTTTCTTCTCTGTTCTTAGATGGATGCTCTGCCAGAAGTTCGGGGGGAAGCTTAAATTTAAACTGAGATAATTTCATTTTTTATGGGTTTTTAGTTTAGCCCATAAGAATATCTTAAAAATACCTTTAAATAGGGATTTTGGATAAATCTTACGGGATTTATTTTTTACAGGCCGCAAATATAGTCTATTACTACCCCTTTTGTCAAGTTTTTTATAAATTTATTAAAATTTAATGCTTGTATTTGTATTAGTTTATATATATTTGCCGTCCTAAAAAAACAATCTTGTTCATTCCTCGGTAGCTCAGTCGGTTAGAGCACATGACTGTTAATCATGGGGTCGCTGGTTCGAGCCCAGCCCGGGGAGCAGAGCCTAATCAACAAAATGGTTAGGCTTTTTTTATGTCAGTTTTTTGTGTCTATATCATTTATTCTAAAAAGCTAAACAGATTTTATGTTGG
>JBBIOU010000006.1:0-108635 GCA_037443205.1 Flavobacteriales bacterium | reverse complement strand
CAGGCACAGGATTGGTGTATTCTACCTATCTTGGAGGAAGTGTTGGTGATGTTGGTTATTCCATCGCCATAGATGCCTCGGGCAATGCGTATGTGACGGGATATACATTGTCCACCGATTTCGACATTACCCCTGGGGCATTTCAAACCACTTATGCAGGAGGTTCTACTTTTGGAGATGTTTTTGTTACCAAACTCAATCCCACAGGCGCTGCATTGGTGTATTCTACCTATCTCGGAGGAAGTAATGATGAAATAGGTTATTCCATCGCATTAGATGCCACGGGCAATGCGTATGTGACGGGACAAACACAATCCACCGATTATGACATTACCCCTGGGGCATTTCAGACCACATATGGAGGAGGAACTTACGATGTCTTTGTTACCAAATTATGTATCATTTCATATAATTTAACTTCTGCTCCCGGCACAGATAACCAAACGGTATGTACTGGTACAGCTATTACCAACATTACCTACACAACCACCGGAGCAACGGGAGCTACGTTTAGTGGATTGCCTGCTGGCGTAACGGGTAATTTCAGCGCAGGCACAGTAACGATAAGTGGTACACCCACAGCCACCGGAACCTTTAACTATACGGTAACCCTTACCGGAGGTTGCGGCACTGCAACGGCTACGGGTACCATTACGGTGAACCCCAATAACACCATTGCCTTAACTTCTGCTGCGGGTACGGATAACCAAACGGTATGTGCAGGTACAGCTATTACCAATATTACCTACAGCACCACCGGAGCCACAGGAGCTACATTTAGTGGGTTGCCTGCTGGCGTAACGGGTAATTTCAGCGCAGGCACAGTAACGATTAGTGGTACACCCACAGCCACAGGTACTTTTAACTATACCATTACTCTTACAGGCGGCTGTGGCATGGTAACAGCTACCGGAACCATTATAGTTAACCCTGATAATACCATTAACTTAACCTCTGCTCCCGGCACGGATAACCAAACGGTATGTGCTGGTACAGCTATTACCAACATTAGCTACACAACCACCGCAGCTACTGGAGCCACAGTTTCGGGCTTACCTGCGGGTGTGAGTGGTAATTTCAGCGCAGGCACGGTAACGATTAGTGGAACACCCACAGCCACCGGAACCTTTAACTATACTGTAACCCTTACCGGAGGCTGCGGTATGGTAACAGCCACCGGAGTGATAACTGTTAATCCTTTACCAAATGCTTCAGCAGGCAGTAACTCTCCGGTATGTGAGGGAGATGATATACAGATTACGGGTCAGCCCAACGGTATGGCAAGTTATACATGGAGCGGTCCGGGAAGTTTTAGTTCAAACCAGCAAAATCCTGTTATTACAGGGGCTACGCCTGCAGCCACGGGTACTTATACTTTAACAGTAAGCGATGCCAACGGTTGCAGTAATACAGCAAGTGTGAGTGTTACGGTAGTACCGCAATTCAGTGTATCGGCAAGCAGTAACAGTCCGGTATGCGAGGGGGATGATATACAATTAAGTGTGAACAATGTTGCCGGGGCAAGTTATAGCTGGACGGGTCCGGGAGGGTATAATTCAACGCAACAAAATCCGGTTATTAGCAATGCCGGATTAAGTCAGAACGGAGTTTATACGGTAACAGTAACTGCGGGCAGTTGCAGTGAAAGCGCTAATGTAATGGTAATTATCCATCCTTCCCCACAACTAAGTTTAGCAGCGGTAAATGATACTTGTTTGAACCATACAGGTTCTGTACAGGCGATAGTGAGCAGCGGGACTACTCCCTACAACTATCTATGGAATACAGGGGCAACGACATCCGGTATAACAGGACTGGGAACAGGCAATTACAGTGTAACGGTGAGTGATGCCAACGGCTGTTCGGTTACGGCCAATGCGGTGATAGTAAGTATAGACAGCGACTGTGATTATTTTGTGTATGTGGCCAATGCATTTACCCCGAACGGAGATGGGGTAAATGATGGTATTCCTGTTCATGGCAGAGGTGTGAAAGAATTAAAGTTTGTGATATACAACCGATGGGGGAATAAGGTATTTGAGACCACACAATTAAACCATGCCTGGGACGGTACATACAAAGGAGAGTTACAAAACAGTGCGGTATTTGTGTATGTGCTGGAGGCGGTGTTTATAGACGGCAGCACCCATAAGGAAAGCGGAGAGATAAGTTTGATAAGGTAGAAAATAAACTAACCCGATATAAAACATAAAAAACAAATAATTATGAAAAATAAATCAGTTATTGCGGTTATTATCATGATGATGATAACTACATTTAACGCAAATGAATTGTTTGCACAGGATATACATTTTTCACAGTTTATGATGGCTCCTCTGCAATTAGATCCCTCAATGGCAGGCAAGTTTGGGGGTGATTACCGGGGGATATTAAATCACCGCAACCAATGGAGCAGTGTAATGAACAAGCCTTTTGTAACCTTTGGAGGAATGTTTGACATGCATTTTAACCAAAACGGCCGTAAGGATAATTTTTTCGGTGGCGGAATCAGTATATATGGCGATAATGCCGGTACGGCATCTATGAGGACGATGTATATCAATTTATCATTGGCCTATCATATAAAATTAAACCAGGGTCAATACCTTTCGGCCGGTTTACAGGGAAGTATGATACAAAGGAGTTTAAACACAGCAGACATGCGATTTGACAATCAGTTTGATGCCAACCTGATGGGGCATAATGCGGCACTGAGCAACGGAGAGAATTTTGGCAATATGAGCTTTATAAAACCCGGAGTTTCGGCAGGCATTTCATATACCTTTGGAGATAACAGTACCATCAATGTAGTAAGCAATAACGGATTTTCGGGCAGGAAGATAAACATAGGCGCATCTGTTCATCATCTAAACACTCCGGGGTATAATTTTTTACAAGGGGGAGATGAGCAATTAGGTTTACGTTATGTATTGCATACAAACAACTCTTTTGTGATATCCAACACAAAGATAGCGATACAGCCATCGGGATATTTTATGCTGCAGCGCAAGGCAACAAATATAGTATTGGGTTCCTATTTTCGGTTAAATTTAAGCGAGCGATCAAAGTACACACAGATAGTAAAGGGAGCCGCGATGAGTTTGGGGGCACATTATCGGATAGGGGATGCTGTAATAGCCGGCATGTTAATGGAGATGGGTTCGTTTGCTTTTGGAGTAAGTTACGACATTAATGTTTCCGGTTTATCGGGTGTAACAAATGGCCGGGGAGGATACGAAATAAGCATCCGTTACATATCACCCAATCCATTTATGACTCGTTCGCAAGCAAGATTTTTTTAAGCGTTATATAAAAATAAGAGGATAACCATCAGCAAACAATAAACTGTAAAGTATGATATAAAATTTACTGCTTATCTAAACTCCCAAATACCTTTTTTAAAATATCACTTACGCGGGCAACAGGGTCTTTGCGAATTTTTTGTTCCTCGTCAGCTATTAATACGAATAAGCCTTTAATGGCCCCTTTGGTGGCATAATCGTCTAAATCGGGGTTCATTTTTTCGCCTCCGGTAAGTGTAACTACCTGATTGTATCTGGTAATAATCGGATTCCAATATTTTGTTAATTCAACTTTTTCTAAAGCAGTTTTTACCTTAGGTTTAAAGGTTGAGTATAGCTCGCCTGATGTTTTTTCTTCCAGGTATTTGGTAGCGGCATTTTCGGGACCATTTAAAATATTAAATCCATCACTGATGCTCATGCCTTTAATGGCTCCGATAAAAACAGGTGCTGCTTCTTTACAGGCTTCTTCGGCTCCTCTGTTCAGGGTCATCACAAATTTATCAACCTGGGCATTCATACCCAGTTGTTCGGCTTTTTCTTTTACTTTCTGAGCTTCGGGAGGAAAAGGAATAAACAGGCGTGGATTCTTATAAAATCCGTCAACCGCTGAGGCTAATGCAGCCGAATTATTTGTACCCACAGTAAGCGCTTCTTTTAATCCGGCAATCACTTCATCGTTGGTTAATTTGTTTTCGTTTCCGGTTAAAACGCCTGCGGTGGTGTTTAGGGTATGGTTTAGTGTGTCGCAGGAACTATGTATCGCCAACAAGGTAATGGCAAAATAAGGCAAAATTTGCTTGTGTGTTAGTATTTTCATAATCAGTACATTTTCAGACCAAACATACAAATAGTTTGCCACTAAAAAAATACGGATTAAAAAACTTGTAATTATTTAAATAATATGTAATTTTGCAACCCTTAAAATAAAATTCGATAAATTATGAAAAAAGGCATACACCCCGAAAATTATCGCCTGGTTGTGTTCAGAGATATGTCAAACGGTTATTCTTTTTTATGTCGTTCATGTGCAGAATCTAAAGAAACCGTTGCCTGGGAAGATGGCAACGAATATCCGCTGGTTAAATTAGAAATATCTCATACTTCACATCCATTTTTTACGGGTAAACAAATGTTGGTAGATACAGCGGGTAGAATAGATAAATTTAAAAATCGCTACGAAAAATTTAAGAAAAAATAAGCACATTTATTTATTTCATACATAATAGCATAAAGCCTCTGATTATCAGGGGCTTTTTTGTTATTCCCCAAAAGCCATTAGAGTTTTTATGTATGATAAAAATACTTTCTATACACCAAATTAATAAAATGCACTACAATAAAGTGAGAGATGGAGGGGATATATTAATCTATATGCCACTTACATACATATACCATGTATCAATCTAAAAAAAATTCGGTATCTGATTATATTTTGTGGTTGAATTATTTTTATTTAACATAATATAAATTATAGGACATTTATGTGTTTTTGTTAACCTTAATAAATAACTATATTTACATCATATTAAGATTAACAATTTAAAGATATTATGGTAGTTAAATACAATCGCTATTTTGGTTGGGTGTTAACTTTGTCGGCACTTAGTGTATTAGTTTTAAACTTATACTTATACACACTTACCGGAAAATTAAACTTAGGATTTTATTCGGCTGTCATAATATTAATACTTTGTAAAGGATATATTAAAGGCAAATATTTTATAGTTAATGAACAAAGTTTATTGGTTTATAATTCCCTGGGTTATTGTGTTAAAAAATATTATTTTAATTCATTATCAGATATTTATGAATATAATTTAAAGTTTTACTTTACAAACAAATCCGGTAAAACTCAACGCCTTAGGATATCTAAGTTTATGAGTGATAGTGCCGATTGGAATAATTTTATCAGATACATTAACCGCGATAATCTATCAAAGGAATTGCACGACATAAATCATTAACACTTAAAATAATGATTTAAATATTTTATTATAACCAGTTTATTTTCAATTATTTATAAAATATATAAAGAGTATTTAACTAAACTGGTTTTACTACACTTTGTTATTGAGCAAATTATGCATAACTTCAAGTTGTTTGGAAATAGATTCTTTATGGATAATTTTTAGGTATTCATTTATAAAATTAACATTTAATCCGAGCTTATTTGCCCATGAGGTTCTTGATTTTATGATGTATTCCCACCTTTTAATTTGTAAAACCGTAACATTGTTTTCGGCCTTGTACTCTCCTATCAATTCAACGAGTTTCATGCGCTCTGCCAAAAGTTTAATAAGTTGCTCATCAATTTCGTCAATATTCAACCTTAGTTCATCTAATTTATTTAAAAACAATACATTATTTGTTGTGTGTGATCTGTAGACCAATTCACACAACAGCTTATTCAAATCATCCGGAGTAATTTGTTGTTGGGCATCACTTAACGCTTGGTTGGGCTCTATGTGGGATTCTATCATTAATCCCGCCATATCCAGATCCATAGCTTTTTGGGCTACTTGGTGCAGTAAATGCCTGTTTCCACAAATATGGCTTGGGTCGCATAGCATGGGTATATGTGGCATTCTGCGTTTAAATTCAATAGGTATGTGCCAAACCGGACTATTGCGGTAATTATTTTTTTCGTAAACAGAAAACCCTCTGTGTATAACCATCACCTCATTTATTCCCTGACTCAATAATCGTTCAACGGCCCCTACCCACAAATCAATATCAGGATTTACGGGATTTTTAACCCATACAGGTATATTACTGCCTTTCAGGGCATAGGCTATTTCCTGTACATAAAACGGATTTACCGTAGTACGTGCGCCAATCCA
Organism: Flavobacteriales bacterium; assembly: GCA_037443205.1. GTDB lineage: Bacteria > Bacteroidota > Bacteroidia > Flavobacteriales_D > UBA2798 > JBBIOU01. The sequence goes on along the minus strand of JBBIOU010000006.1, from coordinate 102,490 downwards.
TACCGCATTAACTCCGTATTTTAAACAAAGTTCTACATGGCGGGCATTAGCCACCTCGGTAGCCACAGGCAAACCACTTTGTTTTCCGGCATTTATTAGCCAGGGCAAGGCTTTTTCGCCATAACCTTCAAAACTGTTTGGCCTGGTTCGGGGTTTCCAGATTCCGGCTCTGAGCACATCTACCCTTTGTGTATGAGCCAGTGCCATGGCTGTTTGCAACATTTGTTCTTCACTTTCGGCACTACATGGACCACTAACAATAAAAGGTTTATTTATTTGCATATATATTTAACAAAGATACTTTACAAGGGTTTAATGTGCAATTAGTGATGCTTGCATAAAACTGAAAATAATTATTAGTATATACTCAATGAAGTATACAAACACTTTGTTCTGGTATAAGCTAAATACCAAAGATTCTAAAATACAAGCATATTACCTGTTCTGACAAAGTTTAAATCTCTGACACTCAATTTAGGTTTATAAATTATCTTTACCCCAAAAAACAATCCAATGGCTATAAAATCAAAAAGTTTGAGCGATATTGAATTTAATAAGAATGAAGATGTGATGAAGTTACTTATCTCGCAAATGAATCAAAAACTAAATAAGATTGAAGAAGGCGGAGGTAAAAAACGGATTGAAAAACTTCACAGTGAAGGCAAGCTGAGTGCCCGCGAACGAATTGATTACCTGCTGGATAAAGACGCTCCTCGCATAGAAATTGGTGCATTTGCCGGATACGAAATGTATGCTGAGCATGGAGGCTGCCCTGCAGGCGGTGTGGTGGTAGTAATTGGCTATGTAAGCGGCAGGCAATGTATTGTGGTGGCCAACGATGCCACCGTAAAAGCCGGAGCATGGTTTCCTATTACCGGTAAAAAGAATTTACGCGCACAGGAAATTGCCATTGAAAACAGGTTGCCAATCATCTATCTGGTAGATAGCGCAGGCGTTTATTTACCTATGCAGGATGAAATATTTCCCGATAAAGAGCATTTTGGGCGTATATTCAGAAACAACGCTATAATGAGCAGCAGCGGCATTTTACAGATTGCTGCCGTAATGGGTAGTTGCGTAGCCGGTGGCGCTTATTTGCCTATAATGAGTGATGAAGCATTGATTGTTGATAAAACCGGAAGCATATTTTTAGCCGGCTCTTATTTAGTAAAGGCTGCCATAGGCGAAGACATTGACAATGAAACCCTGGGCGGTGCAACTACTCATTGCGAAATTTCGGGAGTTACTGATTATAAATGCAAAGATGATAAAGACTGCTTAGATCGTATAAAAAAAATCATGCATAAAGTCGGGCATCAGAGTCTGGCCGGTTTTGACCGTATAAAACCAATGCCTCCGGCTCTTGATGAAAAAGAAATTTATGGTATTATACCCGAACAAAGAAACAAACCCTACGAAATAAAAGAAATTATCCATCGTCTGGTAGATAACTCTGAATTTGAAGAATATAAAGAACTATATGGTAAAACCATTGTTTGCGGTTATGCCCGGATAGATGGCTGGGCAGTGGGTATTGTAGCGAATCAACGCAGCATCGTAAAAAGTAAAAAAGGCGAAATGCAACAAGGCGGGGTAATATACAGCGACAGTGCCGATAAAGCAGCCCGCTTTATAATGAATTGCAATCAGAAAAAAATACCACTTGTTTTTTTACAGGATGTAACAGGCTTTATGGTAGGCTCGCGCAGCGAACACGGAGGCATTATAAAAGATGGGGCCAAAATGGTAAACGCACAGAGCAACTCGGTAGTTCCTAAATTTACGGTAATATTGGGCAACTCCTACGGTGCCGGAAACTATGCCATGTGCGGCAAAGCCTACGACCCCCGTTTGATTGTGGGTTGGCCAACAGCCCAGGTAGCTGTAATGGGCGGTGCTCAGGCAGCCAAAGTATTATTACAAATAGAGGTTGCCTCGCTAAAAGCTAAAGGCGAAGAAATTAGCCCCGAACGAGAAAAAGAAATATTTGATAAAATAAAATCGCGCTACGATAAACAAACCACCCCCTATTACGCTGCTGCCCGCTTGTGGTTAGATGCTATCATTGACCCCCTGGAAACACGCAAATGGATTTCGATGGGCATTGAAGCTGCAAATCATGCCCCTATAACCAAACCATTCAGCACAGGGGTTTTACAAACCTGATGCAATGTTAATCTAATAAAATCGTTTATATATTACAAACATTGCGTGCCTGATACTAACAACATAAAACTGAGTGTTATCATTGTAAACTACAATGTAGAATATTTTTTAGAACAATGTTTACACGCAGTATTCAGAGCACTAAAAAATATTTCTGCCGAAGTATTTGTGGTAGACAACAATTCGGTAGATGGCTCCTGCTTAATGGTAAAAACAAAATTTCCGCAAGTTAAATTAATCGAAAATAAATTTAATGCCGGATTTTCTAAAGCAAACAATCAGGCTATTCATTTATCATCAGGCGAATATATATTATTGCTTAATCCCGATACGGTGATAGAAGAAGATACCTTTGATAAGTGCCTGGCATTTATGGATGCCCACCCCGAAGCGGGTGGATTGGGTGTAAAAATGATTGACGGTAAAGGTAATTTTTTACCCGAATCAAAAAGAGGTTTGCCAACACCTGCCGTAGCTTTTTATAAAATTTTTGGTATCTCGCGAATTTTTCCTCATTCAAAAAAATTCGGCAAATACCACCTGAGTTATCTCGATAAAGAAAAAACTCATTCCGTAGATATACTCTCGGGTGCATTTATGTTGATTAGAAAAAAAGCGCTCGAAAAAACCGGTTTACTTGACGAAAAATTTTTTATGTATGGCGAAGATATAGACCTCTCCTGGCGCATCATACAGGCCGGTTATAAAAACTATTATTTTCCAGAAACCACCATTATTCATTACAAAGGCGAAAGCACTAAAAAAAGCAGTGTTAATTATGTTTTTGTGTTTTATAACGCAATGATCATTTTTGCCCAAAAACATTTTTCGCAAAAAAACGCACGCATCTTTTCTTTTTTTATAAAAATAGCCATCTATTTCAGAGCAAGCGTGGCTATTTTAAACAGAATTATTAAAAAAAGCTTTTTACCTGTTTTTGAATTTACTCTTATTCTGTGTGGATTGCACCTGTTAAGCTATTATTATCAGGAATTTACTAATATAATATTTCCAAACAAGCTTGTAAATGTAGCCCTTCCCTCCTACTCCATGGTTTGGTTAATTTCATTTTGGATTTGCGGTGGGTACGATAAATCTACACGTATCAATGCCCTTGTTAAAGGCGTAATCAGCGGCACGGCAATTCTGCTGATGGCTTATGCACTTTTTCCTAAGGACTGGCAATTTTCAAGAACCATAGTAGCCAGCGGAGGTATGATAGTAGTGCCGGCCATTATGTTTTCCCGTTTTATTTCGGCATATTTAGGCTATCAGGAGTATTCATTTTTTAAGTCTTCCGATAAAAATATTCTCATTGTGGGTAATCGCAACGAGGCACAAAGAGTTAGTAATTTGCTTAAAGAAACATTAAACCATAAATACACGGTACATTATGTTTCGCCACAGACAAGTGAAGACCCTTTTTTTACGGGTAATATTAGCCGTATAAAAGAAATGGTTGATGTATTTAAAATACATGAAATAATTTTTTGTGCAGCCGATTTAAGTGCCACACAAATTATAGAATTAATGTGGGCAGCCGATAAAAATAAAACCGATTTTAAAATAGCTCAACCCGAAAGTACTTATATTATTGGCAGCAACTCAATTGATAACAGCGGTGATTTGTATGTATTTGATATCAATTCAATAAACAAACCAGCTAATAAACGAAATAAACGCATATTTGATGTTTTAGCTTCTTTAATACTTTTAGTTTTATTTCCTTTGATGGTAGTATTACCAAATTACCGTAAAATATTCACCAAACTTATTTTGGTGGCAGCAGGTAAATATACCTTCATAGGCTATGCCCATACGGCAGATAAAAACATTAAATTACCTAAAATTAAAGAAGGAATTGTATCACTTATCCACCAACTAAAATTTGGCGATGTGAATGCCGATGTTTGTAACAGACTGAACATAGTTTATGCGCGCGAATATACCTGGATAAAAGACCTGAATATATTAGTCAGTTACCTTTTTAAACATAATTGAATTTTTATCGATAGGAAAACAATAGAACACAGAATTGCGGATTATATTAACTTTGTATAAAACAAAGCAAATAAAATGAAAAAAAAACGGATAGCCATAAATGGTTTTGGCAGAATAGGCAGAGTTTTTACCCGATATGCCCTCAATAATCATCATATTGAAATCATTGCCATCAACGATTTAACGGATGTTTATACACTGGCACATTTATTTAAATACGATTCCGTGCATGGGAAATTTCCGGGTAGCGTAAATGTTAAAAACCAACATTTAGTTATCAACGGCATTGAAATAAAAATTTTGTCGGAAAAAAATATTGAAAATCTTCCATGGAAAGATTTAGGAATTGATATAGTTATAGAATCAACGGGTCATTTTACCAAAAAAGAAGATGCCGAAAAGCATCTTGTTTGCGGTGCACGAAAAGTAATTATATCTGCCCCGGCCAAAAGCGATGATGTAAAAACCGTTGTATTGGGAGTAAATGAACATATACTTGACGGAACTGAAAAAATAATCTCTAACGCATCGTGCACTACCAATTGTGCTGCACCCATGATAAAAGTTATCAATGAGTTGTGCGGCATAGAAAGCTGTTATGTTTCTACCATACATTCTTATACCGGAGACCAACGATTGCATGATGCTCCGCACAACGACCTGCGAAGAGCCAGAGCAGCGGCAGTTTCAATTATACCTACTACTACCGGAGCAGCAAAAGCCATTACAAAAATTTTTCCGGAATTAGAAGGCAAAGTGGGTGGTTGTGGTATTCGTGTACCCGTACCCGATGGCTCGCTTACCGATATTACTTTTATTGTTAAATCAGTAAAAACCGTTGAACAAATAAATAAAAAATTTGCAGAGACAGCTAAAGGAAATTTAAAAGGTATATTAGATTATACCGATGAACCTATAGTTTCTGTTGATTGTGTTGGCAACCAACATTCTGTATTGATTGATGGACAATTAACCTCGGTGGTTGGCAATATGGTTAAAGTGGTTGGCTGGTATGATAATGAATCAGGATATTCTGCCAGACTGGTTGATTTGGTAAACAAAGTATGACATACGTATTATTTCGTATATTTATTTAGAATTTATAATAATAACTTTGTAAAAACTTTAATAATCCGGAAAATGAAAAAACCTTTTTTAATCTTGTGTTTAGCGTTTAACCTTTTTTTAGTTAAACATGCACAATCTGTCGAATATCTCAAATCTACCGATGCCATTAAAACGCACAGCGAAGATGTGATGAAATACTTTGTTCAGCAAGATTACACCAATATGTTTAAATTACTTAGAAAGTACTGGGTATTATCAGAGCATGAGATAGATGATTTTGAAACCAAAACCATAAAGCAATTTGGTATGGCTATAGTAAGATTTGGCAATGCTATCGGTTATAAATTTATAAAGGATAAAAAAATATCGGATGTGGTTTTAAATAAAAATTATATTTTACAATGCGAATATTATTATATACGTGCAAGTTTTATTTATTATAAAAATAATGAGGGATGGAGACTTGTATCATTTTCGTGGGACGATAAAGCGGATGAAATGCTTGAATAATTATTTTGATTATAACCCTAAATTTTTTCAGCTACTTCTTTGCCTACCATACTGCCAATGGCCACTCCCATTCCACCCATCCTCACAGCTACCCACACATTTTTTTCAATTTCATCAATGATAGGATACTTTTTTGCTCCTACTCCCATAATACCTGCCCAGCGTTTTTCAATGTTCACTCTTTTCCCCGGTAATATTATTTCGTATAACATTTTGTCTAATGCATTCTGAATTTTTTCGGTAATATTTATTTCCTCAGTTGTTTCGCTATTAAAATCAATATTTCTGCCTCCGCCTAATAAAATACGGTTCCCTACATTTCTAAAATAATAATACCCGGCATCGTAATGATAGGTACCCGAAAAATGCAGGTTTTCTATGATTTCGGTAATTAATACCTGTGCCCGTGCCGGTTTTACATCCAGTTGGGGAAACATTTTTTGTGCAAAACCATTGGTAGCTATAATGGCAGTTTTTGCAGTAATAAATATATTTTCATTGATTTCAATTTCAACCGAATTGTTTGTTGCATATACTTTTTTTACATCAACCCCGTTTAATACGTCAATATTGTGGCTACGGCATATATTTAGTAAGGACAACATCATTTTGCCCGTATTTATCTGACCTTCGTAGTTATTTTTTATCAGTTTACTAAATGCGTTAAATTGCTGCGTGTTGTTAACCAAACTATATACTTCTGTGCCGATTATTTTTTTTAAAGATGCATTGAAATAATTTATTACAGCAGCACAGCGTTCAAATAATTCCTTTTCATCGTTTTTAAATAATTCAAAACCACCCGAATTTTCATATTGCAAATTGTCATCTCCCAGTAATTTTCTCAAATTGAGCAAACCCTTCCATCTTTTTTCTATCAAACTAAAAATTTCGTTTTCGCTCATGTTATTTCTGTCGGCAATCAGTTCGCTTATACTACCAAAACAGGCAAAGCCGGCATTTTTGGTACTTGCACCTGCCGGCAAAAAACCTTTTTCCAATACAATAATTTTTGCTTTCGGATATTTGATGCGCAAATAGTAGGCTGCACTTAAACCAACAATACCACTGCCAATAATACAAAAATCAGGCTGGTTAAACCAGGTATCATATTCCCAATAACTCAGTTTCATCCGTATTATTTAATGTGTGTTACACATATCGGTTGGAACTACAATGATGTAGTCAGCACGATTTTTATGTTCGGGTAAAAGCTTGGTAACATCCTCCTGCAATACGGTAGTTATGTTTATTGTTTTTAAAGCAGGATAATATTGTTTTAAATACCACATGGTTCCTTCGTTAAAATCAGAGTGATAGGCACCATTCAAATGTATCAGAAAATTATCTTTGATATAGTTTTTGGTAATCATCCATGCCATGGTAGCATCTTTAATGGCTTGTGCTTTGGCAAGGTTATCTCCACCGTGACCTGCGGCATTTTGCAAAATATCTTTATAACATTTTAATTCGGCATCAAATTTTACAGGCAGCGGTGCAATGTATTTTTTAGCTTCTTCAGTTAAACTGTCTAACATTTCAAGGCCTTTTTTATAAACTAAAGAGGCGTATCTGCGCGGTATATTGGCACAAATAAATTTCAGTTTATTATCCCTGGCAAAATCGAGCAGGGGCTTATAATCGGTTTTGTAATTTTTCCATAGGCGCATTTCTTCTTCAAAACTTTTTTGTGAGATAATTCCGGCTAAATATTCATCCATTAAGGGTTGTTGATCTGCTTCAAACATTTCGGCCGAAAGCATCAGTTTATCTTTTTTAACTTTATAAGCTTCTTTAACCAGTTGCAATTGAAGCCAGTGTGAAATGGGATTATCGTGTAATTCGCCAAAAAATACTACCTCCGATTTTAAAATAGTTTTAATGGCAGTTGCAAAGTCTGTTTTTTTACCGTTTTTATCAAATATTGCATAGGCATCAAAGTTTGTGCGTTGTATTTCTTTAGCCGGTTTATCGTTTTTTTTATCCGTTTGAGCGTATAAATGTGTTGCAAACCATGCAAGTGTTATAATCAATAATCTTTTCCGCATAACTCAATGGCTTTTTTAAAAATGAGGCTAAGTTTTTTTTCTGCTTTAGCGGCTATTTCTATAATTTCGGGTATGTTGATGGGTTTTAAATTATCGGGGTCGCACTCATCGGTAAGTACCGATATAGCAGCAACCGAAATGCCTCCATGTATAGCTGCAATAACTTCGGGCACAGTACTCATACCTACGGCATCTGCACCAATTTTGTTCAGAAAGCGATATTCTGCCGGTGTTTCGAGCATGGGGCCTTGTACGGCAACATATACTCCTTCCCGCAGCGTCAGGTCGTTTTCTCGGGCTATTTTTTTGATTAAACTTCTTAAATAAGGACAATAGGTTTTACTCATATCGGGAAACCGGGCGCCCAGTTCATTATAATTTTTACCAATTAAAGGATTGGCGGGTAACAGATTGATATGATCGGATATGAGCATCAGATCGCCTTTTTTCCATTGCAGATTCATGGCACCGGCTGCATTTGAAATAAATAAATTTTTGATGCCTAATGCCTGCATAATTCTAACCGGATAGGCTATTTGTTGCATGGTATATCCTTCGTAATAATGAAAACGTCCGTTCAATACCAATACTTTTTTACCCGAAACGGTTCCATATATCAATTTACCCGAATGAAACTCTACGGTTGAGATCGGAAAATGCGGAATATCTGTGTAGGGAATTTCTTTTTCGATGGCTATTTCTTTTACAAAGTCGCCTAATCCCGTACCTAATATTACGCCTGCTTCAGCCTTTACTATTCCTGCTGTATGAAGGTAATTTACCGTTTCTTTTATAGCCTGTAATAAGTTATCCATTAAGTGTTTATTTTACTTTTTTTCGGTATCGTTGAAGCATTTTGTCGTGCGAAAATCCTAAACGATACATCAAATGTATGGTAAAAAAAATATATTGCAACCGAACTACTCCGTTATCGTAGTATCTGCGGGCTGAGGTAATAATGGGTTTATCTTGTATAACGGTAAAGCCGGTTACTTTTCTGATGCGGTATAAAATTTCGTTATCTTCGTAAATAATAAAATCTTCGCAAAAGGCTCCGGCTTTAAAAAATAAATCTTTGTAAATAAACAAGCTTTGGTCGCCTCCCCGGCACCAGCTACTGTTAAATTTAGTAAGCCAGCCGCTGATTCTAAGCAGCCAATGCCGGCTGTTAAACTGCATTTTAAAGCACCCGCTGCCGCAAATGCCGTTGATGTTATCAAGAATATATTTGTCAAAATGCCTGGGCGGAAAGCTATCAACATGTAAAAAATACAAAATATTTCCTGTGGCATATCTGGCTCCTGCATTAAGTTGTTTTGATCTGCCTTTTTCGCTGCTGATTACATAGGCTCCGTTTACAGCTGCAATTTGTATAGTGTTATCAGTGCTGCCACCGTCAACTACAATAATTTCTTTTACATATCCGTATTGATGGTTTTGCAGATATTGCAATATACGGGCTATATGTTTTTCTTCGTTTAATACCGGGATGATTATACTTATTTGGCTCATTTAATTTTATTGAGTTTTTCAAAATTTACATCACTTTCCACGTCAACATCGCTTATTGCTTTCAGTAAAAAATATTTCAGATGATGATTTTTACAATCTAAGATAGTGTCTATACACACATTGTTGGTACTCCATTGTTTGTTTTCAAAAAAAGAGGGATGATATTTTTTCATGCCTAAAAGATAGTATCCGCCATCTAAGGCCGGACCAATTACTACATCATAATGTTCTAATTTTATAAAAGCCTCCTGCAGAATGTTTTCATCCAGATCTAAGCAATCGCTGCCTATAATAATTACATTTTCGTATTTCCTGGCAAAGGCTTTGATGAAGGCATTTGCCATTTTTTTTCCTAAATCTTCTCCCGATTGCAGGTATTTATAAAAATCATATGGGTTAAACTCATCATTTTCTTCAATAAACGAGGAATAAAAAACGGCTTTGTCAGCATCTGTTTTTTGAGCTACAGCAGCCGTGTGCTTTAATAGTTTGATATATATGTCTAAGGCCGCTTCATCGCCTATACTAGCTGCCAGACGGGTTTTTACTTTGCCAATCTGTGCATTTTTTACAAAAATCATCAACAAATTTTTGCTACTCATACTTCTTGATTCCTTTATTCAGCCATTTACCCCAGCGCTCGTTATACGGATGTATGTTTAGGGTTTCGTTTTGATGTGCATCTACTACCGGAAAACCTGAATTTATCCATTTAAAAATTCCGCCATATAAATTATACACTTCTTTGTAGCCCATTTTTTTTATTTTCTCGGCTATCTTTTCGCTTCTGTATCCTACCGAACAATACACTACTATGGTTGCATTTTTATCTACTCCACTAACGCAATTTTTATTAAATTTATCATACCCGGCATATATGGAATTTTTGATATGACTAACCTTATACTCATTTATTTCTCTGGCATCTAATATGATAAGCTTTTCTGAGCGGTCTATTTTATCTTTTAATTCGGACGGTTGAATTACAGGTACCGAGTTGGAAATTAACCTGTTTACCATTCTGTTAAAATCTTCCTCGCTTTTTTGTGAGTAGGTATTGCAGAAGACATTCAATAGTATTAATATAAATAAAAGTTTTCTCATTTTATTTACAAATATCGTAAAATAAGCGTTTGTACAGCATTTTATTGCCTGAACACATTATGTTTTTTATATTAATCCCACATTACGCATGCTAATGCGTAATGTTCGCCTGATGGCGGAAAATTTGAAATAAATCCAAATTTCTAATGCTGAATTTTGGTTAATAAAATATTGATATTCAATAATATATCTATAAATAATTAAAATTTTATAATAAATCACATATTTTAACAGATAAAAGTCAAAAAATTTCCGATTAAATTTTGTTTATCATATATAAATGTTATAATTTTGTATACGAAAACAGTAAATATAACGACAAATCAAAAAAACTATGGTTTATTTAATACTTTTTAGCATTTTGTTTTTGATTGTATTGAGTTTGTTTGCTTTAGCACGCAGAGAAGGCAGTAATTATTCAAAAAACAAATTTGAAAAATCGAGCACTAACGATCATTTCAACTCATTTACCTTGTAATTTCTTCCAGTTTTCTACTTTTTGTTTTTTAATGTAATCTATAGCGGTAAAATAAAAGTTCATACCGCTAAATTCCTGCGGGTTGTAATCTGCTAATTGATCCGGATGTAAAATTTGTTCTGATACAGGTACCACAGCATAAAAGGTTTTGCTAAAGTTTGTACAAATAACGGTTTTATGCTGTTTATCGGGACCTTTATCTGTTATCCACAGTTTATCGGGATATTCGGCATGCTTGGGAAAGACAATTTTAGGTTTACGATTAAAGAGTGGTTTTTTCTTTTTTATAAAGTTTATTTCGAGCAAACGTGCGGCCAGTTCGCTACCGGTAAGTTTATAACTTACATCGCTGACAGAATTTTGCAAGCTAAAAGCGAATCTGCTCTTGGTAGCTGTTAAATGGTTCCATATTTTTTTACGCAGGTTACTTGCCGAACCAACATAAATAATTTCGTTATTTGCATCGTGTAAGTAATAAATACCGGTGGCTTCGGGTACTGCCTGCAATATTCTGTCTTTTTCGGGAATACCGGTTAAACGAGGTTCTCCGCTTTCTATATATGCTAAAGTTTTGTCTTGCAATGCACCGTAAATTAATTTAAATAATTCGTAGGTAGCAAAAGTATCTGCATAAGCCCGGTGACCTTTTTCCAGGGTAAGATTTAGTTCTTTAGCCAAAGATCCCAAAGAATATGAGCTAAGTCCGGGAAAAACTTTACGGCCTAATTTTACGGTACAAAGCAATTCGCGCTGAAATATTCTTCCCGATTCATAAAACATGTTTTTGAGTATGCTGTAATCAAAAGCAACATTATGCGCCACAAATACACAATTTTTAGTTATTTCGTCTAACTTATCAGCAACTTGTTCAAAAGTGGGTGCATTAGCCACCATTTGATTAGTTATACCGGTTAATTTAGAGACATAGGGATGAATATTTTTTTGAGGGTTGATAAGAGTTGTATATTCTTCTATGATTTTTTTTCCGTTGGTAACGATAACAGCTATTTCGGTAATGGCAGATTGTTGGGGAGTGCCCCCGGTTGTTTCTATATCTACAATGGCAAACATTTGTTTTTTCAAAAATACATGAAATATTTTTGCCTGCAATTACCTGATAAGTTGAAAAAATACAGAAACAAACAGCCTGTTATATAAACAACAAGTACAAAAGATAATAATATTTTAGCTGTCCTAAAATCCTCAGTGTCCGATAGCTCTAAGGTCTCTGATAAATCGTGCAATAACCTCATTTTCATCATCGGTAGCAGGTGGGTATGCTTCTGCCACTTTTTGTAATAATGCTACAAATTGCCATTTAAGGATAGGTGTAAGTTTATGTTCGCCCAGTTTAATAGCATTTATACCTTGTTTATAGGATTTTTCAAAATTGGCTTTATCTTTATCCAATACCTGAAAAATAATATCTGTATAGTCAGCATCACTATCAATTTTATTAATTTCAGTGGCGATAAGTTTTTGCAAGGCTTCTTTTTCTTCGCGTTGAACTTTACCGTCAACACCGGCCAATGCATAAGCAATGTTGCCTATACCATAAAATAAATGTTGTTTAGCATCCATAATAATATTATTTAGCCTGAAAGATATTAAAAATATACTTACTTAATAATGATTTTGATCAATCGCAAATTAAAAAGCCTGCCATGTATTGTTTGGCAGGCTTTGTGTGCATTTATCTTTGAGTATTAATGAGTAGCCAGATATTCAGCCACGCCTTCGTGGGTAGCTTTTAAACCTGATGCACCTTTGTGCCAGTCAGCAGGGCAAACCTCACCATTTTCTTCAAAAAACTGTAAAGCATCAACCATTCTCAGGGCTTCGTCAACACTACGACCCAAGGGAAAGAAATTAACTACCTGATGCATTACGGTGCCTGATTTATCAATTAAAAACAATCCTCTGTATGCAATCATCGGGCCGGATGCTATTAAATTTCCTTCCTCATCATAATCATACTCACCGGCAAGAACGCCATAAGCATCCGAAATAGTTTTGGTTGTATCGGCAATAATCGGATATGTTACACCTTTGATACCGCCCTGTTCTTTACTCATTTGCAACCAACCCCAGTGACTTTCGGCAGTATCGGTGCTGCATGCAACAACCGCTACATTGCGCTTTTCAAATTCTGCCAGTTTTGCCTGAAATGCATGCAATTCGGTAGGGCAAACAAATGTGAAATCTTTGGGGTAAAAGAAAAATATCACATGTTTTTTGCCTAAATATTGATCCAGTGAAAAATTATCTACAACTTTTCCACCGTCAATTACGGCAGTTGCATTAAATGAGGGGGCTTTTTTACCTACTAATACCATAATTTATTATCTTTTAAAGGTTAAACATTTTTTTTGCAAATGTAACAGGATATATACAATTTAAGATAGATAATGTTTATATTTTTGTTACCCCAAAATCTTATTTTATGCACAAAATATTAATAATTTTTACCTTGTTTTGTATTCTATCATTACCTGAGGGTTTTTCGCAAAAAAGCATTCGTTACTATCTGAGCGATACGGTATATATGCCTGCCGAAGTACTTGTTATAAAATCCGAGCAACCCAACGGCAAAGAATTAGCGGTGTATAAAGATGATACAAGCAAAATTGCTTACAGCTGTCATTATTATAACGGGTTTATAAATGGTGTGTTTACCACTTTTTATAAGAACGGTAGTGTGATGGAAAAAATCATTTATCAAAAAAATAAAAAAAATGGCGAGTACACATTATACAGCCCTGAAGGCAAAGTTTGGATTAAAGGCATTTATGCAGATGATATTAAACAGGGTTATTGGGCTTATAAAACGCATAATTTTTATGGCAGATATAAAAACGGATTAAAAAACGGTAAATGGCGTTTATATTATACCACATATTCTTACTATGTTTACAAATATAAAAACGGGAAACTGTTATTTAAGGAAAAACAATTACCGGAACCTCCGAAAATAGATTAAGCCTGAAAATATTCTTCTTTTGTATGCTTTACTTACAAAGTAAAGGTGGGTAAGACAAAAGATAGTAAGATAAAATAGCCATACTGAACATTTTAAATATGCAACGCAAATAATCCCACATTACGCATTAGCATGTGTAATGTGGGATAAATTAGAGATTAATATATCGACCTATCTTTACATAATACATAATCATTGATTTTAGAAATATATTCCAATCAATTCTTCTTCGTAATTTTTATTGTTTTGTAGTTTCGTAAAATCACGTTTTTTTAATTGCTAAAAAACTATGCCGATACAGGAAAATTTTTTGCTGTACAATGTTCTACTTTGCAGATTTGTGATAAATAATGATGATACCAAACGTTCTTTCCCATTATTTTTGCTTGCTGATGAATCGAATGGTTACGCCATTGATTAATTGCCTCCATGCTTTCCCAATAGGATATAAAAATACCCTTATTGGCTGATTTTATACTTTCATATCCTAAATAACCGGGTATTTTATTTGCTAATTGAATAGTTAATTCGTCCATTTCCTGATAGCCATCTAAGTTATCTGAACGCTCAGAAATAAATATAACAGCATAATAATCTTTGGGTGGTAAGGTTTTAATTAACGGCATAAAAAAGTAGTTATATTATTTTATTTTAAAACCGGTATAAGTTTTAATTTTCTTTTTAATATTTCTATCTGTTTGTTGTTTCGTTCAATTTGTTGGTGATATTCCTGCAACATGGGCGAAACACTTTGGGCATTGGCAAAAAAGCCAAGGTTTGTTTCTATTTTTTTTACTTCTTCAGTTAGTTTATTTATTTTATCGCGCAATAATTGACGCTCTTTATTCAATAAAAACGAAGCATTATCAGCTTGTTGTAATTCAGCAATTTTAGACTTAAAAATGATAACTTCTTTATGTTCGGGGTTTATTCCCAGGGTTTCATACTTTTTATTTATAGCTTCTTTAAAAGCATTGTAAATAGCATCTTTTTCTTTGACCGGAACATGGCCTATTGAGTTAAATTCACGTGTTAATTCGTCTAATTGTTTAATCACATTTTCGGCATCACCTTCAAATGTTTTACTTTCAATGCTTGCTATAAAATCTTTTTTGCGTTGTAAGTTTTCTTCATATTGTTTTTCGGTATTTTCCTGAGCTGCTTTTTTGCGGTTAAAAAAATGATCGCAGGCAGCCCTGAATTTTGTCCAAAGTATATGTTCGTATTTTTTACCGGCCGAACCTATTTTTTGCCATTCTTTTTGCAGTTTTATCAAGGTATTGGTGGTATTTTGTATATCTTCAGAATCTTTGATGCTTTCTGCCTGAGCAATAATTTCTTCTTTCTTTTTCTTATTTTCGTTAAAAACTGCATTTAAGCTCTCATAATAAGCTTTTTTAGCATCAAAAAATGTGTCATATACGTTTCTAAAATCCTGCCATACCTTATCGTTTACTTCACGCGGAGCTTGCCCTATTGCTTTCCATTCGGTTTGTAATGCAAGTAATTCTTGTGTATGCGATTCCCAGTCTTTTTGGTTATTTCTGGGTTTATTTAAAATGTTATTTGCTTTTTCTATTAATTGATTTTTAGCTGCCAGAGCTTCTTCTTGTTGTTTTTTTCTTTCGTTTCTAAGAACAGCTACTTTTTCCTGTATTTGTCTAATTACTTCCCAGTATTCCTGTTTTAATGCTTCCCAGCTTTCTTTGGGTACTGCACCGGTATCTTCCCACTGGTATTGTATAACATGTAAAGAAGCTTCCAACTCTCTGATATCTGATAATTCTGAAAGATTTTTCTTGAGTTTTTCTATCAGTTCTTTTTTGAATTGCAGATTCTTTTTCAGATCGTGTTCACGAAGTTCTTTGTATATATTCATGTTGTGATGAAACAGATCTGAAAGATTACTGAACTCGCGTTGTAAATCGTAATATTTATCAGAAGGTACTTTACCTATATTACGCCATTGTTCGCGGTATTCTTTAAATTTTTGATATGCTTTACTGATGTTTTCTTCTTCGCTCATCAGCTTGCGTATATCCTCTAATATTTGCTGTTTAAGTTGTAGATTTTTAGCTTCTTCTGCTATACGGTTTTTGCGTAATTGTTCTTTTTTTTCGCGGTATTGTTTTACTAAACTTTTAATTTCTTGTATGGTATCAAAATCC
The DNA here is from genome assembly GCA_037443205.1 of Flavobacteriales bacterium. GTDB lineage: Bacteria > Bacteroidota > Bacteroidia > Flavobacteriales_D > UBA2798 > JBBIOU01. The sequence goes on along the minus strand of JBBIOU010000006.1, from coordinate 86,455 downwards.
GCATCAATGGTATCTTCATTATCTTCGCTTGCCGTTGCGCTTCTTCTGTTATCCAACGCGTTATAAAATTCTTTTGATAGTTCTTCAATCTCATTTATAACTGATGATAAATCGGGATTCATCAGTAGTTCTTCCAGACGTTGTTGTAATTGTTTGTAATTCATTGGTATTAATAAATTATGTTGTAAAAATAAAGATTTTATCGCGAAAACTGATAATTAATACACGAAATAAGAACAGGTTAAATAATATAGTTATTTGGCTTTAAATTGATTGATGGCATGAATGGTAAAATCAGAAAGTACCAGCTTACCGCTTATCGCAGCTCGTTCTAATAATAAAGTGTCCCAGTTTTCGGTGCCTTGCCAGAATACTTTTTTAAGTTCGGCCATAGCTTCGGGGCTGCTGTTGGCAAGAGTTTTCGCCAATTTGTTGATGGCAGTGTCTAATTCGTTATGGGTTGCATAAACTTCCTGGTATAAACCTTTTTCGGCTGCCCATTTTGCACTATGCCATTCTGTTGCATTTATTGATAGCTGTACAAATGCCGATTTACCTATTTTTCTTTCAACTGCCGGGCCTACAACAAAAGGACCTATTCCAACAGCTAATTCGCTAAGTTTAACTGAGGCGCTTTCGTGAGCAAATGTATAATCGGCAGCAGAGGCAAGCCCTACCCCTCCCCCAACTGCTTTGCCTTGTACACGTGCCAGAATAAATTTGCTTGATTTTCGCATGGCGTTAATAACATTGGCAAAACCACTGAAAAATTTTTTTCCTGTTTCTATATCTTTAATCGAAATTAACTCGTCAAATGAGGCACCGGCACAAAATGCCTTATCACCTGCTGATTGCAAAATAATAACTTTTACTTCGTCTTTTTTATCGGCTTCCGCAATTGTTTCTGCAAGTTTACCAAGTAATTTTCCCGGCATGGAATTACTTAAGGGATGAAAAAATTCAATTCTTGCAATGCCATCATCTATTTTCAATTCTACGGTACCTTTGTCAGTAACAGTTTCCATGTTGTATTTGATAATATAATTACAGGGCGCAAGTTAATAAATATGTGTTTTAGCAATAATTTTTTTTTTCAATTATTACTTTCACACAAAATTGTCATTTGCCACTTATGGCGTGGGCGTATGTATGTGGACGGCAATCGGATTAAACATTAGCAATTTGTAGGGATAGCTAACATCAAACATCAGGCACTCATACAGCAATAATAAATTCATATTTCGGGATTTATGTTTCAAGCCAATGATGTTTATACAGAAAAGGTATTTTAAAAAAATTTAGTGCAGGGCGGCTCTGTAGGGTAATTTTTTACATATTTCTGCTTCAGCTTGCATGAGTTCATCAAGTCGCTTGTAAACAATTTCTTTATCCCAATAGATTAATGCCATTTTTACAAATATGTTTCCATGTTTGGCTTCGCTGGTCCAGAGCATTTTGTAAAATGCTTTCAGTTCAGGTTCTTGCAGTGCATCGGCAATTAATTTAAAACGTTCTGCCCCTCTACACTCTACAATAGATGCCAGAAGCATCCTATCCATTAATCGCTCCTCTCCCCTGCTTCGGCATAAATTTATTAATTCATTCATATATACGTCTGGCTCCATTTCTTTTTTCAGTTGCACCTTGCGTTTGCGCATCACCTCGTATACCATTTTAAAATGTTCCATTTCTTCCAGGGCAGTTTCTATTAACTCAGGTATAATCTCTACCTTATCAGGACATTTAGCTACAAAACTCATAGCCATAGCCGATGCTTTTCTTTCGCAATCGGCATGGTCTTGCAAGAAACTATTAAAATCGGCCATCACTGCGTTGGTCCATGCTGCAGGAGTATTCCACTTTAAATCAATTGACATTTTCATATATACATGAAATATTTAGGCAAAAGTATTCTTAAATAAATTAAATTATCTAAGTGATATTATAATTTTTTGCGAAATTTACCGCATGATACAGAAAATTCTATCGGGTGCTTTAGCCCTGCTTTTATTGAGCTCATTTTATACACCACCCTATTCAAGCTATCAAATTGCTGTATTAAAATATAATGGCGGTGGCGACTGGTACGCCAATCCTACCTCATTGCCTAATCTGGTGGAGTTTTGCAACAAAAACTTGGGCACAAACATCAGCAAAGAAATTGCTACCGTAGAGGTGGGCAGCCCCGAATTGTTTAATTATCCTTTTGTACACATGACCGGTCATGGCAATGTGGTATTTTCGGTTAAAGATTGTGAAAACCTTAGAAAATATTTGCTGGCCGGTGGTTTCTTGCATATATCCGATAATTACGGTATGGATAAATTTATTAGAAAAGAATTAGAAAAGGTATTTCCGGATAAAAAATTAATTGAATTACCTCCCTCACATCCTATTTATCATCAAAAATATTCTTTTCCGAAGGGCTTACCCAAAATTCATGAACACGACAATAAACCTGCTCAAGGGTTTGCAATAATACACGAAGGCAGAGTTATTATTTTTTATGATTACGAATGCGACCTTGGCGATGGTTGGGAAGACCCGCAGGTACATGGAGATTCGGAAGAAACCAGATTAAAAGCATTAAAAATGGGTGCTAATCTGATACAATATGCCTTTATGGGAACTACGCAAACTAATTAAAATGAATAAAACCGCTGCCTTGGCATCCTTATATATCCTCATGGCCGTTGGCTTAGGTGCGTGGGGTGCTCATACGCTAAAACCTAAAATTGAATTAAACGATTTTGACAATTTACAAACTGCCATAAAATATCAATTTATACATGGCCTGGCTCTTTTAATTTTATCGCTGAATAAAGATAAAATAAAACGAAATATTTTTATACTGAGTACAATTTTATTATCGGCCGGAATATTACTTTTTTGCGGATCGCTTTATTTGTTGTCAGTAAAACATCTAATGGGTATACCCGAATTAGCAAAGAAAATTTGGTTTGTTACTCCGCTTGGTGGATTGTGTTTTATGGCAACATGGCTTATATTAATAATCAGTTTTTTAAAAAAATAAACATGGGAGATTTATATAATAAATACATTCAACGCATGCAAAAAATTGCCGATGTTTTGTATGCTTCAGCTGTTTTGCAATGGGACCAGGAAACATATATGCCGCCTAAAGGTGCAAGTATCAGAGCAAGACAGCTTGCTACATTAGCAGGTATTGCACATGAACTGGCCACAGATAAAGAATTGGGCGATATTTTAAACGAACTGCACGCAAGTGATAAACTAAATGAAAAACAGAAAAAAAATATTGCTCATTCATTACGTGATTATAACATCAGAAAAAAATATCCCAACTCTTTTGTACAAGAACTTACTCTTACCCTATCCGAAGCATTTGTAGCTTGGAGCGAGGCAAAAGAAAAAAACGATTATAATCTTTATGCCCCTAAACTAAAAAAATTAATTGCCTTAAAACAAAAAGAAACCCAATTACTGGGTTATGAAAAACACCCTTATGATGCCTTATTAGACCAATACGAACCGGGTTGTACTACTCATGAATTAGACGTTTTATTTAATGATGTAAAAACACAACTCGTTCCATTTATTAAATCTATCTTAACTAAGCCTGCACCGAAAGATGATTTCATGTACCTGCATTATGATGCACAAAAACAATGGGATTTTGGAATTGAATTGCTCAAACAAATGCATTATGATTTTGGTGCCGGAAGACAAGATAAATCCTCACATCCATTTACCATACATTTTTGCCCCAATGACGTGCGTGTAACAACCCGCATTGATGAGCATAACCTGCATGAAATGATTTGGAGTACCATACACGAAGGCGGACACGCTTTGTATGAACAAGGCATACCTCAGGAAGAATATGGTTTACCATCAGGCGAAGCTATCTCTTTGGGTGTACATGAGTCACAATCCCGAATTTGGGAGAATAACGTTGGTAGAAGTATTAATTATTGGAAAGGGAATTTTGCTTTATTACAAAAATATTTCCCAAAACAATTAAAAGACGTAAATGTAGATATGTTTTACAAAGCCATGAATAAAATTCAGGCTTCGCTTATCAGAACTAATGCCGATGAATTAACCTATCATCTGCATATATTAATACGCTATGAAATCGAGAAAAAAATAATTGAAAGCGAATTAAACATAGACGAACTTCCTGAATACTGGAATAATTTATATTTAAAATACTTAGACATAAAAGTTCCCGATGATAAACAGGGTATATTACAAGACATACACTGGAGCCATGGTAGTTTTGGCTATTTCCCCACATATTCTATAGGAAGTTTTTATGCAGCACAGTTTTTTGATGCAGCCGAAAAGCAAATAAGCGATTTACATACACAAATTGAAAACGGCAATATGTTACCGCTTTTGCAATGGCTAAGAACACACATTCACCAACATGGTAAAACATTAACAGCACATGAAATTTGTAAATATATATCCGGTCAATATTTAAACTTCAGCTATTTTATGAATTACGTTAAAAACAAATACTCGGATATATATAATCTATAAAAATTATGCCAACCAATCTGTCTATTCCACTTACGCAAACAAATTTATTACCCGAATTGATAAATGACTATTTAAATAACCGGGATGAAATAAACATTTTATATGATTACTCTCCCAACTACGAAGGGATATCCAACGCTATAGAAAATAAAAAATTCAGCGATGAAAACAGAAGTATCTTATACAACTGTTTGCTTGAGCAACATAAAAATATTACCTCCGAGAAAACACTTAAACAAATTGAATTATTAAAAGAAAAACATACGTATACTGTTACTACAGGACATCAATTGGTAATATATACCGGTCCCCTGTTTTTTATATATAAAATTTTACACACTATAAAATTAGCCGATGAACTAAACAATAAATTTCCTGATAAAAAATTTATACCTATCTTCTGGATGGCAAGCGAAGACCATGATTTAGCCGAAATAGACCATCTGTATATATTTGGCAAAAAACTAAATTGGTTATACGAAGGAGGTGGAGCCTCCGGCAGATTAAAAACAAATACCCTGAATAGCCTGACGCTCGAATTAAAAATAATATGTGGAGAAAATATTAATACCGAAAAAATAATAAACATCTTTGAAAAATGTTATGATAATTATTCATTATCTGAAGCTACACGCTTATTGATATATGAATTATTTGCCGATAGGGGTATTGTTGTTATTAACGCTGATGAAAAAAAATTTAAAAATTTATTAATACCTGTATTGAAACAAGAAATAAAAAGTTCATTTATAAAAAAAGAGGTAGAACATACAAACTTGTTTCTTCAACAAAACAAATATAAAATACAAGTAAATCCCAGGGCATTTAATTTTTTTTATTTGCAAGAAAATTATCGCGAACGCATAATTAGTGAGAATCATCTTTTTTATACGCATGACAAAAAATACACATGGACTAAAGATGAACTTTTAGCACAGATAGAACAAAATCCGGAATTTTTCAGCCCCAATGTTTTGATGCGACCGCTTTTCCAGGAGATTATTTTACCTAATATTGTATATATTGGTGGAGCGGGTGAAATAAGTTACTGGCTCCAATTAAAATCAATGTTTAAAACCTGTAATTTAGATTTACCGGTTTTACTGGTAAGAAATTCTTTTATGCTGATTGACGCGCTGACACAGAAAAAAATTGAAAAAACAGGTTTTAATGCAATTGATTTTCTTAAAAATCCTGAGGAATTAATATCGGAGTATCTTGATAAAAACAACACCGAAGCGTTTGACCTAAGCGATGAAGTAAAAATTGTAAATGCATTTTATAATGCTATAAAAAACAAAAGTGTTGCCATTGATGCATCACTTAATAACTACATCGAAGCCGAAAAAAATAAAACCGAAAAATTTCTGGATAACCTTACTCAAAAAGTAAAAAGAGCGCAAAAACAAAAGCATGAAAATGTATTGAATCAAATTAAATCCATCAGAGAAAAATTATTACCCGACAATGCCCTTGCCGAACGTAAAGAAAATTTTCTGACATACTTTATAAACTCGGGAGATAATTTATTTGAAAAAATATATGAACAAATTCAACCCTTGCAGGCGGTATTAAATATTACTTATCTGTAAACCCGAACGCATTATTTTATATCTATTAATTCTAACATATATACCAGGGTTGCGTTGGGTGGAACCAATTCCGGTATACCTGATTCGCCATATCCTAATTTTGGTGGCACTACCAAAATTGCTTTTTCGCCTTTGCGTATTTTTTTTAAGGCAATATTCCAACCTTCGATAGATTTACCTAAACCCAGTTTAAATTTATATGGTTTACCATTAAAATGGGTAGCGTCAAAAAGTTTACCCTCTGTAGTCCATGCATAATAGTGAATACTGACTTCACTACCCTCAACCGGATAAATATTTTCTCGGTTTTGTGGTAAAGTAACATAAAGTTTTAAATCATCCTGCAAAATTAGAGGTTTCATCTTTTCGGTTATTTGCATATCAAAATCCAAATCAGCATCAGGCGGTATAAGTTTACCATATCCTTTTTTACCATAAGCAAGTTTAGCCGGTACATGTAATCTGAATTTATCGCCCACGTTGGTCATAATCAAAGCTTCATCCCAACCTTTTACTGACATGCCTATTCCAACAAAAAAACCTAATGGCATACCAATCATATCGCTTGAATCGAAAAGTTTACCATTAGGTAAATAGGCATTGTATTTTATTTTTACTACATCGCCCTTATTAACTTTTTCGTTTGAATTGTTTTTTTCGATAAAAGTTATTTTTACACCGCCCGGAGTTATTATTTCATTTTGTATTTTAATTATATCCGGCAGTTGAGCTGTTGTGTCTATGGAATGAATCTCTGATAATGGCTTGTTAGTCGTATCATTAAATTGTTCTACAGTATCTATAGTTGCTGTATAGTTATTGATATTATTTTTATTGTTATTGGCGCATGAATATATATAAATTGCAAGAAAAATTACAATGTAGTATTTCATCTGAGCATGTTATTTTTGTGGTTTGGTAATCTTAATAATTTCTACATCGTATAAAAGCGAAGACTGTGGTGGAATTTTATCTAAATCGCCAATCAAACCAAATGCCAGATAAGAAGGCAATATAATTTTTGCTTTTTCGCCTTCACGTAAATAGCCCATGGCCTCGTGCAATCCGCTTTCTACGTTATCAAAGTTTACCATAAATGTTTCAGGCACTCCTTCAGAAGAATAACATAAAGAATCGTTTTCCAATAAATAAATAGAATAATTTAATGTAACCAAATCGCCCGTATTGGCAGTAGGTTTTGTTGTATCGGATATTTTATAGATTTTATAACGCAGTCCTGTTCCGGTAGTAATTACGTTTAGCTGTTTTCTTCTTACGTATGCCTCTACCGATTCATCTTCTAAAATATGCCATTCTTTGTTTTGTATAATCATATTTTCTTTGATGGTATGCGGGTCGGGTAAAGGAGATTGTTTATTATTATGATGATTACTGCAAGATTGAAAAAAAATTATAACACCCAAAAAAATATTGTAAACAATAAATTTCATCATTGCTTTTGCTTGCTTAGTTGAGGTAATAAACGTATAAAATCATTTACTGTTTCATCGAGCGATTTGTTACTTTGCCCGCCCGCTGCGTGCATGTGTCCGCCACCGTTAAAATATTTTTGGGCAAACTCATTAACAACAATTTTGCCTTTAGAGCGAAATGAAATTTTTATGCGTTCGTCTGTTTCGGTAAATAACACGGCTACTTCTATGCCTTTTATAGACAAGCCGTAATTTACAAGACCTTCGGTATCGCCTTTTTGAAAATAAAATTTTTTTAAATCTTGTTGACTAAGTATAAACCATGCAACTCCGTGTTTATAATCAACAGTAAGTTTTTGGGATAAGGCAAAACCGGTTAAGCGTAATCGGTCTTCGGTATTATTATCAAAAACTGCTATGTGTATGGCAGCATTATCTGCCCCTTTTTCAATGAGCGATGCAACTACTCTATGAGTTTGTGCCGTGGTAGTAGAAAACTTAAATGAACCTGTGTCAGTCATTATTCCGGTATATAAACAGGTTGCTACTATGTGATTGATATATTCATCCAATCCCAATTCTTGTATTAATGTATAAATCATTTGACAGGTTGATGAATAATTTACATCACTAAATAATGCGTCAAATTCTTGTACTTCGGGATATGGGTGATGGTCTATCAATATTCTTTTTGCTTTAGCATCCTGCAAAGCTGTTTGCATATGGCCGGTTCTGTTTAATGCATTATAATCCTGGCAAAAAATTAAATCGGTTTTTGAAATTAATTCATCAGCCCGTTTTTTATTTTTATCATAAAAAATTATCTCATCTGCTGCCGGCATCCAATTAAATACAGGAGAAAAAGAATCGGGCAACACAACCTGCACATTTTTATGCATGTTTTTTAAAAAATGATAAGTGGCCATCACAGAGCCTACGGCATCTCCATCGGGGTTTTTATGCGATGTAACTAAAATATTTTGGCTGTTGTTCAGCAACTGTTTTATCTTATATTTATCAAAATATGGCTGCATGATTATTATTCTCCTTCACGTTCTATGTAAAATGAATTAGCCTGTGCTTTTGCGGTAATAACCACATCATTTATACAAACATGTTCTGGCTGATTAACTACATACCAAATTGTATTGGCAATATCTTCGGCATGCAGTGGTTGGTAACCTCTATATACATGTTTGGCACGCTCTGTATCGCCTTTAAATCGTACCAAAGAAAATTCTGTTTCTGCAGCTCCCGGTGATATGGAACTGACCTTAATTCCATAAGGCAATAAATCTATTCGCATAGCTTTGGTAAGCGAATCAACCGCATGTTTAGTGGCACAATACACATTGCCATAACGATATGTTTCTTTGCCGGCTGTAGAACTTATGTTTACAATATGGCCTTGCTTGCGTTTTTTCATCTCGGGCAATAATAGCCGCGTGATGTATAATATTCCTTTCACATTGGTATCAATCATGGTATCCCAGTCTTCAAAATCGCCTTCGTCTATAGATGCTAAATTTAATGCTAAACCGGCATTGTTTATTAATATATCTACCGGTTTAAAATCAGCGGGAATTTGGTTTAATGCCACGCGGGTTTGCTGTAATGACCGAATATCGAAACATAGTGTTAATACCTGTGCGCTGAATTCTTTAATTAATTCATTTTTAATACTTTCCAATCTATCCGACCTGCGTCCGGTAATAATTAACCGATATTGGTGTTGGGCAAAAACACGTGCTGTAGCAAGCCCAAAACCCGAAGTAGCACCGGTTATCAGTACTGTTTTATTCATTAATTTTATGTTTTATGTTAGTGGAACAAGATAATTTAAACCATAAAGCATATTTGCAAAACTAAGTTATTATTGAGAATAATTTAAGCTAAATATGCGTTAACAAAACATACAAGCAAAAGTTATTAACATTTACCGAATTATATTTGGGTTTTATCGGTAAAATAACTTCTTTTATGGAAAATTATATATTATGGAACCAACCTCAGGTACAAGTACAGGTGTAACTTATGATTTAAAAGGAGCGCTGGAACAAATTGCTCAAAAATTTAATTATAAGTTAGACCGTTTAAACGAAGAACAATGGCGCTTGGACGTGCCTATGAAACTGAAAGACGGCTCGTATCGTTATCAGTTTGTATATTTATGGATATCAAAAGGCTATGCAAAGGGTAAAGATGTTATTTATATGAACAGCCGAGCTGGCATTTACAGTGCCCAAATAAATTTATATAATATTTTAAAAGAAGCCGGTTACGGTGTTTACTCTGCCATAACTATTACCAACGATAAAAAAGCCGATGGCACACCTTGTGAAACAATCATTGTTCAAGCCAGTCCGATTGCCGAATACACTAACTTAGATACCCTAAGTTACATTATTTTTGAAGTAGCATCTGTTGCCGATATTTTAGAAGAAAAATACTTTGGTGGCGATAATAACTAAACCATAAACCTCCATATACACAACCCTCCATGCAAAGGGCACTATTAATCAATAATAGTGTCCTTTGTTTATTTTAAACCAAAAACTGATGGGATGATGGTCAGAATATTCCTCAGGGTGTCGGGTAAATTTTAATGATTCTATGTGATTAGAATGAAAAATATAATCTATACGTAACAATGGAATTTTACCCACATAAGTTTTACCTATACCGCTGCCGCAATTCACAAAGGCATCTGTTAATTTTTTTGAAATAGTTTGATAACAATAAGATACCGGAGTATCATTAAAATCTCCGCAAACTATAACCGGATATGGCGATTTGTTAATATATTTTACTAAAATTTCAATTTGTTCTGCACGTTTAATGAATCCTGAATTTAAACGTTCAATTATTTTTTGTTCTGAAAATTTATGATTATACCATTGCGATGCGGATGTTGCATCTCCTATAAAATCATAATCAGCTTTTTGAAACCTGATGGACGCCAAATGTACATTAATTACACGAATGGTATCATCATTAATTTTTATATCTGTTGCCAAAGCATTGTTGGTTTCTTCTTGACCGAAAATTATTTCAAAGTGATTTATGATAGGATATACAGAAAACGTTGCCAAACCAAAAGATTGTTTACCGATATTTAAAACGTGCGTATAGGCTTCGGCATAGTGTTTATTAGGCAAAAATTGTAGCAGGGTATCAAGTGTATTAAAATAATTATCTGCCTTACGCAAATAAAATTCCTGAAAACAGATAATACTTGCTTTTTCTTTTTTTAAAAAATTAAAAATCTTGTTTCGTGTATGTTTATTGCCCGTCCAATTATATAAATCAAATAATCTTACATTGTATGACAACAATTTATGAGCATTATCAAAAGCTACATTTTTTTCGGATAGTTTTATAGGTATATATACTGCCAAAAATTTATAACCTGCAGCAATACACAATAATGAGAAAAACAAATATTTGCTTCGCAAAAAAAACCAAAACAACAAAAAAATTATATTCACCGATAAAAACACAGGGTATGCCAGGCCGAAAAATGCCAACCAGGTATATTTTGCAGGACTTATATATGCCGAAGCATACGACAATAATAATCCGATACCAAAAATAAAATTGACAATAAAAACAATTCGCAATAGCCAACCAAAAGTTCTCTTAACAAAAAAACTAAACATCTTTGCTGGCTTTGAATAAAAAATCTTTTTCTTCTTTACTTAATGCTTCATAACCCGATTTACTGATTTTATCAAGAATAGCATCTATTCTTTTCTGCTTATCGGCTTTAGCGCGATTATACTCTTCATCAGAAAAACTACGTTTGTTTGAATAAACAACGTTCATTTTTTTGCGCGATGGTAATATTTTAAATAAATCACGAATATCGTAGCGATTAAAAAAGCTTCCATAATTTTTAAAACCCGGAGCCATGAGTGCACCTAATGCTGCACCTCCAAAATGCGATATATGTCCCCCTGCATTTATTCCGCCCGGTATTTGTATTAAATCAAGCAACAGATATAAAAACATTATCCATATTAAGCGCATTTTAATAATTCCAAACAAAAAAACCTCCATATTAGGAGCGTACAGTGCTATAGATACAAACAATGCCATAACCGATGCCGAGGCGCCCAAGATAGGCAAATCTATGTTTCCTTCAAATACAGGAAAAATATTATAACTGATGGCATACAGCAACCAACCAAACAATCCACCTAAGATGTATATATTTAAAAATCTTTTTTCGCTTTGCAGAGTTAAGAATAATTTACCGATAAAATAAAGCATTATCATATTAAACAAAATGTGCATAACACTAAAATGTGTAAACATATAAATAAAGAGCGACCAGGGTTTAAATAATGTTTGCTGAATATCGGCAGTTGGTAATAAATATTTGCTGTAATAATGCAAAGCAATACTTTCGGGTATTTTATATAAAAAGCATATTAAAACATATATTTTAATTGCGATAAATATTGCTATATTGATATATAGCAGGCGTATAGATATATTTCCTGTTTTGAAGTTGTATTTTAGTTCGTCAAAAAAATTTCGTTGCATGTCAGTAAAAATTACTTCTGTTATTTTGCCATATTTTTACCAAAATAAATCCAAATAAAGCGCCTCCTAAATGGGCAAAATGAGCTACATTATCCCACTCATAATCACCTAAACCTAAAAAGAATTCAATCACAATCAATATCGGTATAAAGTATTTAGCTTTAATAGGTATGGGTAAAAATATGAGCATGAGTTCGGTATTGGGGAACAGCATACCAAATCCGACAAGCAATCCGAATATTGCACCCGAAGCACCCATCATGGGTGCATTTAAAAGGGTATTTATTTTTGATAATAATGGGTCGGCAAAATTTTTTCCTTGCAAAATTGTTTCTTCAAAACCAATTTCTCTTATGGTATTATACACTTCTACATCTATTCCTCTGCGTAATTGATTTAGTTCCAGGTAGCTTGCCAAACTATGTAAAATAACCGCTCCAAAGCCGGTTATTAAATAATATATAAAAAATCTTTTAGGACCCCAAATTCTTTCTAAAACACTGCCAAACATTATCAGCGCAAACATATTAAATAAAATGTGGGCAAAATTGCCGTGCATGAACATATGTGTAACCAATTGGTAAGGTTCAAATTGTGCTGATGAAAAATTATATAAGCCTAATACAAATCTTAAATCAACATTAGCCATAGATGCCCATGTGGCAATAAAAAACAATACATTAATGAGCAATAAATTTTTTACTACCGGTGGCATATTTCTGAATAAAGAGTTGAGCATATTAATTAATTAAAATATTTATCAAATTCTTGCGGACCAAAGTTAACTATAATGTTTTTACCCTTAGGACTAACAGCCGGAGAATGACTATGAAATAAATCCTTTAAAAGGGCACTAATTTCATCTTCATGCAACATTCTGCCGGGTTTTATGGAAAAAATACCCGCTAATAACATGGCTGTATAATGCTTACGGTTATTTTTAATTTCTGAGGAATGATGTTTTAGTTCTTCGAGCATGTTTTCGATGATGTGCGCAGGATTATCTTCGGCTATACCTGTTGGAATACCGTTTATAGAAATAGTATAATTTCCCAAAAAAGATATGCTAAATCCGATAGATTGCAACTCTGTTTCTAACTCTTTAAGTAGAACAAAATCTGCCGGATTAAGTTCAATAGCCTGAGGAAATAATTGTTGTTGTGACGCAGCTTTATCTGTATTGAGCGATTTAATAAATCTGTCGTATAATACACGTTCATGTGCGCGGCAAACATCAATAATACTAAATCCTTTAGGGGATTTTATTATCAAGTATCTTCCTGCTGTATATACGTAATTGCCGGTATGATTTATCTCATCAAATAACTGATTGTTTGATTGGTCATTTTTAAGACTTGCAATTTTTTTTTCAGATTCGGTCAAATCTGTTATTTCAAATAATTCTTCGAAGGGAAAGGGGCTTGTATTTTTAGGTTTATTCGGTTTATTTGAGTGCTTACTAAAGGGGTTATAGTTTTCGTTGATATGGATTTTGGGTACCGAAATTTTTTCGGGGTTAATTTTTGTAAGGGGTATATCTATGGGTGAAGGGGTGCCAAAATCAATAGAAGGAGCAACATTAAACAAACCCAAAGAACGTTTTACGGCTGCAAATAATATGGAATAAATTGATTTTTCATCTTCAAATTTCACTTCGGTTTTAGTGGGATGAATATTTATATCAATACTTGATGGATTTACATCCAGATAAATAAAATAACCGGTGTGCATATCAGCTTGTATAAGACCGGTGTATGCAGCATGAATAGCGTGATGTAAATACGGACTTTTGATAAAGCGATTATTTACAAAAAAATATTGTTCACCTCTTGTTTTTTTACAATACTCGGGTTTTACTATATACCCTTTAATTGATACGATATCAGTAGTTTCTTCGGTAGGTACCAATCTTTCGTTATAAGATTTTCCGTATATATTAACGATTCGCTGACGATAATTAGAAACAGGCAAATTAAAAAGCGTATTGTTATTGTGAGTTAATTCCATGTGTATTTCGGGGTGTGCCAGGGCTACTCGCTGAAATTCATCAATTACGTGTTTTAACTCAACATTATCTGACTTTAAAAAATTTCTGCGTGCCGGAATATTAAAAAACAGGTTTTTTACCGAAATAGAAGTACCGGGTGCAGTAGCTAGCGGTTCGTGTTTTTTTATACTGGTGGCCTCAATTTGTATCAATGTTCCCAATTTATCTTCGTGTCTGCAGGTTTTAAGTTCTACCTGAGCAACGGCTGCTATAGAGGCCATGGCTTCGCCTCTAAAACCTTTAGTTTTAATAGCAAATAAATCATCGGCTTTGCTGATTTTGGATGTAGCATGTCTTTCAAAGCACATACGTGCATCGTTTGTGGTCATGCCGCAACCATTGTCAATAACCTGTATTAAGGTTCTGCCGGCATCTTTCAAAATAAGCTTTATATGATTTGCTCCGGCATCTACCGAATTTTCGAGCAATTCTTTAACCACCGAGGCAGGTCTTTGAACCACTTCACCTGCAGCAATTTGATTTGCAACCGAATCGGGTAATAAGCGAATTATATCTGACATTTATTTACTTAACCATTGATAAAGCAGCGGTTCCATTTTTTGCCAGGCAAAATAAGAAAACAATCCTAAAATCATTATAATTAAAATTAATCTCAGGTTGGTTTGCGGTGCTTGTGTATTAGCTTTTCGGGCACTTCCCCAGCGCTGCGAAATTTTATTTTTTAAAGATTCCAGGCGTGCATCATCTTCTTGTGCCGAAATTTTGTTGGTATTATTTTGCTCCAATAATTTTAACTTTTCTTTACGCTCGTCATAAAATCGAGGCACAAAATTAAACTCTTTGGTTTTGGGTAGTTTAAAAAATTTTGTTCTAATCATGGGCTGCAAATTTAATTAAAAAAGCCCTGCGAAACAACACAGGGCTATCAAAACAAATAAATATAATGATATTATTTATTATGAGGTTTGTTGGGATGTCGTTCTTGCCTATTATGGCGCATTTCTTTTATCATTTCTTTTCTAAATTCTATTTCTGCTTTATGTAGCATTGCCACTTTTTTTACCGGAATTACTTCTTTAAACTTTTGAAGGTATTTTTTATCCAGGTCGAGTTCTTTTTGTCTGATAATAAGCATCTGTTCCAGCATATTCTCTGCTTCGGCATCTGTCATATCTTCCCATTTTTTATTTTTATTTATCTCGTGCATTTGTTTGCGCAATTCTTTTGATTCGTCTTCTTTTTGATTATAAACCGGCCAAAATTTCTGAGCTTCTTCAGGGGTAAGTTTTAAATATTCTGTTAAATAGGCTATTTTTTTGCTCCTGATTTTCTCAGCAGCCTCGTGATTAGGTTGGGCAAATAATTGCACAGAAGCGAACAGCATCAAAATGTTAAAAAATGTTGTTTTCATAGTTTTATAATTTAATTAATAATTTCTTCAAATTCTAAAGAACCTATTTCGTTTATCAAATATTGTTCCTGTTCGGTAAGCACATCGGTTTCAATCGTATTGAAGTATAAATCTTCATCCTGAAATAAATCGGCATTATCAGTAATGTAAGATACTATTTCTGTTTCGGTAAGTTCGTTTGGAGTGGGTGTATTTGTATAATCAAAAATACCAAACATTAACAACACTAATGCGGCAACAGTAATCCATGCAAATTCTGTTTTTACATAAACGCGCTCGTTTTTACTACGGATTCTATTTATTATATGCTTAGGAAATTCCTCAAAATAATACTCATCCGTGGTAAATATTTCTTTTCTGTTAAGTTTTTCTATATCTATATTTTTATGTTGCATAGTTAAATTTTATAATTATGACTTTACAAATGCTGAGTGGTTTAATCTTGGATTAAAAAATATTCTATTTTTTTTACTGCCAGGTGGTAATGAGCTTTTAGTGCTCCAACCGAAATACCGAGTATTTCAGACATTTCTTCGTATTTCAAATTATCATAATATTTCATGTTAAATACAGCTCTTTGTTTTTCGGGTAAATTTAATATTGCTTTTTGTAACTTATATTCTATAACATCGGTATTTAAATTATCACTCAGCGAATGAACGTATGTACTCATATTTTCATCGAGTAATACTTTCATTTTATGTGATGATTTACTGATAAAGGTTAGGGTTTCATTGATAGCAATTCGGTATAACCAGGTGTATAAATTACTTTCCTGACGAAAATCGTGTAAATGTTTCCATGCTTTGATAAAGGTATTTTGCATCACGTCATGGGTATCGTCATGACTGTATATCATGCGTCTGATAACTGTATATATTTTACGTTGGTATTTTTTTACAATCTGCTCAAAGGCAAAGTTTTGTTGGCCTTGTTTAAAGAGCTGTAAAAGTTTATCGTCACTGTAGTTCATTATAAGCACTTACAGGGCCGATGGATCTTGATAATTATTTTCTGGCAATCACTTTTTCTACTGCATGCACAATATCAGGAGTATCTAGCCCGTATTTTTTCATTAATTCATCCGGTGTACCACTTTCGCCAAAGGTGTCGTTTACAGCTACCATTTCCAGCGGAGCGGGAAAATTACGCGTTAAAACAGCAGCGATGCTTTCGCCTAAACCACCTGCTCTTTGGTGTTCTTCGGCTGTAACACAGCATTTGGTTTTTCGTACCGATGTTATGACTGCCTCTTCGTCTAAAGGTTTAATGGTGTGAATATTTATTATTTCGGGGTTAATACCTTTTTCGAGTAAAATTTTTCCTGCTTCAATGGCTTTCCATACCAAATGGCCGGTTGCCAGGATGGTTACATCTACGCCTTCATGTAGCTTGAGTGCCTTGCCAATTACAAACTTTTGATTTTCGGGGGTAAAATTGGGCACTTTAGGTCTGCCAAATCTTAAATATACAGGGCCTTGATGCTCAGCTATTGCTACGGTAGCGGCTTTGGTTTGGTTAAAATCGCAGGGGTTTATAACGGTCATTCCGGGCAACATTTTCATCATTCCGATATCTTCCAGTATTTGATGTGTTGCACCGTCTTCGCCCAGGGTGAGACCGGCATGAGATGCACAAATTTTAACATTTTTATTTGAGTAGGCTATGCTTTGTCTGATTTGGTCATACACTCTTCCGGTAGAAAAATTAGCAAACGTACCTGTAAATGGAATTTTTCCGCCTATAGTCATTCCGGCAGCTATGCTCATCATGTTTGCTTCGGCTATACCGCATTGAAAGAAACGATCCGGAAATTCTTTTTCAAAAGCATCCATTTTAAGGGAGCCTGTTAAATCGGCACATAGAGCCACAACATTTGTATTTTTTCTTCCCAGTTCGAGCAGTCCTTCACCAAAGCCGCTGCGAGTATCTTTTTCATTAAGTATTTTAAATTGTTCCATCACTATAGGGTTAATACGGTTGTTTTTCCTGAGTTAATTTCTATGAATTTTTCGGTTGTATGAAAAGTTCTGTCGGCTTTTTTATTTCGATAGACTATTTTGTATTTGCCGGGCTGCAAATATATTTTTTGATTTTTTGTGTCTTCGGCCAAGTTGCAAACCCATATCATTTCTCCTTTTTCATAAACAAATATGGCTCCATAACCGGTTTGGTATGTATAAAAATCTAATACTCCGGGTAAGGGGATTTCTATTTTAGTGCTTTGGCTTTGTTTTATTTCTACTTCGTTTATATAAATTCTGGGCAGAGTTAATATTTCTAAATCATATTTACCGACTAAATACTTGTGTTGCGCATTCAAATCCTGCACGTTGAGGGTTTGCATATTGCCGCTTTCCCTGATGATAGCCTTAATTTTGTAATCATATCTGAATGCACCGTTAATTTTCAGGTCTAAAAATCCTTGCGGGCAATCTGCTTCGATAATATTATGTTTTCCGGGTATTATTTTAATATCCTTTTTTTCTACCTTAGGTACCGAATGCACAATTAACTTATAGGTGATTAACGGATCCAGTACTAAGGTGTCGGGTAATTTACTTTTATTAAAAGTGTGCACATAATTATGTTTAATGGCACCTGTTTTTTGGTCATAAAGCGTGTAGCTGATATTAGTTTCAGTAGGTTTTTTGTAAATGTCGTTTAAATTAATTTGAGCGGTTGTGTTATTTACTGCTTCGCTAACCACCAGGTTTAAAATACTGACAAAGGATTCTTCGCTGGCCGCATCATAAACTGTACCGATACATTCTAATGCTTTCAGATATTCGGCATTTAAACCTACACCTATTACAAAAGGTCTTACCACTATACCTTTGGGTCTGAGTGCGCGGGCAATAGCACAGGGGTCTTCATCGCATGCTTCGATGCCATCGGTAATAAGTATAATGATATTTCGGCAGGTTTTGCAATCGGGAAAGTCGTCTCCTGCTTTTTCGAGCGAACGTGCAATGGGAGTTGTTCCTTTAGGAATTACGTATTTTATCCAGTTTTTTAATTTATCGTGATTACCGGGAGAAAATGGCACTTCCAATTTTGTGTCGTTACAGTCTTGCTGACCGGGGCGCAGAGGGGTTTGATGACCGTAGATGCGCAAAGCCAGTTCTAAGTTATCCAGTTTTTTTAAGCTATCTAACATGTTTATCATAACTCGTCTGGCTATTTCTATGCGTGATGAGCCTTGCCAAGGCCCGTTCATGCTGTTAGAAGCATCAAAAATAAAGAGTATGCGTGTTAGCTCTGTGTTTACTTGTTGCTGCGCAGTTGAGCAAAAGTTAAATATAAAGCTGAATAAGAGAAATAATATGCCGGTGTATTTGTTCATTAATAATCTCCGAGTGTTTCTTCTAATTGAGCTAAGGCTTTTTGTGTTTGTTCGCTATTGGGAGCTACTCCATGCCATTTATGCGTACCCATCATAAAATCTACTCCTTTACCCATTTCGGTTTTCATTAATATAACAATAGGTTTACCATTCCCGCACTTATCTTTAGCTTGTTGCAGGGTGTCTATAATTTGTTGCATATTATGTCCGTCCATGTGCAGTACTTCCCATCCAAAAGCTTGCCATTTTAATTCTAAGTTTCCTAAAGATAAAACATGATTTACATCTCCGTCTATTTGCCTGCCGTTATAATCAATGGTTGCTATCAGGTTATCAACTTTATGATGAGCGGCAAACATGGCTGCTTCCCATATTTGGCCTTCTTGTAACTCTCCGTCTCCATGCAGCGAATATACAATGTGTGAATCATGATTTAATTTTTTACTGAGTGCAGCACCAATCGCACAAGATAGCCCTTGCCCTAACGAACCCGAGGCCATTCTAATACCCGGCAAGTGTTCGGCTGTTGCGGGATGCCCTTGCAAACGCGAGTCAATTTTTCTAAAGGTTGAGAGTTCTTTGATATCAAAATATCCACTGCGTGCTAATACACTATACCATACCGGGGAGATATGTCCGTTTGATAAAAAAAACACATCCTCGCCTATAGCATCCATATTAAATTTTTTTGGATTGTGTTTTAAAATGGCAAAATACAAGCATACAAAAAAATCTGCACATCCTAAAGAACCTCCGGGATGGCCGCTTTGTGCTGCATAAACCATTCTGATAATATCTCTTCTTACCTGCGATGCAAT
Organism: Flavobacteriales bacterium; assembly: GCA_037443205.1. Lineage (GTDB taxonomy): Bacteria > Bacteroidota > Bacteroidia > Flavobacteriales_D > UBA2798 > JBBIOU01. The sequence goes on along the minus strand of JBBIOU010000006.1, from coordinate 66,769 downwards.
TTTTTGTAATTCGTTTATATTATTCATGGAGGGTATTTTGGGCAAAAATACTTTTTTAGTAAAGGCATAAAATTTTGATGTTGAAAACTTTGATAATTTTTTATAAAATCATTTTTAAACCCGCTACTGGCTGTATAAGTTAGCTTAGCAGGCAAATTAAATTCAGTTCAATCAGGTCTAAATTGAGCATCTGATAAGGCAATTCGGATAAATAAAATGTTATATCTGATAATATTAAACACCTGAAACTGTGCTGCAAATTGGATTTATTCACTGTAAATTAGTATGTAAAAGTAAATTATACCTTTGCACGAAAATAAACTGAATGGGACTAAAATGTGGTATAGTTGGTTTACCCAATGTAGGCAAATCAACATTATTTAATTGTATTTCGAGCGGGAAAGCACAGGCTGCAAACTTTCCTTTTTGTACGATTGAACCCAATTTAGGTATGACTCAGGTGCCCGATGAGCGCTTATACAAGCTTGAATCGTTGGTAAAACCTGAAAAAGTTGTACCGGCAACGGTAGAAATAGTAGATATAGCCGGCCTGGTAAAAGGTGCCAGCAAAGGAGAAGGTTTAGGTAATCAATTTTTAGCGAATATACGCGAAACCAATGCCATTATACATGTTTTACGTTGCTTTGACGATCCAAACATTGTTCATGTAGATGGCTCTGTTAATCCGGTTAGAGATAAAGAAATAATTGATACTGAGCTGCAGTTAAAAGATTTGGAAACACTGGAAAAAATATTACCTAAAATAGAAAAGCAGGCAAAAACAGGAGGCGATAAAGATGCAAAAAAGAAAACAGAAATATTACTGATTGTCAAAAACCATTTGGAACAAGGCAACAATGTGCGTTCAGTAAATATTGCAAAAGAAGATTATGAATATTTATCTGAATTTCAATTTTTAACTGCCAAGCCGGTATTGTATGTTTGTAATGTAGATGTTAATTCGGTTAAAGCCGGTAATAAATATGTAAACGAAATTAAAGATGCCGTAAAAAATGAAAATGCAGAAGTTGTAGTAATAACTGCTGCCATGGAAGCAGAGATTGCTGCGCTTGAGACTTATGAAGAACGTAAAATGTTTTTAGATGAAATGGGCTTAGATGAGCCGGGAGTAAATAAACTGATATCATCTGCATATAAATTATTAAATCTGCAAACATATTTTACTGCCGGAGTTAAAGAAGTGAGGGCATGGACTATAGAAAAAGGCATGAAAGCTCCGCAGGCAGCCGGTGTTATACATAGTGATTTTGAGAAAGGTTTTATCCGTGCCGAAGTAATAAAATATGAAGACTTTATAAAGTATGGTTCGGAAGCTGCATGCCGCGATGCCGGCAAATTAAACGTAGAAGGCAAAGATTATGTGGTTGAAGATGGCGATATAATGCACTTTAGATTTAACGTATAATTTAGAAATTAAACGGAACTAAAATTTCAGTCCTATCATACAAATATCATCAGTTTGTTCTAAATTGTTTTTCCATTTATGAAGATATTCTTCGAGTTTTATTTTTTGTTCATCTAAACTTAAATGCCCTATCGAAAGTAAAAGTTCTTTGAATTTTTTGGTGGTTATCTTTTTTTGGTTATCACCCCCAAACTGATCGGCAAAACCATCCGTAAAGAGATATATTATATCGTTAGGGTGTATTTCTATTTCAATTAAATCAAATGTTTGGTTATAATCCGTAAAACCGGCTATTGATTTTTTAGTTGGCTTATATTCGATTATTTCGTTATTTCTGAGTAACCATAGCGGACGATTGGCCCCGCTAAAAGTAATTTTATTACCGCCATAGGTATAATTAATCAGGGCAATATCCATACCATCGCGGGTAGTTTCAGTCTGATCATCCTGCTTTAGGGCTTTTTTAATTAGTTTATTTATATCGGCTAAAATTTCAGCGGGCGAGGTAATTCCTTTTTCTAAGGTAGCATGATTTAGTTTATCATTACCTATCATACTCATTAATGCTCCGGGAACGCCATGTCCGGTACAATCGGCAACAGCCAGTAACATATCGTTATTTATTTTAATAAACCAGTAAAAATCGCCACAAACGATATCTTTAGGTATGTGTAAAATAAAATATTCTTTAAAACACTCTTGTAATATTTTATGTTGCGGCAACATGGCTTGTTGTATGCGCGAGGCATAATTAATACTATCGGTTATTTCTTTTTTTTGTGATGCTATTTCATCTCTTTGTTTAAGTAATATTGCATTACTTTTTTTCTTTTCAATAAATCGCCATAAAAAAATACCAAAAGCCAGCAATGCCAAACATGATATTACAAACAATCCTTTTACACGTAATTGGTTTAATTTTTTTTCTTGTTTCAGCGATTCCATTTCTCTTTCAATTTTAACTGCCTGATAGTTTTTTTCAGCCAGTGCTACTCTTTCATTGCTTTCTTCGTTAAACAAACTGTCTTTTATTATCAAATATTGCTCTAAGTATTCTAGCGCTTTTTGATAATTTGCAGTGGCTTTATATATTTTATATATTCCTTCGTATGTATGGCTAAGCTGTAACTTAAAGTTATAATTACGGGCTATTATCATTGCACTATCTGAGTAAAGTAAGGCTATATTAAAATCATTGTTTTTATAATATGTTTCGGATAGGTTTATATATGCTATTGCCATGGCAAAATTATTATTCATTTGTTTGGCCATTGCTAAACCTTTTAATGTATATTCAATAGATTTTTGGTAGTCTTTTCTTTCATTATATATTACACCAATATTGTAATAACAAGACATCTCACCTACTTTGTAATCAGTTTCTTTAGCATATTTCAAAGCTTTTCTATAATATATCTCAGCGCTTTTTAAATCCCCTTTGTTTTTGTATGTGATACCTATATTATTGTAAGAGCGCATCAAATGTATTTTATTGTTTTTCATACTTTTTGCCGTATTGGCATATTTTTGAAAATATTTCAGGGCTAAATCATGCTTTTTTTGATTTGAATAAATTATACCTATTGTATTATAATTAATTATTAACAATGAGGTATCTTTTAACTCTTCAACCAGGAGCAAAGATTTAAACAAATACTCTAATGCTTCGGAACTTTGTTCTAAATTATGATAATTATTACCTATCTCAGAATAGATAGCAGCAATTTTATTTTTGTTGTTTGTTTTAACAGCTAAATCAAGTGCTTCTTTAAGTATTTTTATGGCTTGTGCAAATTCTCTTTTATTGTGATATTCTTTAGATAACGCAAATACAGTTTTATAATATGTTGAATCGGGAACATCCTGCTTTAAAATATTGGTTAAGCTATCCAGGTTTAATACCCCGCTTGCAGTATAACTATATAGAACTATTATTAAACTAAATAATATTTTTGGGAGCATAATTTTTTTAAAAATAAAAAAGGCATCCAAAAGATGCCTTGCATTTGTTTTAATATATTTATTTCCATCCGGTAGCTCCGGGCCCACGTTGATGCTGTAATAGCATGCCTACACAGGCGTATCCGGCAGGAGAAAGTTTATTTTTACTGTTATCTGACGCATTGGCACTACCCGGAATTATAACTTTAACGGTAATTTTTCTGGTTTTATCGGTAGTAAATTCTTTCCATTGTTTCATATTATCGGTAGTGTTATCATACAAAACTACTTCGTTTTTGTTATATACTCTTTTATCTTTTCTTTCCGTTACTTCATCCTGGCCTACAACCTGTCCTTCATCGTTATATTTATCTTCTTTTTTAACGGTATAAGTAGTTATTGTTTCTCCTGTTGTTTTGGTTTCGGTTAATTGAAATGTAATTTTACCGTTTACATTTTTATCGGGCGAACAAAAGGATATGCGATAGTTGGTTCCTTTATAAACAACGATATTTATAAATGTTGTATCCCCGTAAACAAAGGTACCGAATCTGGATTGATTATTCTGGAACCAGGGGTAATTGTTTTTATTTTTTTCCTTACCTGCATTATCTGCATCCAGTTGTTTTTTGGTTGGAGCACAATCGTACTCAATACCTTTACAGTTTTGAGAAAAACCGGTAGTAGCCATAGCCATACTTACCGGTAAAGAAAGTGCAAAAAATAATTTATTAAACGTTGTCATGTACATAATTATTAAAAATTATTCTGCGTTAATAATTTTGGTTCTGATATTTTTAACTGCTTGTAGTAACTCGTTATAAATTTCTTTATTAAATTTAATTTCGGTGCCTCCACTTAGTGAAAGTTGCCCGTCTTTCTCGCCTGATGTTGATTCTGTAACTGATACTTCAGCTTTATTAAAAATATCCAGCAACTTGGCTAAATCAGTCTTTACAGAATTTACATCGCTATCATCCTGATACTTAGACATAAAATCAATTATATTTTCAAGGGTGTACTTTTGGTCGGCTATACGCTCAATAATGGGATTACTATCTGCAAATTTTCCGGCCAGGCTCATTACAATGTGCATACTTTCAACCCAGCCACCCGCAACTACCAATGAAAGAATATTGCCACGTTCGTTTTCTTCCAGGTAACTGTATGCTTCAAAGTATTTGTCGTTAGAAATATTTAGTAATGAATCACCGTTATTGATATTATCTTCAATTCTTTTAAATACCGACTCGTCAAATGCTGCATTAATATCCAGTTCACGACTCATATCGTCAACCACTTTAAAATAGTTAAAACTTATTGGCCCCATATCGTAGCAACTGGCATAGGCCAGGTCGGCAGAATATACTCCAAAATTTAATGCTTTGCTTTTGTTATCAAGATATTTTTCTTTGTTGGCCAGTGGGTTCATCAATTCTTGTTTTCCTGCACCACCAATTTCTTTAATAACGGTAAAAAACTCGTTAGGTGTTGGTATTTGATAAAATACCTGGGGTTCAGGTTCAGTAAGGATTTGCTCCGTTGTGTCCTTATTTTCAAATTCATCATTCTTTTCTCCTCCATCACAAGCCGGTAAAGAGATGGCTAATGTTAGTGAGCTGATAATTGCTATTTTGTTGTATTTCATATTGTATGCACTAATTTATGTACAACAAAAATAGCAATATTTAATAACATACAAGTTTTTTTGAAAGAAAAAAGGGGGCGTTTCTTTTGAATTTTACATTTACCACCCTGATTTTAGGGAGATAGAGCTGATAATATGTATTATAACCCTATTACCAAACACCCGTAAAAACTAATAAACCCAAATTCAGCATTAGAAATTTGAAATAAATCCAAATTTTCCGCCAGAGGCGGACTGAGTGCTTTGGCAAAGGGGTGGGATTTGGGTTATCCGCCATCAGGCAAGCATTACGCATACTAATGCGTAATGCGGGATAAAATCTAAAAAAATCTTATTTTTTTGCGACAAACCGGGTTTCTATTGTTTTGTACGAATAGCTTATTTTCTCAATTCGGTATCAGAGGTTTAAACGCTTTAAAATATTCTGTCTTAAGCAGTGAATGAAGTAACCCATTCCTTAATGTGTATTATCTATTTGTTTTTAAAAATAATAAATTTTAGCTCCTATTTAAAAAGATGCTTTCGTTGATACATCCCATATATTAGCTCTCTGAATTTTTAGTAAATAATAAAAATTGGGGATAAATAAAAAATTCTGACAATGAATATGGGTTAATTATTACTTTTGCAGCCGTTTTAACAGAAAAAAATCAAAAAAATGGCAGGAAAAACAACTTTCACAATGATTAAGCCCGATGCCGTAATGAACGGACACAGCGGAAAAATAATTGATATGTTTATTAGTAATGGTTTTAAAATTACAGCCTTGAAATACACTCGCTTATCTACCCAACAAGCTGCTAAATTTTACGAGGTGCATAAAGAAAGGCCTTTTTACGGAGAATTAGTAGAATATATGACTTCGGGCCCGATTTTCGCTGCTATATTGGAAAAGGAAAATGCCGTGGCTGATTTTAGAAAACTTATAGGTGCCACTGACCCGGCACAAGCTGAAGAAGGTACCGTAAGAAAACTATTTGCAGAATCAAAAGCAAAAAATGCAGTACATGGATCAGATAGTGATGAAAATGCCGAAATTGAAGCCAATTTCTTTTTTTCGGGCTTTGAAAGATTTTAAGAACTATATCAGTTTTTACCCCATAAATCCGATACATTTGTGTCGGATTTTTTATGAATAATATTCCGATATATTTTATTTTAGGAATAGGACGCTCAGGCACTACCCTGTTGCAATCTATGCTATCTATGCACCCACATATATGTGCACCCATAGAATCCAAGTTAATTGTTAATTTGCAAAAAAAATATGCCCGCATAAATTCGTGGAATAATGCGATAATAAATGATTTTTTAAATAACTTATACAATGACCATAAGTTTAGCACGTATTGGAAAATTGACAGAAACTACTTGGAAAATAAAATCAAAAACTACAATGAAGAAATAAATTTCAAATCGTTGGTAAAATTAGTTTATACCTCATTTAAATATTTTCCTGAAGAAGAAAAAGAAAACATTAAGATAATTATTGATAAAAATCCTGAATATATACATTTTACTGATAAGATAATAAACATATTTCCGGAATCTAAATTTATACATCTCTACAGAGATTTCAGAGACAATGTATATTCAGTAAAGCGATTAACCGAAATAAAAAAAACAGAATTTTTAATAGAAAACTGGTTACAAGGCAACTTACTGGTAGAGAAATATAAACAAAAATACCCTGACAAATTTTTTACGGTGAAATATGAAGATCTTGTTGGCCGTAAAAACGAAATAATGAAAGATCTGCTTCATTTTTTAGGACTTGCTTATACGGATGCTGTATTTGATTTTAACCGCAAAGCAGCAGAGGCTGATAAAAAACAATTAGAAGCTTTTAATCATTTCCATAAAGAATTATTAAAACCTGTAAACACTGATAACATTGGTAAATGGAAGAAAGGTTTATCTGAAAAGGAAGTAAATTACATTAACTACAGAGTGCATAGTTACGCATACAAATTAGGATATAACGCACCATACCAATTTAAAGTATATTATTTATGGAAAAAGATTATTTCTTTTATAAGATATCGCATAAATATGTCTATTGTAAGAGGTTATTTTTTTTATTATCCGGTATGGTTCAGAAAAACATTAAGTTATATCTCTCTAAAATTATATCAATGGTTTAAATACAGCAATTACTTTAACTACGAAAGATTTAGATTTATAAAAGATAAACAGAGTTTGTAATTTTTTTATTATAATATATATCATCAAATTTTTGGCATCATTGTTTAAACAAACTATTCGGGTGTAATTGATTTTATAAGATAAATCACACAAGCTATGAAATAAAATACAGGCTTAAAAAACACTCCGCTTCGCTTATATGATATGGAAAATTTTTGTTTGATAAATTGCATATATAGGCCGGATAAAACCATAGAACATATCCATTTTTTATGAGGGATATATTGTTCTTTTAGTACATCTAAAATCAAAATTATTCTGCGTTTAGGGGTATAATTCCAACCTCTGTGATAATTAGCATCGTTAAACATAAGTATTTTACCCTCTTCCCATCTTCTATCTTCATAAGCTACTCTAAATCCGCAATAGGGCAATGAAGCTGGTATTTCAATTCCAAAATGGCAACGATATATGGCATCCGTATCTCCGTAATGGGGTTTTATATCTGTATATGGTTCGGTAATACTAATAGAAGCTGATACCAAACCGGGTATTCGTTTTAAAATACTGAGCGTAGCCGGACAAGCACGCATTACATGAACAGACATTTTATTTCCCCAAAATAAAAAACCCAATACCTTCCAGTTTTCTGCTTTATTTATCATTGAAGATGCAAAATACGGTTTTAATTGATGATGATTATTTGATAAATAATTTAAAACTTCATCTTTAATAATTTTAAAATTTTGTTCTACATCTTTTACCCAAGTAAAATCATCTGTATTATAAAAAGTATCCTTACTGGTATTTTTATCTTGATTGTGTATAAACGAATAAAATGGGGAATGATATTTTAATTTAATTTTATTCAAGCAATTTTCTGTTTTCATTTTTTAATACCACATTTATTTTTTGCTTGAGGTAGCCGGGTAAATCTCCATAAAGAAGTTGAATGTCCTGATCTGAAACACCCGAAAAAGAAAAATTTTGAATACCCAGCTCTGTACCATCACCCGTTAATTTTGCAATGACTTTTCTAAATAATTTGATTTTACTTAAATACCGTTCTTTATTCAGTACATAAATACTATATCCCAACTCAGGTTTTGATTCATATAGTTCATAGCCAATCTGCTTGTTAAACATAATTGCATTTTTATTGGTATCTAATACTTTGATATATGATTTTTCAAACTCACAGATAAGGAAAATATAATCAAGCGTTATAACAGATACTAAAGCAGGAATTATGGTATTACGATAGTTTTCGTCCCATACAAAAATTCCTCCTTCCGATTCTTTTTTTTTAAAATCAGAATTTTTACCGTTAACTAATCCTATTTTTTTTCCATCAACTTCAATTAATAAGTATATATTATAAACGTTGTTTATATTATGAAACCATTTGAGCTGTGCATCAGGTTCAATATATTTCTGGTAAATCATATACTTTCTGATATCAGCGCTGTTCCTTTTTTCTCTGACTAATTCAATGTCCTCAAGTGTTAATCTGCTTAATTTAATATTGTATTTTTGGATTATCACTTTACAAAATATTTTTTATGGTATATGGAGGTCTTTTCTGTTGCAGATGATAAAGTTTATATAAGTAATTTCCGATGATACCTAAACACAATAAAATTAATCCGGTGCTAAACATAATACTAACAATAATTGAAGTGTATCCGGGTACTTCAATACCGTGTACAATCTTTTTGTAAATGAAGCGCAAGCCTATTAAAAACGAAATAATAGAAGTAAAAAAACCAATGCCTGCAATAATTTTTAAAGGTTTTGTACTGTAATGATATAAATTATTTATGTATATTATTATTAATTTACTAATTGTATAACCTGACTTACCGTATTTTCGAGGATGATGTTCTACTTCAACCAATGCAACGGCCGATTTATACCAATTCAGAATTTCGTCTATATACAAATAATGATTAGCGTGTTTGCTTATTAATATATCTATTAGTCTTTTTTTTATCAGGCGAAAGGATGAGCCACCCGATTGGTTAATTTCCCTGTAATCGGAAGTTTTTCTAAGTATTGCGCTTCCGGTATTTCTGATGAAGGAATGATTTTTTTGTTTATACATACCATAAATTACATCTGCATCGGTATTAATATATGTAGCAACAAGCTTATTGATTTCTTCAGGGGGATGTTGTAAATCATCATCAAGCGTTATAATTAAATCGTTGTTACAAAAGCTAAAACCGCATAACAATGCATTATGCTGTCCAAAATTTTTTGTCAAATTAATTGCCCGAATTTTATCAGGATAGATATTTTTTTGTTTTTCTATCTCAATCCAACTTTTGTCTTTACTTCCGTCATTAACCAGAATTATTTCAAATATATAATTTTGCAAAGTTTTAACAATTCTATCTACAAGTTCTGCAATAGATTTTTCGCTGTTATATACAGGTATTACCACAGATATTTTAAGTTTATCTTCCATTATTTTATAAAATCTCCTAATAAAAAACCTCCATCCATAAGGATGGTTGCACCCGTAATCCAACGAGATGCATCAGACAATAAAAAAACTGTTGCATTTGCTATATCTTGCGGGTATCCTACTCCCAGGGGATAATGTTGTATATGTGCGTTCATTCTTTCTTTAGAGATATGTTGTTCGGCTATGTCATACATTTCGGTTTTAACCATAGATGCCTGAATACAATTAGAGCGTATGGCTTTGTTTGAATATTCGAGCGCCAGTGATTTACTAAATGATTCTAAAGCCGCTTTTGATGCCGAATATACGGAACCTCCTTTATGCGGGTGCTTAGCCGATATAGAAGAAATAAAAACTATGGATGCATTTTTATTAATTTTCTTTTTACGTAATAAACCCGATATGAGAATAACCTGTTGGTTAAAATTGATACTGAAAGTTTTTTCTATTTTTTGTTTATTTAAAAAACCTATGGGATAAGGGTCAATAATACCCGCTGATATTACTATCCCGTCTAATGGAGGTACTGATTCAATTAATGTTTCAATATCCTTATCATTCAACAAATCAGCCTGTAACAACACATGATTATCACCTTTAAGCCGGGTAAAAGTATCCTTTAATTTTAATTCATCTCTACCATTTACGATAAGTGTTCCGCCCATTTCTGAGGCAAACACCGCAATCTTTTTACCAATACCCGAAGAGGCTCCTGTAACCAATATCGTTTTATTATATATATGATAAGGTGTAATCATTTATATTTCTAATAAGGGTAATAATTGTATATGGGTATTTTTTATGGCGCAGGATGCCCAACTTAAACCAACGCCAAATGCCGAAAATATAAAATTATGATTGGCTAAATTTTTATCCTGTAATTGGGTAACCATGGTCAATGGTATAGAAGCAGAACTGGTATTTCCAAAATCTTTTAATGAATAAGGTACTTTTTCGGGTGCCAGTTTTAATTTTTTGCGTATGCTTTCGTTCATTAATTTATTTGCCTGATGAAAAATAAAATAATGATAATCGTCTATTGTAGTGTTGTTATAATTGATTAAATTTTGGACATTAGGTGCTGCTTCTCTGAGCGAAAAGTTAAACACTTCAACTCCATCGAGCCAAAGATTAGATTTATTTCTGATAATGCCTTTTTCAATTTCAATAGGTTTTAGAGTATTTTCATTCCATCGCACACGCGTACCTCCTTCGGGTATATGAATGGCTTTATATCCTGCTCCATCACTTTGTAAATTAAAATCCATCAGAGCAGCATGTTCATCATATTCGATTAAGGTGGCTGTACCCGCATCGCTAAATAACGGATATGTACTTTTATCCTTTTTAGATACTGAAAAAGTTGATTTATCTCCTGCCAATAATAACCCTTTTTTAAATTTTCCGGTGCTTATCAAGGTACTGATAACAGACAGCCCATAAACATAACCGGAGCAGCCCAACATTATATCAAACGCCATGGTATTTTTATTTAAACCTAATCGCTCCTGAAGTATAATTCCGGTTGCGGGCAAAAAATAATCCACTGTTTGTGATACAAATACTAATACTTCTATTTCGTTTTTATCAATTGATAAATCGTGAATCAATTTTTGTGCAGCTTCAAAACACATATCTGATGTACAGATATTTTCGGATGCTACTCTTCGTTTTTCTATACCTGTAGTTTTTACCAACAAGGCTCTTTCTTCCGGAGTAATCCAATCATAATCATAATTGCTTTCGGTGTTCTTAGGAACACAGGCTGATATTGCTTTTATTGTAACATTCGGTATAGTAATAAATGCCATTACGATAATTTAGATTGAACCAAATTATATAAATCATTCACGGTAAGACATTTAATAAGTTCTTCACCGCTGATAGTAACATTATATTCTGAATCAATCAATGCAATTAAAATTAATGCATGCATAGAACTCCACTGCTCAAGTTCTCTGGGGTTTGTATCGGGTTTTAATGTGCCCGGTGGAAATTCTTCTATTTCTGATTCTATTTTATTAATAAACTCCTCTATGGTCATAATTTTAAGCTTTTTACGCAAATATATACATTTATAACGTAATTACCGTACCACACCACGAATAACCGATACCAAATGCAGCCAGCAAAATTTTATCACCCTTTTTAGCTTTACCTTCTTTTATTGCTTCTTTCAGCGCTATGGGTATACTGGCCGAAACTGTATTGCCTACCTGTTCTATATACACATAAAATTTGCTTTCCGGTATTTTTAATTTTCTTCTTAACATATTCAGCAAAAAAGCGTTAGCCTGATGAAAAATAAATAAGTCTATTTCATCCATGCTTATCCTGTTTTTTTTAAGCACCTCTGCAACAAGGGTTGGTACTTCACGCAAGGTAAATGTAAAGATTTCTACGGAATTCATTTCCAACATACCGTATGGCATACCACCGTGCGATTCGGTTTTTAATAACCAATCAGATTTTAGTCTTTGTACACTGCCACTGTATTTAACAAATAAATTACCGGCACCCGAACCATCCGTTCCAAAAACAAATTCACCAATATTTCCTGTTGAATTATTTTTGTTGCACAGATAAGTTATTGCACTAGCATCACCAAAAATCATTCTCAATTCCAAATCACCAGGATGAATAACGCTGGTTGGAATTTCTGTTGTAAAAATTAAAACATGGTTTGCCTGTGAGGTATTCATCAATCCTTTTGCCACACTTAAACTATATATATAACCGGTACAGCCATGTCTGATATCGATGGTATATATATGTTTACCTAAGTTTAATTTATTTTGTAATACACAAGCAGTAGCCGGTACTTTATAATCATATGCCGATGAGCAAAATATAATTGCATCTATGTTATCCTTGTTAAAGGAATATTCCTGAAATAATTTCTCAGCACTATTTATTGCAAAATCAGATACGACAGTTTCTAAATCAATTACATGTCTTTTTTTAATACCCGTTTTTTTAAAAATATCTTTTTCTTGAACGGCAAATATGTTCGATAAATCGGTATTAGTCAATGTATTTTGCGGTAAATAATAGCTTATGCCTTCAATGCTTTGCCCCATTACTTTGCTATATTATAATTATTTGCCTTAATTAACGCTTGCTGCGATTTTTCTACTAAACCTATGGTATTATATATATTACCTACAGTAACGTAGGTTATATAAATATCATTTTTTATCTGGTTAAGTTGAGGTCTTAATTTATTGCATACCACCGAATTTTGAGCTTTTAAAAAATGATTATAGATATAAGTACTTTTTAAGTATAACTTTTCTTTTTCTTCTGCCGCCATAGTGTAATATTTTGTTGTAAGTGTATCGTTTTTCAGATTGTTATATCCGTTTCCTATCTGTGTGTACAAAATATCTTTTCTGTATTGCGGATATTGTAACATACGTAAGTTTAAACTAATCATCGAATCGAACATATTATTCGAAAAATAGGTTACATTTAATTTATCGTATGCTGCCGAATATAAAGGATCGGTATATAATATTTTATTGTACAAACGTATAATTTCATCCGACTTCTTGTTTTTTTCGGTTAATGCTTTCACAGCTATTAATTGCATAAGACTATCCACGTGTTTTATATTTTTATTGTTTTCTGTAATGTAGGATATAAAATAAGGTTTAAAATACGTGTTCATACTGCTATCAATATTCAAACGACTTTTTGAGTAATCAAGTTTTTGTATATCTGCAATAATTAATTTGCTTAATATTTCAGTTATTTTCTCAATTTCTTTTGAGTTTAAACGACTGATAATTTCAGCATTTTTTTCGCTTAAAAAAGTCTGTTGATAATAGCTTTGTGCATTGGCTGGCTTATCAGGTCTGCTTGCAGCTATAATATTATTAGCCGTGTAATATAAATTTTGTTTAAATTTTACATATTTTTTAAATGCCGGTGAAATCAAATTGTAAACATCGGTTTGTAACGATGCTTGATGGTCAACATCAGATACTGTTGTATCAATTATTCCAAACATAGACACTAAATCTTTCAACATATCAAACTCTATTTCTTTAATCATTGCCAGATTATACATGGCTTCTACGTATGCCGTATCTAAATTAATGGCATATTGAAAATAATATGCAGCCTTATCTACATCTGATAAAAAATTAAAGTATGTCGTTCCCAGGTTGTTATAGCAAGTAGCATAACCGGGATAAATTTCTATTGCTCTTTTAAAATGAAAAATACTAGAATCTAAATGCTGACGAAATAAAAGTGTATTTACATTGGGTTTCTTTTTGAGTTCAATTAGTTTATTAAAATGTTGACTACCTAATAAAGAATGTAACTTAGCTGCTTCGGGTTCTTTTTGTATATCGGCATAATAAATACTGTAATGACTATTCCAATCTTTATTTCTATCAAATATATATATGAAATTAACTATAACAAGTAATGCGGTAATGTAGTTTAAATACTTATTTTTCTGATATTTTTGATGATTGCGTACATTTATCTTTAACAAAGTAAAAATTCCGTAAGCACATAATACCGATAAACCTATACTACCTACAAACATAAACCGCTCTGCCACTATACCCACAGTGGGCACAACTATGTTAGTAAACATGGATATGGCAATTACAAAAAATAACCAGGCAAAAGTTGTAATTTCTTTTTTCCTGATTCTGTATATAGCGAATATAGTTATGCCGGTAAAAAGTATCATGCCAATAATTGCATATACATTGCTCCAGCCTGCTATGGGAATGGTATTATAACCGTAATATACCACCAGCGGATATGGCCAAAAAAACATTTTTAGATAAAATAACAGGGTATAAAAACCCACAGGTATTCTGTCAATAAAACTATATCCTAATTCAAACAAAGGATTCTCAAAAAACAAAAGATTTCTTTTTACTCCTAAACTTTTACTTAGTAAAAAATATTTTAAACCATATTGTATACCCCAGACTGCAATTACTAATAAAAATGTAGTAAATAAAATATGTTTTATCTTAGCCTGAGTAAAGTAATACAGGCATAAGGGTATTAAAGCAGCAAAAGTGATAGTAGATTTTTTACTCAAAACAGACAAGAGCATAAATAAACATGCTACAATCAAATATTTTATCTTACATAAGTTAACATAATTAAGCGTATTGCGCAATGCAAAAAAAGCAAATAATAATGCCAGTATCTCATCCCGGTTTTTTAAACTGGCAACTACCTCGGTATGCAAAGGATGAATTAAAAAAATGAAAGTTGATAATGCCGCTAATTGCCAATGGTAAGGAGCAAAAAGTTTTAATAAAGTATAAAATATTACCGTACACAGTATGGCATACAATAAAATGTTAATAAAATGACTGATAGCCGGTCTTTGCCCGAATAATTGGTGCTCTATGGCAAAACTTACCAAAACAACTGGTCTGTATTCGTAGCTTTGTTTGGAATTTGTAGTATAACGTTCGGTAAAAATTTGAGGTATGGCGCTTATCCCTTTTTGAACTACCGGATGATTATAAGTAACCAATTCATCATCCATTGAATACCCGTTATTTAATGTATTGCCGTAAAACAAAAAACACAATAAAAATATTATCGCAATAAACTTCCATCGCTGTACTATAGGATCTAATGTATTTTTTACTAATACCGCTTTATTTTTAAGTGCCATAATACCTAACAAATATGCAAAAAATAGTATTCGCTTAGTAAATAATTTTGTGAATATTTTTTACAAATAACACAGTTGCCATTAGAGCTGTTGTTTTACCTTTGAAGCATGAATTATTTAGAAGGCTTAAATAAAGCACAGCAAGAAGCGGTAATAAATTATAGCGGACCAACCATGATTATTGCCGGGGCCGGATCGGGAAAAACACGTGTGCTTACTTACAGAATAGCACACCTGATAAATAGCGGCATTGATCCATTTAATATACTGGCGTTAACTTTTACCAACAAAGCCGCCCGCGAAATGAAAGAAAGAATAGCTAAAATAATTGGAAGCAGCGAATCGCAAAATGTGTGGATGGGCACCTTTCATTCGGTGTTTGCCAAAATACTGCGCATAGAACACGAACGCATAGGTTTTCCGAGGGATTTTACTATTTACGACACTACGGATGCTAAAAACCTTGTCAAAGATATCATCAAAGAATTTCAGTTAGACGATAAAATATACAAACCCGGGTTGGTATATGGCAGAATATCTGCCGCAAAAAATAACTTACTTTCTGCAAAAGATTATGCACAAAATACCGAACTTATCGGTATTGACAGGCAATCCGGTAAACCACGCATTCACGAAATATTTAAAACTTACGAAATACGGTGTTTTAAAGCCGGTGCAATGGATTTTGACGACCTGCTCTACAAAATGAGCATTCTTTTGCGCGATAATCCTGACCTGCTCGAAAAATACCAATACAAATTCAAATATATTCTGGTAGATGAGTATCAAGACACCAATTATGCTCAATATTATATTTTAAAAAAACTGGCAGCTAAATTTCAAAATATCTGTGTGGTGGGTGATGATGCTCAAAGCATTTATGCCTTCAGAGGCGCTAACATACAAAACATACTAAACTTTAAACACGACTACCCCGATTATAAAATTTTTAAACTTGAGCAAAATTATCGTTCAACCCAAACCATCGTAAACGCTGCAAACAGTGTTATAGAAAAAAACAAAGAACGTATTGAAAAAGAAATCTGGACCAACAACGAAAAAGGAGAAAAAATAAAAATAATCCGTGCCCTAACTGATAATGAAGAAGGAAGAATGGTTGCCGACCACATTGCCGAAACACTGCTCAGACAACAACTCAATTACAACGACTTTGCTATTTTATACCGTACCAACGCACAATCAAGAGCCTTCGAAGAATCACTCAGAAAAAGAAACATCCCCTATAAAATTTACGGAGGTATGTCTTTTTATCAACGCAAAGAAATAAAAGATTTATTGGCATATTTCAGGCTTGTATGTAACCATAATGATGAAGAAGCGCTAAAAAGAATTATTAATTATCCCAAGAGAGGCATAGGACAAACCACCGTAGATGCATTAATAGTATGCGCCTCCAGAGCACAAACCGGAATATGGAACATAATTGAATCACCCGAAATATATGGGTTAAAACTTGCGCCTTCAACTTTAAACAAATTAAACGAATTTGCTTTAATGATAAAAAGTTTTAAAGCGCAACTTCAAACCCATAGCGCCTCTGATCTAGCAGAATATATCGCAAAATCAACCGGTTTACTAAAAGAATTATATGACGACAAAACTCCCGAAGGAGTTAGCCGCTATGAAAATATTCAAGAATTATTGAATGCCGTAAAAGAATTTTCAGAAAACGCCTCACATAATAACGAAACTGCTACCCTGAGCGATTTTTTAATAGAAGTAGCTTTGCTTACCGATGCCGAACAAGACAATGATGAATTAAAAGAACACGTATCATTAATGACCATACATGCCGCTAAAGGATTGGAATTTAAAAATGTTTATATCGTTGGTTTAGAAGAAAATCTTTTCCCATCACAGCTATCACTCAGCTCGCGCAGCGAATTAGAAGAAGAAAGACGACTGTTTTATGTTGCCTTAACCCGTGCCGAAAAACAAGCCACCTTAAGCTATGCCTCAACCCGTTATAAATGGGGAAACTTAGTACAATGCGAACCCAGCAGATTTATAGATGAAATAGACATACAATACCTGGAAATGCCCACCGAACCCCCGGCTAAAAATACAGGTCATAATGATTTTGATACGTATAATAGCCATACCGGCAAGTACAAAGATTTATTGTTTGACGAGGTACCTCTTATCAAAAAAAATAATCCTGTACTGAAAAATAATATGGTCAAAATAAACTTACAAGAAACTGTTTCATCATCCGCAGATACATCTACCATAAATATACAAACCGGAGACAACGTTTTGCACGAAAAATTCGGCAAAGGAAAAGTATTGCAGATAGAAGGTATTGTACCTAATCAAAAAGCCACCATCTTTTTTCCGGAGGTAGGACAAAAACAATTATTACTGCGCTTTGCCAAATTACAAATAATAAAATAATTTAACTTTATCATTTAATATACAACTAATTTAAAAAAAATCGCTTTTTTTGTATAGCAAATAGAATTATTATGCTTAAAGATTTAGACTACAATACCCAGCGCGGTTATTTACGAATGCCCGAATACGGAAGAAATGTGCAACGAATGGTTGAATATTGCATGAGCGTTAGCGACCGGGAAGAACGCAATAAAGTAGCCCGTGCCATTATATTGGTTATGGGGCAATTAAACCCTCACCTGCGCGATGTGGAAGATTACCGCCATAAACTATGGAGCCACCTGTTTATCATTTCAGATTTTCAACTGGATGTTGATTCACCCTACCCTAAACCACAAAAAGAAGATTTTACCGAAAAACCGGAACCTTTATCCTATCCGCGTAAAAACATAAAATTTGGTCATTACGGAAAAAATATCGAATTACTCATTAAAAAAGCTACCGAGTTTGATGAAGGCCCCGAAAAACAAGCCTTGATTTTAGCCATCGCCAATTTAATGAAAAGACACTACCTAACCTGGAACAGAGATACAGTAACAGACGAAATTATTTTTGATCAGCTTAGTCAACTATCTGACGGAGCCATAAAATTACAAAATGTTACCCTTACTGCTACTGCAGGCAGTAACGAAAACAACCAACGCCAACACAACAATAAAAAACGCTGGAAACACAACAAAAACAGAAACAAAAAAAGATATTAATGCTTTTATCTGTTCACTCTTTTAATCTCTCAACACTAAATTAAACATGGGTACCTTTGAAATAACCGGAGGAAAAAAACTTAAAGGCGAACTCATTCCTCAAGGAGCCAAAAATGAAGCCTTGCAAATTATCAGTGCTGTACTGCTTACACCCGAAAAAGTTATCATAGAAAATGTTCCGGATATTATTGATGTAAATAAACTCATCAGTTTGTTGCAAGCTATGGGTGTAAACGTTGAAAAAATTGAAGAAGGAACATTTAGCTTTGAAGCCAAAGACGTAAACATAGACTATCTTAACTCTGCAGATTTTAAAAACCGGGGGGGCAGCTTAAGAGGTTCTATCATGATAGTAGGTCCCTTACTAGCCAGACTGGGCAAAGGATATATACCCAAACCCGGTGGAGATAAAATAGGTCGCAGAAGATTAGATACACATTTCTTAGGCTTTCAAAAATTAGGCGCACGTTTTACCTACGACCCCAAAGAAGAATTCTACAGAGTAGAAGCATCCCAACTGCAAGGAACATACATCTTGCTTGACGAAGCCTCGGTAACAGGAACCGCCAATATTATCATGGCAGCGGTGCTTGCCAAAGGAAAAACAACTATTTATAATGCCGCTTGCGAACCCTACATCCAGCAATTATGCAAAATGCTGGTACGTATGGGAGCTAAAATTACAGGTATTGGTTCTAACCTACTAATCATTGAAGGTGTAGAATATTTGCATGGTTGCCACCATAAATTATTACCCGATATGATTGAAATTGGCAGTTTTATCGGCTTAGCTGCCATGACACAATCTGAAATTACCATTAAAAATGTTTCATATCCCGATTTGGGAATTATACCCGATGTATTTAAACGATTGGGAATACAAATGGAACTGAAAGGCGATGATTTATACATCCCCTCGCAGGAAAAATACGAAATAGAAACATTTATAGATGGTTCTATTATGACTGTTGCCGATGCACCCTGGCCCGGCTTTACACCCGATTTATTAAGCATTGTACTGGTAGTTGCCACACAAGCTAAAGGCAGTGTGTTAATACATCAAAAAATGTTTGAAAGCAGATTATTTTTTGTAGATAAACTTATTGACATGGGCGCACAAATTATACTTTGCGATCCGCACCGTGCCACAGTAATCGGTTTAAACAGGCAATTTCCGCTAAGAGGCGTAACCATGTCATCACCCGATATACGTGCCGGTGTTTCGCTACTTATTGCCGCACTGAGTGCCGAAGGCAAAAGCACCATTCACAACATCGAACAAATAGACCGTGGCTACCAAAACATAGATACTCGCTTGCAAAAACTGGGCGCTGAAATTAAACGATCATAATTCCTAATCTCAAAATTGTCATTAGCCACGCATAGCGTGCAACCCAAATTACGCATTAGTAAATGCATAATCCCACATTACGCATTAGTATGCGTAATACTCGCCTGAGGGCGGATAACCCAAATCCCGCACCTTTGCCAAAGCACTCAGTCCGCCTCTGGCGGAAAATTTGGATTTATTTCAAATTTCTAATGCTGAATTTGGGATAATAGATAAAGTGCTTGTAATCATTCCGATTTATCGGAAGGAAACAACCACTAAATCGAGGTTAATTAACTATAAATAGAACACGCTTTTCTATTCTGAAAATTAAAAATGACTTGCTCTCCCCAAAAAGGGAGAGATTGTGGCGGTATTATCAAAAGCAAAATTCCGGCTAATACTTTGCTTTCTATTGATTAATTTGAGTTAATAGTTTATTTTATACGCTCATAACACATTTACCCGCTACACATAATAAGTAATAGATATGCATACAAATCGGGTTTGTGCTAAAAAAATTGGAATAATTATTGATTAAATATATCATAAACTACCTATATGAAAATTATAATTTGTATTTTTTGCTTTGCTTGTATAATTACTGTAAAAGCGCAAGAAACAGTAACTAAAAAATATAAAAGCGGAGAAATAGCCTCTAAAGAAACAAAAATTAAATGGCCCGATAAAAGTATGCAAGGATATAAAGAAGAAAAAGTGGAAGTTTTTAATAAAAAAGGTGAACGGATATTTGAAGGGTATAGAAGAAATTATGCCGGACATTCTTCGATATACTTAACTTATCATGACAATGGAGGAGTAAAAAAAATTGAATGTAGCAGTGCACCCGATGGTGGAATACAGTGGTATAAATCAACACACCTGCTTGATGAAAACGGTAATATAACGTTTTTTAGTGAAGATAGTTATGACAATCAACATAAGCTAATTACATTAACACCTCATACCGAAAACAAAAACGAGCAAAAAGAAGAAAAAAAAGAAGAACAAAAACAACCCGAAAAACAATCAAATGCATGTGCAACTCCTATGGCTATGCAGGTTGTAATATATAATCGCAGCAAAAAATCGGTTGAAGTAAAACTATCCTACAAATCTATGGATGCAAATATGAGCTATACCAAAAAAATTACATCAAAAGACTCATTACAGACTAAAGAATATATAAGTGCAGAGAAATTCGCAGAGCCGCAAGAAATTTTTAATATATCTGTATTAAACAAAAAAACGGGTAAACATGAACCTATCAATTTTTCTGCCATACCTTTAAAAGTTTATTACAAATCAGGCCAACACAAAGTTTACCAATACTACTTTATTGATTAAAAAAAATAAACAGGAAAAATTTATTTTATTATATCTTTCTTGTATACTATAGTTCGATGCGGGTAAGGAATTTCAATACCCTGACGGTTAAATTCTTCTTTTATTAATTTATTTAAATCGCAGTGCATTTCAAATGCTTCGTCAAAAT
Organism: Flavobacteriales bacterium; assembly: GCA_037443205.1. GTDB lineage: Bacteria > Bacteroidota > Bacteroidia > Flavobacteriales_D > UBA2798 > JBBIOU01. Next base: position 45,530 of record JBBIOU010000006.1, on the reverse strand, counting down.
TACGCGCCCAAACATAAGCTCTTAATTTAACTGCAAAATCGCCCAATTCAATGACACGTACCACAACATCGGGAGTATTATTTTGTTTTTCTTCATCGGTACGACTATCTAAAAAATATTTATGGCTGCGTGCTAATTGTTGTATAATTAATATTGCTTTATCTATATCGCTTTCGTAGCTTATACTTACATTTATATTTCTGCGTACCCTTTCATCAACAATATCATTATTAATAATGGTTTCATTATTGATAACAGCATTGGGTATAATAATTCTTCGGTTTTCAAAATCGCGGATAATTGTATGCCTAAGTGTAATGTCTTCTACTACGCCAAATAAGTCCTGTCCTACTCTAATTACATCACCTACTCTAAACGGACGAAAAATTACAACAAAAATACCGCTAAAAATATTAGAAAATGCCTGCTGGGAGGCAAGACCTAAAACTGCAGCAAAAATTCCTGCACCGGTTAATAGTGTTAGTGAAATAGTTCGCAAAGAAGGTATGGAGTGAATAATTGCTATAGCCGCAAAAATCACGATGATAACATTTAATGAATTTTTAGCAAACTTATATCTGGTGGGGTCTATTTTAAGGTCGGCCGAGGAACGTTTTATAAAGCGATTCATCAGCATTTGTACAACACGGCTTAATAGTATTGCAAAAATTAAGATGAAGATAATTTTAAGCGTAATTGCAATGTGCTCTTCTACCTGAAATCCAAAAAATTTTGTTTGCTTATTCATAATGAACAGATTATTTACCGAGCAAAATGTTTAATAAGTCAATAGCTGCTTTGGCAATTTTAGTACCCGGGCCGAAAACAGCCGCAACATTTTTACTAAACAAAAAATCATAGTCTTGTTGGGGTATTACACCACCGGCTACAACTATAATGTCAGATCTACCCATTTTTTTTAGTTCATCAATAACTTGCGGTATAAGTGTTTTATGTCCGGCAGCAAGTGAAGAAATACCCAATATATGTACATCATTTTCTATGGCCTGGCGGGCGGCTTCGTGCGGTGTTTGAAAGAGCGGCCCTATATCTACATCAAAGCCGATATCGGCAAAAGAAGTTGCAATTACTTTGGCTCCCCGGTCGTGTCCGTCTTGTCCTAATTTTGCTATCATGATGCGGGGTCTGCGTCCTTCCTGGGCAGCAAATTCATCGGCCAGCCGGCATGCGCGTGTAAAATCTTTATCTTGCATAACTTCTTTAGAATAGATACCTGTAACTGATTTTATTTGTGCTTTATATCGGCCATAAACTTTTTCGAGCGCTTCAGAAATTTCTCCTAAAGTAGCTCTTGCTTCGGCTGCTTTTACGGCTATTTCCAGTAAATTGCCGGAATTATTACGGGCCGCGTGCGTAAGTTCATTAAGAATTTTTTCTACTTCATTAGAGTTTCTTTCGGCTTTTAATTTGTTCAATCGCTCTATTTGGCTTTGTCTAACTTTTGAATTATCAATTTCTAAAATTTCAATATCCGTTTTTTCGTTAATTATAAAGTTATTAACTCCCACAATCACATCGTTTCCTGCATCAATGCGTGCTTGTTTCCGGGCTGCGGCCTCTTCTATTTTAAGTTTCGGTAATCCGCTTTCCAAAGCTTTAGCCATGCCTCCCATGCTTTCAACTTCTTGAATTAATTGCCAGGCCTTTGCAGCTAATTGATAGGTAAGTGTTTCTAAATAATGCGAACCACCCCAGGGGTCAACGGTATTGCATATATGTGTTTCTTCCTGCAAAATTAATTGTGTATTGCGTGCAATGCGTGCAGAAAAATCGGTGGGTAATGCTATAGCTTCGTCTAAAGCGTTGGTATGTAATGATTGTGTACCACCCAAGGCAGCGGCAAGGGCTTCTATTGTGGTGCGAGTAATATTATTGTAGGGGTCTTGCTCGGTAAGGCTCCATCCGGATGTTTGGCAATGCGTGCGCAAAGCCATGGATTTGGGATTTTTGGGATTGAATTGTTTTACAATTTTTGCCCATAACATTCTTGCTGCCCGCATCTTAGCAATTTCCATAAAGTGGTTCATGCCTATAGCCCAAAAAAATGAGAGGCGAGGTGCAAAATCGTCTATATCCATTCCGGCTTGTATACCTGTGCGCAAATATTCTAAACCATCGGCCAGTGTATAGGCAAGTTCTATGTCGGCCGTAGCGCCTGCTTCCTGCATATGATAACCGGATATACTGATGCTATTGAATCGTGGCATGTTTTTGCTTGTGTATTTAAAAATATCTCCGATTATTCGCATGCTGGCAGCAGGCGGATAAATGTAGGTGTTTCTAACCATAAATTCTTTGAGAATGTCATTTTGTATGGTACCCGAAAGTTGTTCGGGTTTAACACCCTGTTCGCGGGCTGCAACAATATAAAATGCCATAATGGGCAAAACAGCTCCGTTCATGGTCATAGAAACCGAGATTTGGTCTAAGGGTATTTGATCGAATAATATTTTCATATCCAATACCGAGTCGATAGCGACACCGGCTTTGCCAACATCGCCTACAACCCTTGGGTGGTCGCTGTCATATCCGCGGTGGGTTGCTAAATCAAAGGCAACGGATAAGCCTTTTTGCCCGGCCGCTAAATTTCTGCGATAAAAAGCATTTGATTCTTCGGCTGTGCTAAAACCGGCATATTGCCTGATTGTCCATGGTTTTTGCACATACATGCTTGCATACGGACCTCGCAAAAATGGCGCTATCCCTGCATGAAATTGCAATTGATTAAGAGGTTTGGAATCCTCTTCTGTATATATATTTTTTACCGGAATTTGTTCGGCCGTAACAAAACTTTCTGTTGCAGTTATTTTTTCTTTTTCAGAATTTTTAATTAATTCTTGAAATTTTATTTTGGTAAAATCTATGCTCATAGAAGCAACAAAAATAAGTGAATAATCTTAAATTTTTAAGGCATAATTTGTGTATTATATTAACTTAGCAAAAAATATGTTTTTATGAAATTTTACGGGATATTAATTTGCTCATTTATTTTTTTAAATGCAGCTGATTTGTGTAGGTTTAAAACAAAATATGAGGTAAAAATTACGGTAACGTACACTCAATCGTATTGTGGTGGTGCCAGGCCAAGTGATGATATGATGCAGGAACTCAATACACCCAAACCTTTATCAGGTAAAAAGTTATTTGTCAAAAAAGGGAAGGAAAATTCGGCCAATGCAACAATTATAAAAGAAGTAGTAACGGATGATGAGGGTAAAATTAATCTGAAACTTGAACCGGGATTTTATTGTGTTGTTGATGAAAACAAAAAAGATCGTAAAAAAATAGATGAATGGATTAAACTATATGAAAAGGAAACCACTTACTATGAAGCCATAAATAAAGCATGCCTGGAGAAATGGTTTAAAAGCGCAGATTTAGTGATTGAGGTACAAAAATCGGGAAACAATTTTACAATAAATTACCATGAACCATGCAGTTGGCATGCCATACCGTGTGCTAATTACAAAGGGCCGTATCCTCCTTGATTTTATAGATGTTATAGCAAGTCGTTGGCCAGATTAGCCAGTTCTGAGCGTTCACCTTTTTCCAGGGTAATATGGGCAAATAATTTGTTTCCTTTTAACCTGTCAATGATATATGACAAGCCATTACTTTGTTCGTCAAGATAAGGCGTGTCTATTTGATAAATATCTCCGGTAAAAATAATTTTGGTGTTTTCTCCGGCACGGGTAATGATGGTTTTTACTTCGTGCGGGGTTAAATTTTGTGCTTCATCAATAATAAAAAAGATGTTAGAAAAACTTCTTCCTCGAATGTAAGCCAATGGGGTAACTACAATTTTTTCTTCGCGCAGCATATCATCTATGGCTTTGTGTCGTTTTTCTGTTTCGCTGAATTGGTTTTTAATAAATTTTAAATTATCCCACAAAGGCTCCATATAAGGGTTAATCTTCTCTTTGGCATCTCCCGGTAAATAGCCTATATCTTTATTGCTGAGCGGCACTATGGGTCTTGCCAAAATAATTTGGTTGTATTTTTTGCGTTGTTCTATGGCGCCTGCTAATGCCAATAGAGTTTTACCTGTACCGGCTACACCTTGTATGGTAACAAGTTTTACATCATCATTCATAATAGCGTGCAAGGCAAAGGTTTGCTCGGCATTGCGTGGTTTTATTCCGTAAGTAAATTGTTTTTCTACTCTTTCTATTCTGTTATAAAACGGATTGTAGTAAGCCAGGGTAGATGATTTGTGATTCTTTAGTATATAAAACTGGTTATTATGTAATTCTGTTCCAAGAATTCCGATGTTATCGGTGTAGCCATCAGTAAATATTTTTCTTATTTCTTCTCCGTCAACATCTTCTATGTAGGTTTTACCGGTATAAAGGTTGTGCAGGTCTTTAATTTTACCGGTTTCATAATCTTCGGCCGGTATGTTAAGTGCTTTGGCTTTTAAACGCAGGTTAATGTCTTTAGAGATAAGTACAACTTTCTTGTCTTTTTCCTGTTGCATCAGGGTAAGACATGAATTTAGAATGTGGTGGTCGGCTTTTCTTTCTCCATAAATACGGTTAGCATCCACCGGTGTTTTGTCGTTGGTCATAATAATTTTAAAACGACCTTTATTATTGCCTTCCAGGGGTATCCATTCTTGCAATGATTTATTGCCCGATAACTTATCAATGATGCGGATAAATTCGCGAGCCTCAAAATTTTTAGAGTCGCCCCCACGTTTAAAATTATCTAATTCTTCCAGAACTGTTATGGGTATAGCCACATAATGTTCGTCAAAATTGTTAATGGAATTATGATCGTGAAGAATAACTGATGTGTCTAATACAAAAATTTTTAAAGAACTTTTTTTTCGTGCCATGCAGATATGCAATTTTATTCATCGAATATATATAAGTGTATGTTTATTGATTGTTAATCTTTAAAAAGAAATGAAACATCGAATGTGAATAATTTATGGTTATTAAAACACTGATAATTTGGCTGATAAAAGGTAATTTACAAACATTAACACGAAGTGTTGCAGGTTTTATTTGATTACCAAATTATTTACAAGTTCTTTTCCGGCTTTTTCGTTAATTAATTCTATAATTTTTGTTTTGGCCATGTTTAATTCATTACGCAATGTAGATGATTCGATTTCTATGTAAAGAACTGAATTTTTAATGTATATGTTTTTGGTTCGTTTTGCTATGGTTTTGCCCATTATTTCTTCCCATGCCTCAATAATATCATATTCGGCCATTTTATCACCTAAACCGTATGCTTTTAAGAGCCTGTCTATAGCCTGTTTAAGCGTTTGTGTATTGGTATTGCGTTTCATTAATTATGCCGTTTGATACAAGGAAATGTTTATAATTAATTTGTGTTTTATTTAAAATGGAACTAAGCCGATGGTAGCTTGTATCGGTAATAAATACCTGACCGAAATCATTTTGAGTTACCAGTTGCATAAGTTTATCAACTCGCAAATCATCTAATTTATCAAATATATCGTCAAGTAAAAGTATCGGCAATACATTTTTTTTTGATTTTATGTAAAAATACTGAGCAAGTTTTAAAGCAATCAAAAATGATTTTTGCTGTCCTTGAGAACCGAATTTTTTTATGGCACTGCCATTCATGGTAAATAACAAATCGTCTTTATGGATACCTGCCTGAGTGTATTGTGTAGCTCTGTCGCGCGATAGGGACTGCGACAATAAATCATTCATGTTATGATTATATAAATCGCTTTTATATTCAATATTTACCTGTTCCTTGCTATTACTGATATATGCATAATATTTGGCAAACAATCCTGTAAAACTATTTATAAATTCTACTCTTTGTGCGTATATAAATTGTCCGGCCGAGCTAAGTTGTTCGTCATACACCTCAAGTAAATCTTTATTAAAATATTGTTTTTCGGCAAATTGTTTTAAAAGCATATTGCGTTGAACAAGTGTTTTATTGTACTCTATCAATTTGTCCAGATATAATTTATTGTATTGCGAAATAATGCTATCAATAAATTTTCTTCGTATTTCGCTTCCATCGGTAATAAGATCGGTATCGGAAGGTGATATCATTATCAATGGTATTAAACCAATATGGTCTGCAAGTTTTTCGTAATCTTTTTTATTTTTCCTGAATATTTTTTTTTGTCCTTTTTTTTGAGCGCAATATATTTCGGTATTATCATGTTCATTCAGGGAAAATTCGCCTTGTATAACAAATAGCTGCTGATCGTGTTTTATGTTTTGTGTATCGGCCGGATTAAAATAACTTTTACAAACAGATAAGTAGTGTATGGCATCCAGAATATTAGTTTTTCCCTCACCGTTGTTACCTGTTATGCAATTAACAGTAGGACAAAACTGTAATTGAGCTTGTTCGTAATTTTTAAAATTTACTAATGATAATTTTTTAAGATACATACAATAAGCAAATATAAGCGTAAATTTTTGACTAATGATAGTATTGGTTTTACGGCAAAGAAAACTATACTCTTATACCTACTATACAAACATCATCAATTTGGGCATGAATACCTTTCCATTCATTATAAAATTTTTCCAGTTCATTTTTTTGAGTACACATATCAAAGGTATGAATGTTTAATAATTTTTCCTTAAATCTTTTTTGTAGCATTTTTTTACCATGCGGTCCTCCAAACTGATCTGCGTAGCCATCAGAAAATATATACAGAGAGTCGCCATTATTCAACATAATGGTTATGCACTCAAATTCCTGATTATAATCGGGGGAGCCACCTAATGAGATTTTAGGTGAATTATACTCTTCAAATTGCCCCTTTTTTCTTATAATCCACAACGGTCGTTGTGCACCTGAAAACATTAATTCATAACAGGTATCTGATTGCTTTTTAAGACAGCAAAAAACAATATCCATCCCATCATTAGAGCGATTTTTTTTATCATCCGATCTTAAAAGATTGTATAAAGAACTGTCCAGGTGTTTTAAAATCATTGCCGGGTTGGTGATATTTTTATCGTTTACGGCATGGTTTAGCATATCATTTCCCACCATGCTCATCATAGCCCCTGGTACACCATGACCGGTACAATCAGCTACTGCAAAACATACATTATCTTTCAATTTTTTGTACCAGTAAAAATCTCCGCTCACTATGTCCCTCGGTTTAAACAATACAAAAGCATCTTTAAATGTATTTTTAAAAATTTCTTCACCGGGTAAAATTGCAGCTTGTATGGTTTGTGCATAACTAATGCTGTCGGTTATATCCTTGTTTTTTTCTTCAATAATTTGTTTTTGATTTGTAATTTCTATGTTTTTTTCTTTGAGTTGTTTGTTCGATTTTTTCTTTTCGTTGTAACCTAAATATAATATAACCGCAATAATCGCTACCAATACAAATGCCGAAATTTGAAAAGTATTTCTTATTTGTTGAGTACGCTCGCGTTCAATTTTGGCAATTTGTTCCAGTTCCTTTTCTTTTTTTAACAGCTTATTTTGTTGTTGTATTTTTTCAGTGTTAAACTTTACTTCAAGTTCCGATAATTGTTTGTTTTTTTCTTCGTTTAGTAAGCTGTCTTTAACAATGTTATATTCGTTTTGATATTTATATGCCTTTTCAAAATTATTGATGCCTGCATAAGCAGTTGCCAGATTTTTTAATATTAATTTCTCATCGTATCTGGAATTTACTTTTCTGCTAACGGGTAATGCTTTTTCGAGGTATAAGATGGCTTTTTTAAATTGATTTGATTTAAGAGAACAATAGCCTAAATTATTCAATATGGTGGCTCTGCCTGCAAGATTATTATCTGTTTCCCAAATTTTTCCGGCAATTTCAAAATTATGAATTGCCTCGCTGTATTTTTCTAATTCTATATATAACAAACCTATATTATTGTGGCAATTAGCAATAGCTGCTCTGTTATTAAATTCATAGAAAATATTTAATGCTTTTTCGTACATCATCAGTGCGCTGTCTCTTTTTGTTTTACTGTCGTAAACTATCGCCATATTTGCCAGGTTAATTGCTACGGCATACCTATCGTTTATAGATTGATGAATTTGCATTGCATTTTGCATATAACGCAAAGCTTTATCATAATTATCCTGATACCAGAAGATAACTCCTATGCTGTTGTAGCACTGCGCAACTCCACGCATATAACCGCATGATTCGTATATTTTTGTTGCTTCTAAATAGTATTTTAATGATTTATCAAAATAGCCGGTATGTTCAAATATAGTAGCCTGATAAAAATAACATTTTGCCAGATGTTTTTTTGCATTAAGCTTGCGTGCCAAAAGTGTTGCCTGACTAAGAAAAAACTGTGCTTTATTATTATCTGTATCTACATATTCATCATAAATCGTTAATAGAGTATTTATTTTAGATGTATCATCGTTCATGTTTTTAACTAATAGCTCTAAGCTATCCGTGCCATAAGCATATACCCCAAGTGGCAAGATAAGTGCAAAAATTATATATAAACTTATTCGAATCATCGTTATAGCTAATGTAGATGAATATATTATTTGAATAATATACTTTCGACAGATTTATGAATTTATCTGATAAACCTGGTCTATAAAAGAGAATCTTATTTTAGCCTGCCGGCTCTTCCCCAATATTTAACATAATAAGCTTGTGTCAAGTCAGAAATAATAACTCCTTTACTTGTACTGGCATGTATAAATTTATTATTTACCAGATATACACCAACATGCGAATTTTTTGCACTGATATCAAAAAAAACCAAATCGCCTTCTTGCAATTTATCTTTTTCAATGATATTACATTCCTTTACAATATCAGTAGCTGAACGGCTTAGTTGCTTGTTAAAAACTGCTTTATACAAAGCATTCACAAAACCGGAACAGTCAACGCCATTTTTGTCGTTACCGGCATATTTATAAGGAACACCAATCCAATCGTCTATAAATTCATATAAAGCTCCGTTTATTAAATTATTATCTGAAACACCCAGTTCTTCGGCATATTTTTTCTTAATTGCCGTATATCTTCTATCATTTGTATTATCAGTTAGGTTGTCTTTATTTGTCTTATCGTGGGTTGCACTATGTTTTCGCAAATTACACGATGCCGCTGTAAATAATAAAGATATAATTATTATTTTGCAAAATAAACGCATGTTATAAAATTACTCCTAAATGCAGGTTTATGTTACTTATCACAGAGTTATTTGTTCACAACCGGTTTTTAAAAAACATAGCAAAAACAGTATTTTTTTAGCAATATAGTATATTTTATTTCTAAATTTGTGCTCTCTGAAAGTCCCTCATGGATAGATTTGATATATGTATTATAGGAGGCGGGCCTGCAGGTTATGCGGCCGCCATGAGAGCAATAGATTTTGGTAAAAAAGTATTGCTTGTTGAAAAAGACAAAGTAGGCGGCTATGGTATTTACGATGGCGCCTTATCTTCTAAAACTTTATGGGAGTTATCCGAAAAAGTTACTGAAGTTAATGACACGATAGTTTCCGTGGGCAGAAAACGTTTTGAATTAAGCTGGGAAGAAGTGCAAAAAACTATGAATGAAGCCATCTTCGACAGAAAATTTCAATACTCCTGCCATATTAAACTATTGCAAACAGAAGCTGAAAACCGTGTGTTTTTTTATGAAAGAGGCACCGGCACAATGATAAGCCCCAACGAAATATTGATTAAAAAGGAAGATGAAGAAAAAATAGTTTGGGCAGATAATATTGTATTGGCCACCGGCAGTCGTCCCAGAACCCTGCCTAATATTGATGTTGATGAAAAAGTAATTATGACCAGTGATGGCATTCATCATATACAAGATTATCCCAAAAGCCTGGTAATTGTTGGTGCAGGTGTTATCGGTTGCGAATTTGCCACTATCTTTTCAAACTTTGGCAAAACCAAAGTATATCTGATTGACCGTGCTGACAGAATACTACCTTTTGAAGACGAAGACATCTCTGAACTGGTAGCAAAAAATTTACAGGAAAAAGGCGTAACCATACATCACAACGCCCAGTTAGAACGCCTGATAAAGGTGGATGGAGAAGTAGAATACGAATTGTCTTATCCGGACGGCAAAAGAGAAGTTATAAGGGTAGAAAAAGCGCTGCTGGCCATCGGGCGTACACCGAACATAGAAAGCCTGGGCTTAGAAAATGCCGGTGTAAGCATGAGTAAAAGGGGTGTTCATATTGGCGATGTTGATACCCGTACCAATATACCACATATCTATGCAGTAGGCGATGTATCGGGCAGAATACAATTAGTAAATGTTGGCGAATTAGAAGGTCGTCATGCCATCGAAAAAATTGTATTAGGAGATGATTGTATAGAACCCATTTCGTATGATAACATTTGTACAATAATGTTTTTACGTCCGGAGGTGGCTGCTGTGGGTATGAATGAAAAAATGTGCCGTGCCAAAAATATTCCTCATCGGGTGGTAAAAATTGATTATTCGGTTATAGCCAGAGCCATTGCCATGCGTAAAACACAAGGATTTTTTAAAATTATTACCACCAACGACAGCGAAATGAAAATTTTGGGTATGCGAGCCATTGGCGAGCATGCCTCGAGCGCCATACAAGCCTGTGCCCTACTTATAAAAATGAACAAAGGCATTGAAGACCTTGCCGAAATGATACATCCGCATCCCTCTATCATTGAAGGTATTCAGGAAGGTGTTCGTATGTTATTAAATAAATCTGTATTCAAATCATCTGTTTTTAAAGATAAACTAAAGTGTTATAAATATGATGGCGGAGAATGTATTCCGCTGCAAAGATTATAATCCCTAACTTTGTCCGGATGTCGGGCTCTAATTTTGTAGATTATGTAAAAATTTGTTGTCGTTCCGGTAAGGGCGGTTCAGGCTCTATGCACTTTCATCGCAGCAAAGGCAATCCTAAAGGCGGACCTGACGGAGGAGACGGAGGCAGAGGCGGACATATAATTGTTAGAGGGAATGCTCAGTTGTGGACTTTATTACACCTTAAATACCGTAAACATGTTATTGCCGAACCCGGAAAAAACGGCAGCTCAGCCCGAAAAAACGGAGCCAACGGAAAAGACGAAATACTGGAAGTACCCTTAGGAACCGTTGCACGTGATGCAGAAACTAACGAAATACTATTTGAAATTACGCAACACGGAGAAGAAAAAATTTTGCTAAAAGGAGGCCGTGGAGGCTTAGGAAACAACCATTTTAAAACCGCTACCAACCAGGCTCCCCGATATGCACAACCCGGTGAACCCGGTCTGGAAGAATGGAAAATTCTGGAACTCAAAATTCTTGCTGATGTAGGTTTGGTAGGGTTTCCGAATGCCGGCAAATCAACTTTACTTTCTAAAATGAGCGCAGCCAAGCCCGAAATTGGCGACTACCCCTTTACTACCATGTCACCAAACCTGGGAATTGTAAAATATAAAGCCTACCAAAGTTTTATCATGGCCGATATACCCGGTATTATTGAAGGCGCTCATCAAGGCAAAGGTTTAGGCCTGCGCTTTTTAAGACATATTGAGCGTAACTCCATCTTATTGTTTTTAATCCCTGCCGATAGCCGGAACATCCGAAATGAATACAACATTTTATTAAACGAACTGAAACAATATAACCCCGAACTGGTAGATAAACAAAAAATACTTGCCATCAGCAAAAGCGATTTACTGGATGAACAAATGATGAAACAAATGAAAAAAGAATTACCTAAAAACATTGAAACACTTTTTATCTCTTCCCACACCGAATTTAATTTAGATAAATTAAAAGATTTAATTTGGAAAAAACTCAACGAACAATAGCGCTTACCGGCTTAAATACTTTAAAAAAATATAGTTTTTTATCGGCTATTCATTTTTCAAATTCTTACTCATCTGCTCTACTTTTTCTTTAAGACTATTTTTATAAACTATTAATCTTTTTTGTATCTCCGGGTTGCTTGTTCCGATGATTTGTGCAGCAAGAATACCGGCATTTTTAGCACCGTTTAATGCTACCGTTGCAACAGGAACACCGGCCGGCATTTGTAATATTGACAATATTGAATCCCAACCGTCAATTGAATTGCTCGATTTTACGGGTACACCTATTACCGGCAAGGGTGTAATTGAAGCAACCATGCCCGGCAAGTGCGCAGCGCCACCTGCTCCGGCAATTATTACCTTTATCCCCTTATGCGATGCATTCTTAGCATATTCAAACATTTTATCAGGAGTACGATGTGCCGAAACAATATCTATCTCATATCCAATCTGCAACTCCTTTAATACATCGGCCGCTTGCTGCATTACCGGCAAATCGCTGTCGCTACCCATTATGATTCCAACTTCTATGCTCATATATCATATTATTTAATACAAATTTCGTAAATATATCCGTAACTGTTTAAATAAATACCATAATTACCTTTTGTTTAATATATTTGACGCTTATCCATAATTTTATCCTTCTCTCATAAAACCAAGTACTTTTGCATCTGTGGCAAGTCATATAAAAGTATGAATAAAACTTTCTTTCTCTCGCTCTTGCTCCTTACGGCACACACTATGTTTGCTCAACAACCGGGCAATCGCCCCGAAGGTGGACTAGGTCGAGCAAATGCTACGGGTAAATTTTACGGTAAAGTAATAGACCAATCAACCGGTAAAGGAATAGAGTTTGCCACCGTTAAGCTTTTACAAATGCGCTTCGATTCTACCCTTAAAAGCAAGCGCGAAATCCTGATATCAGGTGTAATTACCCGCCCTAACGGAGAATTTGTTTTAGATAATATCCCGGTATGGGGGCAATACACCCTAAGTGTTACGGCCATAGGCTATCAAAATTATACACAAAACGCTTCTTTTCCCAAACCCGAACAAGGCCAGCAATTGGCAGTATTTGAGAAAGACCTGGGTAATATTAAATTAAAAGCCGACACCGTAATGCTCGAAGCGGTTACAATTGATGGGAGAGAACCCTCTTTTAAAATGGCTATAGATAAAAAAGTGTTTAATGTTGCCGATAATATTAATTCGATAGGCGGTACTGCAGAAGATGTGTTAAAAAATGTACCATCCGTTGATGTAGATATGGATGGTAACGTTACCCTAAGAAATGCTTCACCGCAAATATTTATTGATGGCAAATTAAGCACTTTAACGATAGACCAAATACCTGCAGATGCCATACAGAGTATAGAAATTATCACCAATCCATCAGCCAAATATGATGCCTCGGGCGGAATGGGAGGAATAATAAATATTGTATTAAAAAAAGACCGTAAAATAGGTTTTAACGGAAGCTTAAGAGCAGGTGTAGATATGCGTGGTAAAATTAATGCAGGTGCCGACATAAACGTTCGCGAAGGAAAAGTAAATTTCTTTGTGAGTTCTAATATTAACCAACGAAAATCAATTGGTATAACCACTACCGAACGAATTAATTTTTTTGGAAACCCGGCTACAAGTGTTTTACAAGAAAGTAATTCAAGTCATATTCGCGATTTCTATTCTAATCGCGCAGGTATAGATTGGTTTATTACTAACCGCAGTACGCTAACTTTATCAGGTAATTATAACTTTGGTAAGGTAAGTCCGATAGAAGATTTATTTATACAAACTGATTCCTCGCTGACAAATGATGATGCCATAAGTTACTCGCACAGATATTCTAAAACCCTTAGAAAATTTAAAAATGCAGGCAGTTCCTTGCAATTTAAACATTTGTTTCCTAAAGATGGACGCGAACTAAATATTGACTTAAATTACAATATGCGCCAATACCAATCCTTAGGAGAATTTAACACCCAAATTTACAATTACCTGAATGCCCCGGTTGGCTCAAGAATATTTCAAGAACAAAGAAACAGCGGCAAAAATCAATTTTATACTTTTCAATTAGATTACACCACTCCCATCAGGGAAGATATGAAAATAGAAACCGGGACCCGTATTACCATGCGTGACTTTAAAAATGATAACCGCAACTACAATTACGATACCGTGCTGATGAGCTTTTATGAATTACCCGGATTTACTAACCAATATCAATTTACTGATAATGTATATGCCGCGTATATTACCTTTTCGCAAAAAATAAAAAAATTCGGTTATCAACTGGGCCTAAGAGCCGAAAGCTCTGATTACAGAGGAGAATTAACACAAACCGGACAAACCTTTCAAAACATATATCCAATAAGCCTATTCCCCAGCGCTTATTTTAATTATAATATAAAAGATGATGATGATATACAGTTAAACTATTCGCGCAGAGTAAACCGACCCAGCTTTTTTAATTTAATTCCCTTTATAGATTATTCAGATTCATTAAATCTTAGCCGCGGAAACGGAGCGCTAAAACCCGAATTTACCAACTCCATAGAACTATCCTATCATAAAACATTTAACAAATACCATAATTTACTTAGCACCCTATACTTTAAAAATACCCAAAACCTGATAACACGCTATCAGGTATATGAATACAACGAAGTATTAAACCGAGATGTAGTTATGAACACTTATGTAAATGCCAATGAAAGCTACGCATACGGATTAGAATTAACTTCCAAACATAAAATTAAACAATGGCTTGATTTTACAACAAACTTCAATTTGTATAATTCGGTAATCAACGGAAGTAATATTGAATCGAGACTGCAAAATGAGCTTTTCAGCTGGTTCGGGAAACTTAATTTAAATTTTAAATTGCCTCATAATCTATCTTTACAACTTACGGGTAATTATCACTCGCGTACAGCCCTTCAAATGGGCGGTGGAGGTTATGGCTGGGGCATGGGTGGAGGCTCTTTTTCTACCGCCCAGGGATATAACCGCGAATACTATGAAGTAAATATAGCCCTGCGTTATAACTTCCTGAAAAATAATGCTGCCTCTTTAACACTGGCAGTAGATGATGTATTTAAAACACGCGTAAACGGAAATTTAGCTCAATCAGACTTTTTTGTGCAAGAAGTTACCCGCACCCGCGACCAACGCTTTTTTAAACTTAATTTCAGCTACCGCTTTGGCAAATTCGACTCCTCCCTCTTCCGAAGAAAAAATAAACGCAGTAATTCCGATTCGGACGGGGAAATGTAATTTTTTTTATTCATTTAGGATTTATATCTATTATTATATATAAATTAGCGTTTTTATAACAAAACCTAAAATTACCATGTTAGCTACTCAAATCAGACAAAAAGATGCCGTATTTTATTTTGCATCCTATCCTGCCCGCGACATTTTAAACAGGGTAAAGTTTATCAATCGCTTTTATGCTGACAACGAAAAAATAGAGGGTGATAAATCATCCCCAAATGATGAAATTGCAGCTTTCATTCAAAAAATTGAAAAATCAGATAAATCCTTTCAGCGCGAAATATCTAAAAGAAAGGTTTCGGCCATAAAAAATTTTTATGAAACTGCCGTTACTCAACCGCCTATTCCGGCAACCGTATTATTGTTTACGCCTGAAGTTTTAAATTTTCAACCACTAGGCAACCTTAGCAATGTAGGAAACCTTGACGACCCTAAAAATAAATTTTTGATAATAGACGGACAGCATCGTTTGGCTGCCTTAGAATTTTACTTCCGCTCTCACCCCGAAGAGGCTTCTACCATTCACGTTCCTTGTATTATTTTTGATGGTAAAAGCGATGATTTTGCAACCGAAATGTTTGTAATTATCAACTCTACTCCTACCCGTATCAATAAAAGTCATTTAATAGACCTGTACGAAAAAGTATCATGGACATCGCCCGATAAAAAACTTGCTTCACAAATTACAGAAATGCTCTATTCAGAAGCTGACAGCCCCATGCAATACCGCATTAACCGGTTAGGAGGCAGAAGCGCTCAAAAAAAATGGATCTTACAAGCCGAATTATTTAATGAAATTCACCGATGGATGCTGTCAGACTGGAAAGAAATTGAAAAAAGAGGTACCGGTATTGCAACGGCCAGATATTATTATTATATACTCCGCGATTTCTTTAAAGCCGCTCAAAAATGTTGGGAAGAAACATGGGATAACGACCGTTATATGGTTACCAATAGTGTAAATATTAAAGCCATGATTAGAGTATGTGCCGAAATATCTAAAAAACAATTACCCGATGAAGACCTGCGAATTAAACTATGGCAACAAGCTATGCTGCCTTGGCAAAATTTAAAAAGTGATTTTCGCAAAGAAGGCTTTTATGAACGATTTGTAGCCAAAGGACAAGTAGAGCGGGTAAATGTTATTTACAAAAAACTATTATCCTTACTGCAATAATATTTTACACTCAGTACATTGTATTTGCTAATAATTTTCATCAAATAACTGCTTGCTTTATATTCTGTGAAAGCTAAGCATTCTCATAACCGATGAGAATAAATTTAACACTCTTCCCGATAGCTATCGGGGCAAAAACTCGCCTGCACTGCCATGCAGGATGAAAGGTGGAATAGCATTACCGGTTTGATATATCTTAAAAAAAAATAGTTTGGTTGAACATTAATGAAAAAATCGTTTGCATTATATTTACTAATTGCATTTAATCTTGCTTTTGTAATTACAATAACTTATTTTTTAGCCTCGCCATAAAATTTCATATATTGATAATCACTAAAAAAATCCGAAAATATCAGGGTGATATCTTTTTGGTCGCATAATAGTATCCAATAGAACCCTTTGGGAAAACATTATAATCAAGTCACTTAATCAGAGTTAAACCAGGTAATTCAGGTAGTTTAGCTGATTGTTTGCCTACTATGGATTAATTTGATTTGAATATAAATAAAGACAATTTTAAAAAAAAATTATAGTTAATTATCTAAAGCAAAATTAATATTTTATTAGCGTACAGATTAAGTGGCAGAAATAGCTTTGTAAAAAAAATATGTGATATGTGTTTATATATTGAAACACCCAATACCCAAAAAATACCGGCTGAAAACGATTCGGGATTTAATTTTGTGATTGATGAATTATTAGCATCCAACGAGCAATTAAAACGTATAAATTTAGCATTGAATAATAAGAATACCGAAATTATTGAATCTATGGAATATGCGCGGCTAATTCATCAAGCCATTTTACCCAAACAAAGGCATTTTGACCGTGCATTTAAAGAGTCATTTTATATTTATCACCCAAAGCAAATCATAGGAGGAGATTTTTATTGGGTAACAACTATTAATGAATTATCCTATGTAATTCTTGGTGATTGTACCGGTCATGGAATACCCGGAGCATTGCTTTCTGTATTGGGATTTAGTTTATTAAATTATATTATATTAGGCAAAAATATTACGGGTTGTAAAGATATTATTGCAGAGTTAGACCAAAGAGTAATAGATTCTTTTCACCAGACTAATGAAATGCGTTTTAATAATGATTGGATTGCCGCCTCTATATGTTGCTATAATCATCAAACACAAACATTAGAATTTTGCGGAGCCATGCAAAATTTATATCTTGTACGAGATGGAAATATTACCGAGTTAAAAGGAAATAAATATCCTGTAGCCGGCTGGCAAATAGTAAACGAACGTGATTTTACATTATATAAAATACCGGTAAGAGAAAACGACATTGTTTACCTCACATCAGATGGTATAGCCGATCAATTTGGAGGACCGGGAAATAAAAAATTTAACAGGCGTAGATTAAAAGAGTTATTACTTTCGGTAAGTAAATCGAATATGGTTAAACAGAGAGAAATGATAATTCATGTTATTGAAAAATGGAAAGGTAAACAAGAGCAAATAGATGACATTAGTTTAATTGGTATAAAATTTTAGCAATCTTTTGCTATTCAAAATTTATATTGAAGCAATAAAAAAATCCTCGCAAATAATGGTTCGGTTATTTTAGTTTTTCTGCTTCTTTGCGGGCATCTTCTATGATTTTATTTGCTTTTTCATTTGCTTCATCTTCAAGTTTTTTAGCTTTTTCTTCGCCTTCTGCTTCCAGTTTTTGCGCTTTTTCTTCGGCCTCTTTTTCAAGTTTTTGGGCGCTTTTTTCGGCAGCTATTTTTTTAAGGGGATTACCACCTGCTTCCGTTATTAATTTTTGCCCTGCATTTTTGGCTTCTTCGCGAATTTTATTTGCTGCTGTTTTAGATTCACTTCTTATCTTATCGGCATTTTTCTTTGCTTCCGCTTTTATTTGTTCGGCTTTGGCTTCGGCATCTTTAATTAATTTTTCGGCTTGTTCGCTTACTTTTTCTTTTACTTCTTTTTTCACTTCTTCAACTTTTTCTTCAACCTTTTCTTTTATTGCCTCTTTAACGTCATCTTTGGCATTATTAAGCTGTTCTTTTAAATTTGTTTCTATTTTCGGATTGGTAGCGGTACCTTTAACAAATGCTACAACATTTATTTTATCCCCTAAACTAACATCCATTCCGCTTGCTTGTTTGGCTTTGGCAGTTAAGTCATTTAAAACTGCATTGGCTTGACCCCCAAATTCGCTGCGCGGTATTTCCATTTCCAGTTTATAATCCAGGCTTTGGTCAAAACCTGTACTGCCTTGCACCTTGGTATTTATTCCTGATAATTTTACCGTATAGGGCTCTATCCATATTCTACCATCTTTAAATTCATACACAAAATTCACATCTTGTATATTTTGCTTGGCAAGTTTTTGAATTTTAAGTTTTTCGGCTAATTTATTAATGGGTTCAAAGCCTTCTATGTAAATATTTTTCGTTGTAAAAGTTCCTTTCCCGCTAAGGCTGTTATAATCAGGTTCCAGATTTTTATTTAATGTTGCTTTAAAGTATTGCAGGGTGGTTGAAAATTTCCCGGTACATTTAGATGCCAAGGGTGCAAATCGTTCAATGGTATTAAAGGTTTCGGCCGACTTTTTTATATCCATATTCATGATGCTGTAAGCAAAATCTATCAATGCTTCGTTGCTGCTCACCGGAGAGTATGTTCCGCTCATATTTACAGAACCGTCAAGTGTGTTAAATTTTAAGGCTTCCATCATTGCCTTGCCCTCTCGAAGTGTAATGTTACCTATGAAATTATTTAATTCAATATCGGGCTTACCGGGTGTATTGGGGTAAATTATTTTACCTACACGGGTTGACATTTGAAAATCAATATTTTTAGGTAATTCGATGATATAACTTGCTGATTCGTCAGCGGTTGTTGGGGCAGTTTCTTTTGCAGCATTAGTTTCTGCTACACCCGCACTTGATTCGGCACTTGTAAAATCTGCAAGATTAAGATAAGGAGATGACACATTGAATACTCCGTGCAGATTTTCGTTTTTAAACAAGTAGGACAGGTAATTATCTATTTTTCCGTTAGCTGCAAGTTCGCTTTTATCAATTTTAGCTTCCAGTTTAGCCAATTCCAGATATTTGGGAGAGAAATTAAACTCCATCAGTTTAAGTTGCGTTTCGTAAGGTAAATCGGAACTTTTATAAACAATATTTTGCGCCAGTATTTTTCCTGCGGCTTCAAATTTTTCGTATTCTTCTTTTTCGATAGATGACATACGACCTTTTAATTTTACATCAGCATCTATGGTTCCGTTGTATTGTTCGCCCTCTGATACCGGGATAACTTCTTTTAAAGTAGCTAAATTTATTTGGGCAAATATTTCACTTCTTATAGCAGGATCAGAAATGGGATAAGATAAATTTAAATTAGCCCTAACGGTATTGCCTGCCAGATTCACATTAAAACGGGAAACATCCACAACAATGTCATCCATAAAAGGATTGCCTTTGCCGGTAGCTTTTATATTAACAAAAATATCTGTTGCAGCGCGGGGCAAATCAGGATATTTAAAACTGCCGTTATCAATGTTTGCATCAATATCAAATGCCGGAAATGAATTTGCACTCATCGTACCTTTAACAAAACCTTTTAATCCGAAATTTCCGCCAAATTTTATAGACGCAAAATCTGAAGTATATGCTGCGGGAATCATCGAGAAAATATTTCTGAAATCGGTTTTCTTACTTTCAAAAGTAATATCCATATTCATGTTTTCGTCAGGCATGGCAAGCCAGCCGTCAAAACCCAATTCAAGTTCGTTAAGTTTAACGAGATTATCTTTAAATGTAAATTTCATGTTGGGCATATCCATACCAAGGTCAATTTTTATATCGGCCCTGGTATTTTTCATATAGGTTATGCCTGCTGATTTTACGTCAATTGTATCGGCTGTAGTGGTAGTAGTAAAATCGAAAATATCTTGCGTAAAATCACCTTTTCCGCGATGTGTAAGATTTACAATGCGGGCATGTGTATTGCCAGCGTAATCATCATACCTGATGTTGGCATTTTCTACATAATATTCGCGTAATTTGACAGCAAATTTAGAAGGTTCTTTTTTAGCCGTATCAACCTCGATGGTTGTGGTATCAGCTTTGGCTATATCCCAGTTTGCCTTGCCGCTTTCTAAAACTATAGCGTGGATATCGGTATTTACAAGTCCGATTTTTTTTATGTCTATTTTATCGCCAAACAAAACACTTTTAATATCCAAGGTTAAGAGCATTTTTTCGGTTTTGAACAAATCTACACCTTCAAACTCATTCATGCCCGATAGTTTTATGTTATTTAATTCTACTGTAAAATTGGGAAAAGTAGAAAATAGCGTAAGACTGTAATCGGCACACTCAAAGTTTGCATTGAGGTTATTATTAATTTCATTTTTTATGTATTCAAATATTTGTTTTTGAAATAAGAATGGTGCAGCAAGAATAAACAACAGTAATAACAAAAAACTGATGCCGGTCCATTTTAATAATTTTTTCCAAAGTGGTTTTTTGTTAGTCGTAGCAGGGGTATTTTTTTTCTTACCAAACATATTTTTATGATTTAATTATACGTAAACAAAAGTATCATTATTTATCTAAAAAAATATATCATGTAATTAAATTTTAGTTAAAATACGCTATGCTTTACTAACCGCAATTATCGCGAATTAGGTTTTATAACTGAGTATGCTCGGATAGCAATTGAAGTTATCCGCCATCATGCCCGCATTACGTATATGTAATACGGGTTTATTTTTTGATGTAGAATTTTTTTATTACAAACAAATACACCAAAGTACATAAAATCCAAAAAGGCCACAACTCAATGAGGAAAAGTATAAGCTGTTTTAACGCACTCCAACCGTATAATAGCGCATTTACTATTTCGCTGCCAAATCCCGGCTTATATTCATCTATATTTTCGGGGTTGGCAATCATCTCTCTGTAAACACCTTCATTCTGATATATTTCAAGGTTAATAGTACTGTAGTTTACCCTATCTATCAAACTTAAGTTTTCTATCATTGCATTATCGGCCTCTTCTTGTTTGTTGTAAAGATCATCTTCAGCTTTTCCCGTGTCAGATAATTTTGCATTTTTATTAGCAATGGCTTTTTGCATGCGATCATCATATTTTTTCAGCCTGTTTTGTTTTAGTTTAATGGCCAATAAATTAAGTGTTATATCTTCCGCATTAATAATTCTGTAGTCTAGATATTCAATCAGTGAAGCTATATCGCGAATGCAGGCATCCAGTTTTTGCACGGGTAATCGGATTATAAAATTATTGGTGATAGTGTAATATTTTGTTACCAGTGTAGAATCTTTGCTGATAACTGTACTTTGAGTGCTATTGATGCTGCTGCGCAAAGTGGTATTTAATATAAAACCTTTGTGTTTTATTACAATATCTTCTATTTGATAGGTAGCGGTTTCTACGTTTTTTACTTTGAAACGAGCATCAACTGTGCGAATTAATTTTCTGTTACTGTCAACTTCTGACAATCTTGCTGCATGAGAAGTAAAAATATCTGCTATGTCGGACACCTGTTGATTGGATTGTGGCAACTCTTCATCGTTATTTACTATTAAATGCTCAGATTTCAAGGTTTCATAATTTGCAGCCGGAGAGCTTTTATCTGTAGATTGATCATTTATATTATGAGGCTGAAAATTACCACTGCATGATGATAAAATAATTATCAGACATAAGCTTTTAAAAATTATTTTCATAAGGCATCTGTTTTAGGTTTTAATGCATCATAATACAACTTTAAAACACAATCGTTCAATATAGCAATGATAATATTTATTATTTTTTTTGTTTTACTTGTGCATCCAGTACTGCAATTTTAATCATGTTTACGATTTCGCGCACTGAACAACCAATTTGCAAAACATGGAAAGATTTTTTCATACCCAATAAAATAGGCCCCATTACTTCTGCCCTGCTCATTTCCTGAATCAGTTTATAAGCAATGTTTCCTGCAGCCAGATTAGGAAATATAAAAGTATTGGGTTTGTTATCAACCAGATTGCAAAAAGGAAAAAACTCCTTGAGCATTTCGTTATTAAGTGCAAAGTTGGCTTGCAGTTCACCGTCAACCACCAGTTGGGGATGCTCCCGGTGAAGAATTTCTACGGCTTTGGCCATTTTTTCGGCATCATCGCCTCCGGCCGAGCCAAAATTAGAATATGATAAAAGTGCTATCCTGGGTTGTATATTGAAGCCTTTAACAGCTTTGGCTGTCATTACGGTAATATCTACTATCTCTTCAGCAGTTGGATTCAGATTTACGGTTGTATCGGCAAAAAAGTAAGGGCCTTCTTTGGTAAAAATTACATACATACCGGCTACTTTTTTTACTTCGTTAGCTGTACCGATAATTTGTAAAGCCGGACTAATAACGCGTTTATAACTTCTGGTAATTCCCGATATAAGAGCATCTGCTTCATTTAATTCTACCATCATGGAACCAAAATAATTACGTTCGCGCATAATTTTTTGCGATTCCATCACTGTATATCCTTTGCGTTTTCTTTTTTCGAAGAGTACTGCTCCGTAACGTATTCTAGTTTCATTTTGTTCGGTTGCACGCGGATCAATTATTTCTACATCTTCTAAGTCTAATAAATATTCTTTTATAAGTGTATTAATTTTCTTTTTGTCACCAAGCAGCACAGGTTCGCATATTCCTTCTTCGCGGGCAATTTGTGCTGCTTTTAAAATTTTATAATTATCTCCTTCGGCAAACACTACGCGCTTGGGATTTTTTGAAGCGCGTTCAGTAATAAATCGTATTACTTTATTATCTCTGCCTTGTCTGTTTTTTAAACTTTCAATGTAGGTATCCCAATCGGTAATGGGTTCTTTGGCAATTTTAGATTTGATGGCTGCTTTGGCTACAGCGGGGGCTACATGCCATAGCAATCGTGGATCTAAGGGTT
Source organism: Flavobacteriales bacterium (assembly GCA_037443205.1). Taxonomy (GTDB): domain Bacteria; phylum Bacteroidota; class Bacteroidia; order Flavobacteriales_D; family UBA2798; genus JBBIOU01. Next base: position 22,347 of record JBBIOU010000006.1, on the reverse strand, counting down.
TAGGAATAATATTTTCACGGCCAAAGGTTATATTTTTGGCTCCGTAAGCTTCATTAACTTCTTCGGGCACCTGCTCTTTGGCCAGATTAGCTATGGCATACACTGCAGCAAGTTTCATTTCTTCGTTAATGGCGGTAGCACGAACATCAAGCGCCCCTCTGAATATGTACGGAAATCCTAAAACATTATTAACCTGGTTTGGTGTATCGCTTCTTCCGGTAGCTACAATAGCGTCTTCTCTTGCTGCCATAGCATCTTTGTAGGATATTTCGGGAATGGGATTAGCCAAAGCAAAAATTATCGGATTGTATGCCATGCCTTTGAGCATTTCTTTGGTTAAAATATTGCCTTTGCTTAATCCTAAAAAAACATCCGCACCTTTTAAAGCCGATTTTAAGTCTTTAACTTTTCTGTCGGTAGCAAAATATTTTTTTTGATTATCCAAATCTTTTCTGTTTTTACTTAGCACACCTTTGCTATCTAGCATTATGATGTTTTCTTTTTTTACACCTAAAGAAATGTATAGATGAGCACAGGAAATGGCAGCAGCACCGGCACCATTAATTACAACTACTAAATTTTTTAGTTTTTTATTTGCTAATTCTGCGGCATTGAGCAATGCTGCAGCCGATATAATTGCCGTTCCGTGTTGGTCATCGTGCATTATCGGTATATCAAGTTCTTCTTTTAATCGTCTTTCAATTTCAAAGCATTCGGGCGATTTAATATCTTCCAGATTAATACCCCCAAAAGTGGGGGCAATTGCTTTTACGGTGTTTACAAAAGTATCTATGTCGGCAGCATTTACTTCAATATCAAACACGTCTATATCCGCATATATTTTAAATAACATTCCTTTTCCTTCCATTACGGGTTTAGCAGCTTCCGGACCAATGTTGCCCAATCCGAGTACCGCAGTTCCGTTTGATATAACAGCCACTAAATTTCCTTTGGCCGTATATTTATATACATCGTCTTTGTTTTCGGCAATTTTTAAACAAGGTTCTGCTACACCCGGAGAATAGGCTAAAGATAAATCTCGTTGCGATGCATAGGGTTTGGTAGGTATTACTTCTACTTTACCTTTGCGACCTTGCGAGTGATAATCTAACGCATCTTGTTTTTTAAATTTCAACATATTTGCTTTATTATATGAGGGTGTAAAGTTAATTAAAATTGTATAGCACCCATTTTTTTAGCCATGATATTAATTTGCCGCATAATTGTAATCAGCAAAGCATGGTGTGGTTAATTACAAATTAGGTATAAATTTTATTGCAAAGATTTTAAGGCTTTTAAAAACTTTCGGTTATATTCCATATAATATCCAAATCCCAGTTTGAACGTATATTAACCGGAGTGTTGTAATAAATTATTCTTTCGGGTAATGTTTTGCTATCAAAATTACCGTTTGTCCACATATTGTTTTTATCTGTATCTATTACAATGCGTAAATTATAATTACCGGGTTCCAGTTTTTCAATGTTTGTTTTGAGTGATTTTTTAAATGAAATTTTTTTGATGACTTGACCTTTAGATGTAAGCAACTCAAGCAGTAAAGGCTTTTCTGTTTGTGTGTTTACGGATAAATTGAGCAAACCGTAATATTCGGCATCGGGTACTTTAAATTCTATAATTGTTGTGTCGTTGGTATTGCCATAAATATCGGTAAAAGTATTTGCGGGTATTATAATTTTATATTTTTTAGCTTCCGATTTATTAAAAATAAATTTCCATTTTAAGGCATTTATGTTTTCAATAGCATAACTAACCTGAATTGTATCTTCATAAATTTTAATTTTTTCAAGTTCATCCAGTTTGTTGATACAGGGATAATCGCTTTGCAGAATAAATGAATTTTCTGCACGAAAATTACCCGAGCCATTATGTATAAAACTAATTTTATTTCTGTTTAATTTATTTGTTCTATCAATGTAAATGGTTTTAAATTCCATAAACGAGCTGTCTTTTACTATAATCTGTAAGGTGTCGGCTATTTGTTTATTAAACCAAAGTAAAATGGTGTCGTTCGAATATTGAAAAAATTCGTAATCGGCTGCTGAACTTTTTAAACCGGAATTGAGGGCAACAACAGGTTTATAAAAATTCTTATTTCCTTTTATAAAAACTTTTCCCGGCTCGTAATAAGTTACTTTACTTAGGTATTGTTTTTCTTTATCTTCTTTAAACAAATAAAGATTAATATTGTAAACACTGTCATTCTGCCAGTCAATAATCCGATTATAAATAGCTATTTCTTCATTGGGTAAATCGTAGATGTAATTCGCGTTATTATCTTTTAAGCCGGCAATGTTATAGGTTTGTTTTTTTATATAATTTATCTTAAAAAAGCCATTATTATCTGTTACTGCCAAAAACGAAGGAAGCGTTTGTAATACAGCACTGTCAGTCGGATATAACATTACTTTTACGTTTTTTTCGGGCTGAAGTGTATAAGCGTTTAATATCCTGCCCGAAATTTTTAAAGTATCAATTTCCGGGCCTGTACTAAATGCATAAATAATGTTTGGGTTTACATTATTTTCGGTAATATCGCTTATCGAAGTTCCAAAATTGATGGAATATGTAGTATTGGGTATAAGATTATTTTTCAATAAAATGTGTAAACTTTTTCCTTTGATGATGTATTCGGGATTGGGTATAATGGCTGGCGAGGTAATAATTTGCTGCGGATTGTTGAGTTTAATATATTCATCAAATTTTATAATAATTTCTTGCCCGTTAAAATTAATGCTTGCATTTTTTGGTGATTCTGAAATTATTACCGGAGGAGATGTATCTTTCTCTCCACCGGTCGGATAACCCATTTGAGCGCATCCATAAAGTGCAATGGCTATGATAATTATGTTTATATGTATAACGAGTTTATTCAATTTACAGGGTTTCAATAAGCCCGGCTAATTTTTCCAGATATGTTTTATCAGTCAGGTCAAAATCATTTAGTTTATCGCTGTCAATATCGAGCACCATTGTTACTTCTTTCTTATTATTAAATACCGGAACCACAATTTCTGATTTAGACATGGTGCTGCAGGCAATATGTCCGGGAAACTTTTCTACATCGGGCACTATAATGGTTTTAGCTTCTTTCCAGCAAGTTCCGCAAACTCCTTTACCATATGCTATTCGGGTACAGGCAATGGTACCTTGAAAAGGCCCCAGCACCAATTCATTGTTTTTTACCAAATAAAAACCTACCCAAAAAAAATTGAAAGTTTGTTTTAATGCTGCACATATATTAGAAAGATTAGCTATTAAATCGGGTTCTCCGCGGGTAAGCGCATTGATTTGGGGTAATAAGCCGGTGTATAACTCTTCTTTGCTTGTTCCCTTTATTATTAATTCTTCTGCCATGTATGCAAAGATAACTAAATCGCAATGATTGTAACGAGTTCATTAAAACTCTTGTAAAATCTTTTGCATCCCATTGCTCATATAGGTTTGATAATTGCCTTGTTCATCCGAAAATATAAGATATATTTCCAGGTTTTCTTCGGGATGATATTGTATAAATTCTATTGTTTTATCTTTACCCATTACCATAAAAGCTGTTGCGTAGGCATCTGCCTTTGCACAAGTATGGCTGATTACTGTAGCACTCAGTAAATTGTGTTGCACCGGAAAACCGGTTTTAGGGTTAATGGTATGCGCATATTTGATGCCGTTTTTAATATAAAATTTTCTGTAGTTGCCTGATGTAGCCAACGACATATTGTTTAATGTTATTTTTGCCTGTAATACTCTTTGCGGGTTGTTCTCTAAAGGTTTATCTATACCTATTGTCCATGGCTTATTATCAGGGTTAACACCTTTGGTTCTTACTTCTCCGCCAACTTCAATCATATAATTATCAATATTTTTTTGATTAAAAAAATCGGCAATACAATCAACAGTATATCCTTGTGCAATGGCATTAAAATCAAATTGCTGGCCTTTCGATATTTCGAGTATGCAGCTATCATTATGGCATATAATATTCACATTTTTAAAATCAATCAGGTTTAGTATATCGGCAATTTTGGCACTGTCAATTTCATCGGGTTCTTTGCGTTCTTTACCAAAGCCCCAATAGCTTACCAATGGCTTAACCATTGGATTAAATGCTCCTTCGGTTAACTTTTCAATTTCTTTTGATTGAAGTAAAATATTTAAAAAATGTTTTTGGTTGTATAAATTAAATTGTAGTTCGTTGGATATAGTTGATTGATGATTGATGTACGAGATAAATGAATGTTCTAAATAAGTAGAAAACACATTATCCATCTCGGTAAAAATACTGCTCAGGGCTTGTTCAATTCCGCTTGTATCCGAGGATTGAAACTTTATATGATAGGTAGTACCTTGTGCTTCGCCTTGTATAACATAATAATTATTTACCTTATGATTAGATTGATTGTTATTACAGGAAAAAAAAATAAAAAAATATATCAGATGAAATGTTATGCTTATGATATTTTTCACTTAGATTTACAGTTTAAACGTTTCTAAAACATTTTCAACAGAATATGCTCCCGGGTAAAACCCGATAATTTTATGTATAACTCTCTCTAAAACCGAATCCGGACAGGATGCTCCGCTGGTAATAATTATCCTGGAAGGTTTACCGGTGTTAAAAACATATTGTTGCACACACTGTAATATATGAATGTTGTAAAATTCTATTGTACCATCGTCCCAAATATTTTTTTCGTTATTGATAAAATAAACGGGGAACTTTTCTTCTAATAGCTCAACCAAATGTGTTGTATTTGAACTGTTATACCCGCCAATTACGATGGCAATATCTGCTTCTGTGTCGAGCAATGCCAGGGTTGATGATTGATTGTCGTTGGTTGCGTAGCAAAGGGTATCACGGGTATCGGCAAAATGATTTTTTATGTTTGTTTCTCCGTATTTTTGAATCATTACTTTTTTCAGGTAATCGGCAATGGCTTGGGTTTCGGTTGCCAACATGGTTGTTTGGTTTATAACGCCTATACGCAACAAATCTTTTTCTGCATCAAATCCGTCTGAATATTTGTTCTTAAAAAATTCATAAAAATAATTTGTCGGTTTGATGCCTAAAATAATCTCTCCAAGCAGTATAGCTTCGTTCATATCTTTTATAACAAGCGAAGGGGCGTTATGCTTACTATGCGAAAAAGTAGCCCGGGTTTCTTCATGCAAATGTTTGCCATGTATAATTATCGAATAATTTTCTTTACCCAGTTTTTCTGCTTTGTTCCATACTCTTTCAACAAACGGGCAGGTGGTATTATACCGGGCTGTTTCTATATTTTTTTGCTGTAATATTTTTTCAATTTCGAGGGTAGTTCCAAATGCCGGTATAATGACAATGTCGTTTTCATTAATCTCATCCCAGTCTATAAAATAATTCCCTTGTGTATCCATGATAAAGTTTATACCATTGGCCTGCAAATCATCGTTTACTTCGGGGTTGTGTATCATTTGGCTCAGTAAAAAAATACGCTTACCGGGGTTTTCTGCCAGAGCTTTATAAGATAATTCAATGGCGTTTTCTACCCCATAACAAAAACCAAAATGCCGGGGGATGATAAATTGCACCGCTCCAAAGTTTATGACAGTAGGACTGAAATCTTTTTTGCGGGGGTCGGATGCTTTTCTTAATTCTTTAATTTTTCCAATTAAAGGCGAACGATAAAAGGATGGAATATTAAATGTTTTCATACTGCCTAAACAAAGCAATTGCTTATATGTTGCAAAAATAGTATTAAAGATTAATACAGCAATAAAAATATATCGCGCAACAATAGGGCAAATTTGCTGTTATTAAAAAGTTAACTTTGCAAGCACTATGTTTACCCGCCTGTCTGTAATCATTCTAATTTTAATTACATTAATAACTACTTTCTTTTTTTATAATTTAACTCGAGTGAAGTTAGATTACGATTTTGAAAAATTTTTTCCGGTAACCGACCCCGAAACTGATTATTTTTTTGAATACCGTAAAAATTTTGAAAGCGATAATGATTTTATTCTTTTTGGTATAGAGGCAGATGGCAGTTTGTTCCATTCATCTTTTTTAGCTCGTGTTGACGCATTTGCCGACACCATTCGTTCGGTAAAAAATATTGAACAGGTAATTAGTCCTACCTCATTATCAGAGCCTGTAAAAACTACCTTTGGTTTTATTACCCGGCCGGTTTTACATCTTAACGACCCACAACGTTTAAAAGAAGATTCGGCCAATATATACAAAGAGAAGATTTATGTTGGCTCGTTGTTTTCTACCGATGGCTCAGCAATAAGTATTTTAGCCAAAACTCAACCATACTTAAGCAAGCCTGATTGCGACACGTTAGCACAAAAAATAAATCAACTGGTGCAGTCATCGGGTTTTGATAAAATATATGTTGCAGGCAGAAGTACCGGGCAGGTATATTATGTTAACATGATGCAATCACAATTATTCATCTTTGTTATAAGTTCTATTATGTTGGTTGTAGGATTGCTGGCTCTAACCTTTAGAACGTTTTGGGGTATTGTTATTCCTGTATTGGTGGTAGTATTTACAGCTATATGGATAGTAGGTTTTATTTCATTTACGGATGGAGAAATTAACATCATACTTACAGTATTACCCACCATCATGTTTGTGGTAGGCATGTCGGACGTAGTGCATGTAATATCACGTTATCTGGAAGAACTCAAATCAGGAAAAAATAAAAAACAAGCATTAATATTAACCTATCGCGAAATAGGTTTAGCAACCTTCTTAACTTCGTTGACTACGGCTGTTGGCTTTCTTACCTTATCTACCATTCAGATAAAACCCGTGCAGGATTTTGGTTTATATACAGCCACAGGTGTATTATTTGCCTACATCTTAGCTTTTACTTTATTGCCTGCATGCCTTTGGTTGCTGCCTGCACCTTTACAGCAAAAAAAATTAAAAAATTATTCCCATCAATTAGACTTGCGCAAAACACTTTCATTTACCCTGAAGTATCGCAACATCATTTTACCGATATTTCTGGTATTAACATTACTTTCTGTTTATTATGCACTAAAACTTAATGTAAACAATTATTTACTTGAGGATTTAAGAGATGATAATGAACTTAAAAAACAGTTTACCTGGTTCGAAAATAAATTTGCCGGTGTGCGACCATTTGAAATGGGAATTAATATACATACCCTCGACTCTACACAAATAAATTTAGCTGCATTAAAAGAATGCGAAAAAATACAAAACTATTTAAAAAACCAATATGGCATAGGCTATGTAGTATCGGCTGTAAGCGTAACCCAAATGCTAAACAAAGCTTTAAATGGCGGAAAAAATGAATACTATAAAATTCCCGATACCCAAAGTGAACTAAATGATATTATTTCTTTTGCAGAAAAATTAAAAAATAAAAACCCCTATAAACAAGTAGTTTCTTCAAATAACAAACTGTTCCGCATAGCCGGAAAAACAGCCGACCGGGGAAGCGCTTACTACAGAAAGAAAAATGATGAATTATATAATTATTACAAAAATAATATTGATACAAACCTGATAGATTATGTGATAACCGGCACTGCACATCTGGTAGATAAAAACAATGCCTATGTTGCCAAAGGTACTATATATGGATTAAGTATTTCATTTATAGTAATAGCCTGTATTGTAGGAATTATTTACAAATCTTTTAAAATGATTATTATTGCCCTGATAACAAACATTATACCGCTATTTTTTATTGCTGCTATTATGGCTGTAATGCACATTGATGTCAAAGTATCTACAGCGATGGTTTTTACTATAGCTTTTGGAATTGCCGTAGACGACACCATTCATTTTATCAGTAAATTAAAAATAGAACTTACTAAAGGAAAAAACTTGCTATACGGTATTAAAAGAACTTATCTATCAACCGGTAAAGCTATTATTTTAACTTCGCTTATTTTATCCGGGGGTTTTTTAACCTTAATTTTTTCTGATTTTAACGGTACTTTTTATCTGGGGCTACTGGTAGCGCTGGCATTATTGTTTGCTCTTATCAGCGATTTGCTTTTGCTGCCTTTATTAATTATTTATTTTTATAAACGATAAATCGCTTCTATTTATCATATCGTTTTAATTTTATATACTTCCAATCCTTGTGCTATTTTTCTGTCGTTACTTAATCTGGGCACTTTATTCTGACCACCTAATTTACCCTGCGATTTCATGTATTCATTAAAAGCATTTTTTCCCAGAAGTGAAATTTTGAGATTTTGTAAAACATTACCTTTTATTAAATCATTATAATAAATATTTTTTTTACACATGGCGTTTTCTAAAACTTTTTTAAATCGGTCTATATCAGACGGTAGTTGATTAAATTCTATAAACCACTCATGAAAAGGTAATTCGCCCTGTTGGGGTGTAACCTGCGGAGCCAATGTAAACTCTATCACTTCTCCGCCACACTCTTTCAAAGCTTCTTGCATGGCGTATTCAACCTCTTCGGCAATTACATGTTCGCCAAAGGCTGATGTATAATGTTTGATTCGACCGGTTACAATTAAACGATAAGGATTAAGAGAAACAAATTTCACGGTATCACCAATATTGTAAGCCCACATACCAGCATTGGTAGATAAAACAATAGCATAGTTTTTATTTAGTTCTACATCTTTTAAACTAATGCGAGTGGGGTTTTCTTTAAAAAATTCATCGGCCGGTATAAACTCATAAAATATACCGGAATTAACTGTAAGCAACATTCCCGGTTCATCTTGTGTATCCTGATAGGCTATAAAACCTTCTGAGGCCGGATAAAGTTCTATGCTGTCAATCTTTTTTCCTATTAATTTTTCAAATCTCGGACGATAAGGCTCATAATTTACACCCCCGTAAACAAACAAAGAAAATTGAGGAAATATTTCGCTGATGGTATTTTTTCGCGATTTTTCTATTAGTATTTCAAAATACATCTGTACCCATGACGGGATACCGCTTATCAGGCGCATATCTTCTTTTAAAGTTTCATCGGCAATAGCTCTAACTTTGGTTTCCCAGTCTTCAATGCAGTTGGTATGATAACCGGGCATACGGTTTTTTTGCAAATATTTAGGCACATGATGCGCTACAATACCCGATAGCCTGCCAATCGGTATTCCGTTTTGATTATTTAATGCCGGACTGCCTTGCAGGAAAATCATTTTCCCATCTACAAAACTACTTTTGCCGGTTAGAGCGATGTAACACAACAATGCTTCTTTGGCCGAGTTGATGTGATTGGGCATAGATGCTTTGGTAAGCGGAATGTATTTGGTCCCCGATGTAGTGCCGGATGTTTTGCATAAATACAAAGGTTTGCCCGGCCATAATATATCGCTCTGTCCTGCTACTGTTTTATCAATATATGGTTTTAATTGCTCGTAGTCACGCACAGGAACCCTGTTCTTAAAATCTTCATACGTTTTAATTTTATCAAATTGATGATCTATGCCAAAAAGCGTATTTTTTGCAGCACCTATAAGCGTAAAAAAAATTTCATTCTGATGTTTTACGGCATTGCGTGCACTGCTTAAAACTTTTTGATGAATATATTTTGCGTAAGGTTTACTAAGAAAAGCTTTTATTCCCATATCATAAAATTATAAAGTTTTGCGGATCTAATGGTTTTCCGCGATGCCATAACTCAAAATGAAGGTGTTTACCATTACTTAATGCGCCCGAACTACCCACAATTGCAATCGGATCACCTGCTTTTACATTCTCACCCGTTTTTTTCAACAAAACGGCATTGTGCCGATACACCGACACTAAATTATTTGCATGCTGGATATGTATTTCATGTCCTCCGTCACTGGTCCATCCGGCAAAAATAACCGTACCCTCTAAAGTGGCTTTTACGGCTTCGTTGCCGGCTGTAATAATATCCACTCCTAAATGACCTTCCTGCGGATTAAATGATTGTGTAACCGTACCTTCGAGCGGTGTAAAGAAAAATATACCATACAAATTATCATTAGCCGTATTTACAACGGTTGCAGCCGATTTAAAATTCAGTGCATATTTTTCTTCATTTTCGATTTTTATACGCAACAAAGAATCTTGCTGCGATTTTTGAAATGTAATATTTTTATAATCACCCGAAATGTTTAAGTTTTGGGATGAGTCAACAGGCAAGCCTCCGTTTAAAATAGTATATAGATTCAATAAATATTTATCAAATTTTTGTAATTCATTTTCGAGCGAGTCTGTCTTTAATTTATTTTCAATGGCAATTTGTTTTTCGCTACCGTCAGGATAACCAGGAATATACTCTTTAAGAGGGGTATAAGCAATAATAAATATAGTACCGATAATCAACAACAACGAAATTGCTCCAACAGCTATAAACACATTTAATGGCGATAATCTAAACGACCACTTTTCGCCAAAGGTATGTTCGTCTAATATCACTAAACGGTATTTTAACCTCAGTTTTTTAATTATCTTCTTATTTTTTTCTTTTGCCATTGATGCAAATATAAATATTATAATGCCTTGCCTGACAAGCCATCAATAAGCATAAATAACACTATAACACCTAATTAACGCTTTTTAATATTCTAGTTATTTACAAAGTGATTAACTTTGAGATAATAAATAATTAACAATCAACCCATACATTCATGCCCAAAAAGAAGAAAATAAAAGTGTCAAAAAAAAATGCACCGGAAAAATTTGAAGTAATAGATCGGGATTTAAGTTGGTTATCTTTTAATCATCGGGTATTGCAGGAAGCGGCCGATATTCGTGTACCACTGATAGAACGACTGCGTTTTTTGGGTATATTTTCAAACAATCTGGATGAATTTTTCAGGGTACGGGTAGCTACTTTAAAACGAGCTTTGGCTTTGGATGAAAAAACAAAAAAAGAATTAGGTTTTGACACAAAAAAAACCCTCGATAAAATACAAAAAACCGTTATTGAACAACAAAAAGAATTTGAACGTATTTTTCAAATCATAATCAAAGATCTGCAAGTAAACGGTATCTCCTTATTAAACGAAAAAGAACTCAATTTACAACAAGGCGCTTATGTTAAACTTTATTTTGAAGACACTGTTAGGCAAACCCTTGTCCCCATCATGCTGGATAAAAAAATTAAATTTCCCGAATTAAAAGATAAAGTAATCTATCTGTTTATAAAACTAAGCTATAAAAAACAGCCCGATAAATTTCAATATGCAATTATAGAAGTTCCTACACAGGTAGTTTCGCGTTTTTTGATACTACCCCAAACTGAAAAAAATAAAACAAATTTAATTTTACTGGACGATGTAATCAGATATTGCTTACCCGAAATATTTTCAATATTTGATTACGACACTTTTGAGGCATACACTATCAAACTTACACGCGATGCCGAATTAGATATTGATGATGATATCTCGCAGAGTTTTGTAGAGAAAGTTTCAAAAAGCATAAAAAAGAGAAAGAAAGGACAACCCGTAAGGTTTATATATGATGCTACCATGCCTAAAGAGATGCTTCATTTTCTATTAAAAAAGATGAAAATTGAAATGTCTGAAAATGTAATACCCGGTGGGCGCTATCACAATTTTAAAGATTTTATAAATTTTCCCGGAACAGGCGACAAAAGTTTGCTGTACGAACCCCTACCCGCTTTGCAGCATCCTGATTTTATTCATCAAAAAAGCATGTTTGAAGTAATTAAAAAGAAAGATATTTTGTTGTGTTTCCCCTATCAGTCGTTTGCATACATTATTGAACTGCTCAGAGAAGCAGCCATTGACCCGAAAGTAAAAAGTATTCAAATAAACCTTTACCGTGTAGCACAAAAATCAAAAATTATCAATGCCCTTATCAATGCTGCAAAAAACGGTAAGCAGGTTACCGTTATCGTAGAATTACAGGCGCGTTTTGATGAAGAAAACAATATAAAACTTTCCCGAAAACTTCAGGATGAAGGCGTGAAAGTGATTTTTGGCGTACCTGGTTTAAAAGTGCATGCCAAGCTTATTTTAATTTCGAGAAAAGAAAAAAACAAAGAACTTTTATTTGCCCATGTAGGTACAGGCAATTTTCACGAACTGAACGCACGAATTTATACAGACTATTCTTTACTTACCGCTGATGAGCGTATAACCAACGAAACCGAAAAAATATTTGACTTCTTTAAGAAAAATTACGAGCGCACCAATTTTAAATACCTGTTTGTTTCGCCTTTTAACTTACGCAAACGCTTTATAGAGCTTATTAACGAAGAAATAAAAAATGCCCGCAGACAACATGATGCCTATATTTACATAAAAGTAAATAATCTGGTAGATGAAGAAATGATAAAAAAACTTTACCAGGCAAGTTGCGAAGGTGTAAAAATAAAAATAGTTGTGCGCGGAATATGCTCACTTATTCCGGGTGTAAAAGGCATGAGCGAAAACATCGAAGCCATCAGCATTGTTGATCGCTTTCTGGAACATGCACGCATGTTTGTTTTCTGTAACAATGGCAACGAACTGGTATATATTTCTTCGGCCGACTGGATGCAACGGAATTTAGACTACAGAATTGAAGTTGCTGCACCCGTATTTAATCCTCATATAAAACAACAATTGCTTGATATTTTTCATATACAACTGAAAGGTTCTGCCAAATCCAGGATTATTGATAAACAACAAAGCAATCAATACAAAAGAATTGCCGGGCAAGAAAACTTCCGGTCGCAAATAGAAACCTATAAATACCTGAAAAAATTATTAAATGAATAAATCTTGTTCTAATAACATCTGTATTCACCGCCTGCTTAAAAACTGAAACAAGTCTGTTATCTATCATTTACAGTCAGATTTATCCGCAAATATTTGCAAATTATAATATCAACCCTATGAGTGATTGTTATTTATTAATTTTGCGGCATGTATAAATTATTTATAAAACCCCTGCTGTTTTTAATAAACCCCGAAAAAGCACATTACTTAACCTTTTACTGCCTTAAGATATTGTTGCGGTTTAAACCACTAAGATATATTATCAAAAAAATATACACCGTAAAGAACAAGAATCTGGAAAAAGAACTGTTTGGCATTAAATTTCCGAACCCGGTAGGATTGGCAGCAGGTTTTGATAAGGACGCCTTGTTATATAATGAATTATTTGCTTTTGGATTTGGATTTGTAGAGATAGGTACTGTTACTCCGTTGGCACAGCCGGGAAATGAAAAACCACGCTTATTCAGACTAAAAAAAGACCACGCTATAATAAACCGCATGGGATTTAATAACCGGGGTGCAGCCGCTGCCGCTGAGCGTTTAAAAAATAAAAAACCGGGATTGATTGTGGGCGGCAATATCGGTAAAAATAAAAACACACCCAACGAACAAGCGGTGATGGATTATCTGAAATGCTATCATCAATTATATAATTACGTTGATTATTTTGTAATCAATGTTAGCTCGCCCAATACACCGGGGCTAAGACAACTACAAGACAAAGAACCATTAAAGGCCTTGTTAATTACTTTGGTTCAGATTAACAAAACCAAACCCAAACCTAAACCCATATTATTAAAAATTGCGCCCGATTTAAGCAACGAACAATTAGATGATATTATAGAAATAACTAAAGAATCGCGCATTGACGGAATTATAGCTACCAACACAACACTTGACCGCAGTAACTTATCAACCGATAAAAAAACTTTAGATACCATTGGTGCCGGGGGCTTGAGCGGAAAACCCCTCACCAAACGATCAACCGAGGTAATCAAATATTTATCCGAAAAATCCGGTAAAAGCATACCTATTATTGGCGTTGGAGGAATACACAGCGCTGAAGACGCCCTGGAAAAAATAAATGCAGGAGCCAGTCTAGTACAAGTATATACAGGCTTTATATACGAAGGCCCGGGTTTGATAAAAAAAATTAATCAACTACTTTTGAAAAAAAATAATTCTTAATGGCTCAAAAACCTTCTATTCCCAAAGGCACCCGCGATTTCTCGCCCGAAGAAATGTCAAAACGCAATTATATATTCGATACCATCAAAGAAATTTTTCAGCGCTTTGGCTATCTGCCCATTGAAACACCTGCTATGGAAAACTTATCTACCTTACTGGGTAAATATGGTGAAGAAGGTGATAAATTACTTTTTAAAATACTAAACTCAGGAGACGCATTTAAAACTATCAAAGAAAAATTTCCGAACCATTCTATTGCCGGATTCGATTTTCCATTATCCTACTTCTGCGAAAAAGGATTACGATATGACTTAACTGTACCCTTTGCAAGATATGTAGTACAACATCAAAACGAAATAACCTTACCTTTTAAGCGTTATCAAATACAACCCGTATGGCGTGCCGATAGACCACAAAAAGGCAGATACCGGGAATTTTATCAATGCGATGCGGATGTAATAGGCAGCCCTTCGCTTATCAATGAAATTGAATTGATACAAATGATAGATGCCGTGTTTCATAAATTAAAATTGCCGGTAACCATCAAAATAAATAACCGGAAAATTTTAAGCGGCATTGCCGAAGTTATCGGACAAAAAGAAAAAATAACCGATATAACTGTTGCCATAGATAAACTTGATAAAATAGGTTTAGAGGGAGTAATCAAAGAATTGCAAGAGAAAAACATCAGTAAAGATGCTATTGAAAAATTAAAACCATTGATGCATTTTAATGGAAATAACCAAGAAAAAATCAATTATTTAAAATCGCTGTTGAATACCTCTGATATTGGCTGCAAAGGAATTGAAGAAATAGAATATATATTTACTCTTCAGGAACAGTTAACACCTTTTGGAGCTTTATTAGAATTTGACATAACACTTGCCAGAGGTTTAAATTATTACACAGGTGCCATATTCGAGGTAAAAGCGCGCAGCGGTACCATGGGTTCCAGTATATGCGGTGGAGGCAGATACGATGATTTAACCGGTATATTTGGCTTAGCCGGTGTAAGCGGTGTAGGAATTTCGTTTGGGGCAGACAGAATTTATGATGTTTTGAACGAACTCAATTTATTTCCCGGTAACTTATCTTCACCTACTAAAGTATTAATTGTTTGTTTTGGCAAAGAGGAACAACTTTATGCCTTACCCCTGCTAACTGCGCTCAGAAATTCAGGTATAAACACCGAGATATATCCTGATAGTGATGCAAAACTGAAAAAACAAATGAGTTATGCCGATAATAAAAAAATACCTTATGTGGTTCTGATTGGCAGCGATGAAATGCAGAACAATCTGTTTACCCTTAAAAATATGCAAACAGGTGAGCAAGAAAAAATCAGCAAAGAAAAATTAATTGAATATCTAAAATCATAATTCATACGCGTATTATGTATAAAATAAACACCAGGCAAAAGCTAAGCATCGAACTTATTGAAAAAATAATCACCAGTAATACAAAAATCAATCTGTCGGATGAAGCAAAAAATAAAATTGTAAAATGCAGAAAATACCTGGATGATAAAATAAAAACTGAAAACAAGCCCATCTATGGAATAAACACAGGTTTTGGCTCATTATGCAACACCCCGGTAACTGCAAAAAATATTGAAAAACTGCAGGAAAACCTGGTTCGTTCTCATGCATGTGGAACGGGCGAAGCCGTAAACCCTGAAATCATTAAAATAATGCTGTTACTCAAAATACAAGGATTGTCTTACGGACATTCGGGAGTAACCTTAGAAACTGTTGAACGCCTTGTATATTTTTATAACCACGATATTTTACCGGTAATTTTTTCTCAGGGTTCTTTGGGTGCATCAGGCGATTTAGCACCACTCGCACATTTATCCTTACCCTTAATTGGTCTGGGCAAAGTGTATCTAAACGGCAAAAAAGTAAAAACCAGTGATGCCCTTAAAAAACACAAACTAAAACCATTAAAACTAAAAGCCAAAGAAGGTTTGGCATTGCTTAATGGAACTCAATTTATGAGCGCTTATGCAGTATGGTGTGCCATACATGCCCGTAAAATAAATGCGATAGCCGATAAAATTGCCGCTATCTCTATAGATGCCTTTGACTGTAAAACAGAACCTTTCAGCGAATTAATTCAACAAGTACGACCGCACATCGGTCAAATAAAAACAGCCCAAAACATTCTTAAATATTTAAAAGGAAGTGAAATAACTGCACAAACCAAAAAACACGTACAAGACCCCTACTCTTTCAGATGCGTGCCACAGGTGCACGGAGCCAGTAAAGACACTTTAAAATTTGTAATCAACACCATAGAAACCGAAATTAATTCCGTAACCGATAATCCTACCATTTTTCCGGATGAAAATCAAATTATATCCGGGGGCAATTTTCATGGTCAGCCATTAGCGCTTGCTTTAGATTTTTTAGCCATCAGCATCAGCGAACTAAGCTCTATCAGCGAACGAAGAATATACAAACTTATTTCGGGACAAAGAGGATTACCACCCTTTTTAGCACCCGATGCAGGATTGAACTCCGGATTTATGATACCGCAATATACCGCTGCCTCTATAGTTAGTCAAAACAAACAATTATGCACCCCCAGCAGCGTTGACACCATAGACTCCTCAAACGGACAGGAAGATCACGTGAGCATGGGCGCCAATGCAGCCTTAAAAATGTTTCGCATCATCAATAATTCTTACACGGTTTTTGCCATTGAATTATTAACAGCCATGCAAGCCATCAACTTTAGAAGACCTTTAAGATCATCCACCGAAATAGAGAAACTTCATTCCGCGTTCAGAAAAAATATTCCTTTTAGCGATAAAGACAATATGGTATTACATGATTTAATTATCAAAAGCGAGCAATTTCTTCGCTTATTATAAGAATAATACCTAATAACAAATCATAAATACCAAAAACATACTACTTTTTAATTTTTTTTTAACTTAGAGTAAAAATTTTCCTGATATGAAAAAATATTATTTACTCTTATTAACCCTGTTTATACAAGTTGAAATTTATAGCCAGGCAGGTGGCGAAGATTGTGCTACCGCCACCACTATCACGGCCATTCCCTTTACAGGCAACGGCAGCACTTTATCTGCCATAGATAACTATAACGCCAGTTGCTGGGATGTAGCCAATGCCGGTGGCGCTAAAGACCATGTATATAAATACACCACAGGCAGCAATGCTGAATACCTTAATTTTTCGTTGTGTGTGGCAAATACCAACTACGATTCGCAATTGTATATTTACGAAAACAACTGCGCGGGAATACCTTACGCATGCCGCGAAGACGGTTGCCAGTCTCCGGCTTATGGTGCTCCTTTCAACTCAGAAATAAACAACTTAATGCTCAATCCCAATACTACCTACTACATTGTAATAGATGGTTACAACTCGGTTAGCAATGGCAATTATCAACTTAATATTACACCCGGTGTCGCTCCTGCTCCGCCCCAGATACCTTTTACGGATATGACTCATATTTTACCTACCGACACCTTTTACAGTGGCAACGCTTTGGGTATAGCTGATATGAACGGAGATAAACGCGATGACATTATACGAGCAATGAATAACACTTATTTATTTATAGATTATCAACAAAGTAACGGCACGTTTACCGAAACCGATTTTTCTGCCACCAATCAGGTAGGAACACCTTGGGGCATGTGTATTGCAGATGTGAATAACGATGGATATAACGATATGCTTTGGGGCGAATTTGGCTCTGTTTACATCATGCAAGCCAATAGCAATGCAACTGCTTATAATATCCAGCAGGTATCGCTGAGTGCACCCTTTATATTTGTTCAGGGAGCAAATTTTTTTGATATTGATAATGATGGCCTGGTTGACGCGTTTGTATGCAACGATGTAGCCGATAATCATGTATATAAAAACAATGGAAACGGCAATTGGCAGTATACAACAAGCTTATTGAACACAAGTACAGTTCCTTCGTCTGACAACAGCGGTAATTATGCCTCTATATGGAGCGACATCAACAATGACGGGTATATGGATTTATACATTACACACTGCCGGCAAGGAGTAACCAACAGCAATGACCCGCGCAGAATAAACCAGGTATTCTGGAACAACGGCAATGGTATATTTACCCAAGACATCGGCAACCTATCTAACCTTAGAATTGGCGCACAATCGTGGAGCACCGATTTTGCAGATATTGATAACGATGGCGATATGGATGCATTTGTATTAAACTATGATGTAGAAAGTATGCTCATGGAAAATAACGGAAACGGAGTTTTTACAAACATCACAGCCGCATCCGGCATCAGCGGAACAACTTCTTTCTTTGGCATGAACGCTGTTTTTAAAGACTTTAACAATGATGGATTTGTAGATCTTTTTCTTTCGGGTACCGAACATCGCATGTATATTAATAATGGCGATAAAACTTTTACCCTCGATCAAAATGCCTTTAATTATGCTACTTATCAAATACTATCGCAAGCCGTAGGCGATTTGAACCATGACGGCTTCTTAGATATCTATGCCAGCTATGCTGATGTATATAACAACCCTTCTCCACGAGCAGATAAGCTATGGATGAACAACGCAGCTTCGGGATATAACTATCTGGTGTTAAATCTGCAAGGAGTGCAAAGCAACAGAAACGGTATTGGAGCCATTGTAAAATTATATGGACCCTGGGGAGTACAAGTACGCGAGGTGCGCTCGGGCGAAGCTTATGGAATACACAACAGCTTTGCTGTTCATTTCGGACTAAAAAATCACACACAGGCTGATAGCCTTGTTGTTTTATGGCCATCGGGCATAACCGATAAACTTACGAATATTGGCGCCAATCAGTTTCTCGATATTACAGAAGGTAGCTTTGCTACAGATTTAAATAATTTAAGAACAGAACATGGTATATTTGCTTATCCTAATCCGGCCCATGATAATATTTGTTTTATGCTAAAAGGTTATGAAACAAATATTGCCTCCATAGCCATATATGATATTAGCGGAAAAATCATAGAAACAATTAATTTTAACGGCAATAAAATATTAAATTATAACTGCAACCATTTAAAAGCAGGAGTGTATTATTATTGTTTGCAAACCACTCATCCAAAGCCCATCAGGGGTAAGTTTATTAAAAATTAGTTTTCAGGTAAAGAATTAGAATATTTATACCAAACCGTTGATTTACAAAATTTTGAACATTATGTTCTTATGATTTTGAACATCAAGCAATAAACGTATCTTTGCCCCCATAAAATTTGAGAATAAAAAAATGGATAGAAATTCGGTAATTGGGCTTTTACTTATTGCGGTAATCATTGTTGTTTTTTCAATATACAACCAACCTTCTGAAGCAGAAATCAAAGAACAAAACAGAATACGCGACAGCATTGCACAATTAGAATTATCTAAAGACTCCTTGCTTAAGGAAAACAATAAATCAATAGACTCAACAACCGTTCGTACAGAAATTATCACATCTGCATTGACCGACTCGCTTAGCCCCGAAAAGCGCGACTCAATTCAAAAAGCTGCAGCCCTCGAATCGTTAAAACAACAATATGGCGTTTTTGCACATGCAGCAAATGATGAAAAAAAATACTATACATTAGAAAATGAAAAAATAAAAATTGTATTCACCAATAAAGGAGGAAGAATAACCTCGGTATATTTAAAAAATTATCAATCATATCGCGATTATATAATTGATAAAAACAACATAAAACCACTTCAGCTATTTGACGAAGATTCGTCTGTTCAATCAATTTCTTTTTTTCTGAACGACCGTGAATACAATACACAAGACTTTTACTTTAGCACCAATGCCAAACGCGAATTAAACAGCCTGCAGGGCGACAGCACTATTGTGTTTACTTTAGAAAGTGCACCCGGCCAAAACATTCAATTTGTTTATAAATTAAAACCCAATAGCTATCTGTTAGATTTTTATATTGTTACCAATGGTTTTGCCAACGAAAAACTAAGCGAAAATTTAACGCTTAACTGGCAGATGAAAATGCTCTCGTCCGAAAAATTACTCAGTCAGGAAAGACAAGTTTCATCCGTATTTTACCGATATATGGGCGAAGGACGTTCCTATTTAAGCGAAATGAGTTCTGACTCGAAAAAACTTGAAGCTCCGGTAAACTGGATTGCATTTAAACAAAGTTATTTTTCGGCTGTATTAATCTCCGAAAAAGGTATTGCCAAAGAAGGCTCTGAAATAGCAATTAATACAATTACTTCTGATAAATATATAAAAGAATACATTGCCGGTTTAAACGTGTCGCAACCGGCAAGCAACACAACCAACTACCCGCTGCAATTTTATTTTGGCCCTAACGATTATCATATTTTAAAACATTTTGATAACGAAATGGACAACATTATCAATTTGGGTTGGGGTATATTTGGTTGGGTAAATAAATGGTTGGTATTACCTGTTTTTAATTTTTTTGAGCGCTTAGGATTAACCTACGGAATTATCATATTACTACTTACCCTGGTAGTTAAAATTCTTATTTTACCCCTTACCTATCGCAATTATAAATCGAGTGCCAAAATGCGGGTACTTAAACCCGAAGTAGATGAAATCGGAAAAAAATACAAAGATGACCCCATGGGCAAACAACGAGAAGTAATGGCCCTGTATCGTAAGTCGGGGGTTAATCCTTTGGCCGGTTGTATTCCTTTACTAGTGCAAATGCCTGTATTGTTGGCTGTATTTAGGTTTTTTCCGGCTGCAATAGAATTGCGCCAGCAAAATTTCTTATGGGCCGAAGACTTATCTGCTTACGATTCGATACTTGATTTTGGATTTAACATACCGTTTTACGGAGATCACGTTAGTTTATTTACCCTGCTTATGGCCGCATCAACCATACTTATTACCCGTATGAACAGCGGTCAAATGGACACCTCTATGCCGGGAATGAAATTTATGATGTATTTCTTTCCGGTTATGATGATTTTCTTTTTTAATAATTTTTCTTCGGGTTTAACCTATTACTATCTGGTTAGCAATTTAATGTCGCTGGTAATTATGTGGGCTATTAAAAAATATTTTATTGACGAGAAAAAAATACTTGCCGTAATACAAGAGAATCGTAAAAATCCGAAAGCACAGAAAAAATCGGCATTTATGGAAAGGCTGGAACAAGCTGCCAAACAAAGGCAACAACAATTAGAACAAAAAAAGAAAAGAAAAAAATAATTATTTAAAAATTTAATGAATATGAAAAACATTTCAGTTATTGGCGCTGGTACTATGGGCAATGGTATAGCGCACGTTTTTGCACAAAGCGGTTATCAGGTTTCGTTAATTGATGTATCGCAGGAAGCACTCAATAAAGCACTCACTACCATTTCGAAAAATATGGATAGGCAAGTAGCCAAGGGCACGCTTACCATGGACGAAAAAGAAAAAGCGCTAAAAAACATACAAACATTTACCGAAATAAAAAATGGCGTAGCTCAGGCTGATTTAGTGGTAGAAGCTGCCACCGAAAATGTTGATATTAAACTATCGGTATTTAAACAAATTGACGCTCATGCCCCGGAACACTGTATTTTAGGCACAAATACCTCTTCTATATCTATTACCAAAATTGCGGCTGCTACACAAAGACCTCATAAAGTTATAGGCATGCACTTTATGAATCCCGTTCCTGTAATGAAACTGGTTGAAGTAATTCGCGGATATGCTACCAGCGATGAGGTTACACACACCATCATGGAAACCTCCAAAAAATTAGGTAAAATACCGGTTGAAGTGAATGATTACCCCGGATTTGTAGCCAATAAAATACTTATGCCTATGATTAATGAGGCTATCATAACCCTGCACGAAGGCACGGCCGGTGTTGAAGAAATAGATACGGTTATGAAATTAGGCATGGCTCACCCTATGGGCCCCCTGCAACTGGCTGATTTTATTGGTTTAGATGTGTGTTTGTCTATTTTGCAAGTTTTACAACAAGGCTACGGCAACCCAAAATATGCGCCCTGCCCGCTCTTGGTAAATATGGTAACTGCAGGTAAACTGGGTGTTAAATCAGGCGAAGGTTTTTATAACTACACACACGGAACCAAAGATTTGATTGTAGCCGATAATTTTAAAAAGAAAGATTTGGTTTGATTAACATTCCCACATAAAACATGAATATGTAGAATAAATTCTGAAAAAAAATATTGAAATATGGAGGGGTTTGGATATTACTTAATTTATTTATTTAAGCGCGTAAGCCTGACGCAAATGCGGGTGTGCACAAGGCGTGAATAAAAACTTTAGCAAATGCAGATGTAATGCATTTGCGTTAAGAAGTTTTTAGAGTGCGCTGAAGCTTATTTGCGTCTTGAACTTTTCTTTGTTACTTTCTTTTGTTTCCAAGACAAAAGAAAGTAAAATAAAAACAATCAATGTACT
>JBBIOU010000005.1:0-113254 GCA_037443205.1 Flavobacteriales bacterium | reverse complement strand
TGCAGGTATGTTATACCTAAGTACGGACGGTTATGCCGATCAGTTTGGAGGAGACAAGCAAAAGAAACTCACCAACAAAAAGTTTAAGGAATTGCTAATCCAAGTAAGCGATTTACCGGCCGTGGAGCAATACAGCCAACTGCATGAACACTACCAACACTGGAAAGACAATCTGGAACAGGTAGATGATGTAACGGTGATAGGGCTGAGGCTATGAATTTGATTTAAATGGTAGTACCTTGACAACTTGAACCGGAACCTGCAGTACATCCAAAACAGTGTTGATTAATTACTATATTCCGGTTGTTTATTTTTTCTAAATCAAATACCGAAATATGCTGCCCGGCATTACGGTCAATATTCAAATCAAGCATTTGATTAAAATCGCAATCATATAAATTACCATTCCATCCTACCGAAATTGTGTTTCTGCACATTACATTTTTAACAGTAGCCGGATTGTATGAACGCACAAGTAAATCCATGTATTCTTCGAAATTATCGCTATCAATCAGGTATTCCAGATAGCGACTGATAGGAATATTTGTAATGGCTAATAAATTATTAAATTCAATGCCAAAATGTGATCGTAGTTCGTTTTTAAAATCTATTTCCAGTAATTTTTGGTCGGCAGGTAAAAATGCTCCGTTGGGGTTATAAACCAAATCCAAAATTAATCCGCTGTTTTCTTTTCCATAGCCAACAGCATTAAGCATTTGTAATGCTTTAATTGATTTTTCAAATACTCCGGTACCTCTTTGTCTGTCAGTTCTGTCGGCATTGTAAAAAGGTAATGAACTTACTACCCTTATTTGATGTTCTTTAAAAAATTCAGGCAGGTCATTATATTTTTGATTGGCCAGTATAATAGTAAGGTTACAACGAACAATAATTTCTTTTACTCCGATTTTTTTCGCTTCAGAAACAAACCATCTGAAATTAGGATTCATTTCGGGTGCGCCACCGGTAATATCTAAGGTGTGGAAATTATACTTAGCAATTACATCTAAACATTGCTGCATGGTTTCCTGTGTCATTATTTCTTTTCTGTCAGGTCCGGCATCAACATGACAATGCTTGCAGGTTTGATTACACATATAACCAATATTAACCTGAAAAATTTCGATATTGGTTGGTTTTAAAGGAAATTCATTTTGTTGAATTAATTTCTCCCTGAATGTTTGCCATTTACCGTTTTTAAAAGAATCACAGTTAAGTATTTCTAATTGTTTTTCGGTAGAAGCCAGCGTGCTGTTGCGGCTTCGCAGTGATTTTATAATACTCATTTAAAAAAAAATTACATCATTAGTTTTTTGGCTTTATTCATCATTTGTACACCATGTACCAGCGAAGCTCCGCCTCTTATGGCTCCGGCTACATGCACGGCTTCCATCATTTGAGCTTCGTTACACCCTTTAGCAATGGTATCCTGTGTATAAGCGTCAATACAATAAGGGCATTGGATAGCATGAGCTACAGCCAGGGCTATCAAAGATTTTTCCCGGGCACTAAGAGCACCGTCTTTAAATACTTCACCATAATAGTCAAAAAATTTAGCAGCTAAATTAGATTCAAACTCAGCAATGTTTCCAAATTTTTTTAAATCTTCGGGGTTATAGTATGTTTTTTCCATTTTTAAAGATATTTATTCATTTAAACTCCAGTTATATTTCAGATATGAAATTTTAGCATTTGCATTTATTTTAATATTTGAATATTTGTTTAAGTAATCAATCAGATTGCCTGTTTTGGTAAAATCTTCCTTAAACCAATTAAATATTTGCGAAAGCTCGAGGTTATTGGCACTGATTTTATTTTTTGAAGGATCATTGATAAATTCTTTCATTAATTTTTCTAATTCAGTATTGGTGTTTGCAGCGGTAAATGCTGATGTATGGAGTTTAGGACAAGAATATGAGGCGCAATTGATACCTACATGTATTCTGGGGTCATTAAATTGTTTTCTTAATATTTCGTGTTCGATGGTATTTAAATCATACATTTTTCCGCCTAAAGAAATAAATTTTATATGCCATGGTTTTTTAAAACCGCCAATATCTTGTATGCTTTTGGTTGGATAATTATCTAAAATTAATTTTACGGCTGCTGCATTATAGGTGTTCATCCAATACGCCTTTTTTTGGTCTTCGGTCCAGTTGCTTTTAGGCATATTGTCAGATAGATTTTTTAAATATTCTTCCAATTTATCTTTATCGGCCTTAAATGTTTTATAGTTAACTTTTCCTTGGGGCGATACGTGTTTTTTAAGCAGGGCGTCCCATTTGGCATGGTCAGGTTCCTGGCTATATAAGCTAATGGCAAGGAAGCTGATTAAAAGTGTAAATATCAATTTCTTCATAGGTATTTAATCTTGATTAGCAAATATATAAAATTTAATAATGATGAGTAATTTATTTTTTTAAGCCATGAAATTCCTGTGCCAAAAATTTTTTAGGAAATTTTTCATCATTTTCAAAACCCAGTTCAATGTCTCTGCCATCTGAGGGGATATAGGCAGTTTTAAAGAGATAGTCCCAAATGCTTAAGCTTAAACCAAAATTTACTCCGGTTGGATGTTCTTTGGGTAGATGTTTGGCATGATGCCATATATGCATACGCGGATTGTTAAATATGTATCCGAGCCAGCCGATGTTTATATCAACATTAGCGTGATTAAAATGCCCGATAGTCAGAGCTATGATATGTGCGGCAAAATATTCTTCTATGCCAAAGCCAAGCATTGCCAGTGGTATGTATTGAATGCTGTTATAAACAACTCTTTCCATCCAGTGAAACCTGAGGTGTGCTGCAAATCCCATTTGTTTAACCGAATGGTGTACTTTATGAAATTCCCATAAACGTGGATGTTTATGCAATAAGCGATGCACGTTCCAATGTATAAAGTCTTTAAGAATAAATGCAAAAGTTAATTTTGCCCAGTTTGGTAATGCAGCAACTTCTATAGCAAGCACATTTTTTATACCAAACAACGATAAAAAATCATTAAAGAGTTCTACAAAAATGTTTGAAATGGCTGCAAAACCGATTAAAGAAAGTATAAAAAAGTTAAAAAACATATAAAAGGTATCAAGCCAAAAGTCTTTTCTGAGAATGGGTTGTTTTTTACGCCAGGGTATAATAATTTCAAGTAAAAGAAAAAACAAGGATATAAATATTAATGCATAAAAATAGTTTTCGTACCAGGGTTTATATTGATAAGTAAATAGTATTTCATCTTTCAGATAGTTATAATAGCCAAAAAACGAGTTTACAAAGATTTCTATGTATTTTTCCATAATACAAAGATAAGTAAAAAATAAACACATAGTAAAAATACTATATGTATATTAACAAAAATTAAATCCCAAATTGTCATTACTTACACATGTTGCGGTTAATGCAAGGGCGTATGATTGTGGACGGCATTTAAGTTAAAAGTATAAAACAAATTAATCTTTGTTTTTGAAATCGCCATTTTTCCATGCTTCAATGAATTTATACCAGGCTACGGGGTTAAGTAAATTCAGGGTAGGTACCTGGCCTGCCGAATACATTTTGGTAAGTTCTTTTTGCATGGCATACCGGTAGCTCATTTCGGGGTCGTTCGGAAGTGTTAAGGAACTTTTGTACAGAGAGTATTTTTCGAGATTTTTTTGTGCCTTAGCCAGGTAATCTTCGGGTAAGCTAAGATTTACAAATGCTTGAGCAAATTGTTCTTTACTGGGCCAGGGATAAATAATCTGTTCTTTTAAAACAATGGTATCCTGTTTCAGCATTTGTATAATAGAATACCTGTTTTCTGTAAGGCTGTCGGGAATAATATAGTATGCTTTTTTAAAACCTATCGAAGAGAATACAATGGTGTCTTTTTCGCGTGCAACAAACGAAAAGAAACCGTAAAAATCAGAAATAGTGCCACGCCTGGTTGTTTTATCAAAAACAGTTACATAAGGTATGGGCTGCAAACTGTCGTGTGTAATAATAACACCCGAAAATTGAATCAGTTTATCCGGTTTATTAGCTGCTGTATCTTTAACGGCAGATTGAGCAGCTACAAGTAAGCTGTAAACGCAGAATAAAAGTGATAATGTTAGTTTATATTTCAATTCATTTTTTAATTAATAACTGCATCGCATAAATAATGTTGCAAATTACCTGTTAATTTTCTTTAAGTACTTCTGCCTTTATGGTAAGGATAGTTTGCGCAGGTTCGGTGTTGGCAGTTATGGTTACTTTTTTATCTTGCATACCTTCTTGTGTTCCGGGTTTGTATTCCACATCTATGGTGGCAGATTTGCCGGGAGCTATAGGTTCTTTGGGATAATCAGGTACCGTACATCCGCATGAGCCTTGTGCGTCTGATATTATCAGTGGCTCATCACCGGTATTGGTGAATTTGAATGAATACTTATTTACGCTGTTTTGTTTTATCTTACCAAACTCATGCATATATTTTTCGAAGGTAATACGGGTTGTTTTTTGGTTAACCGGTTTGTTAATGGCATTGGGTGTTTCAATAACTTGTCCGGGCATAGGGTTAGGATTATTTTTGGTATTATTTGCGGGTATAGCCACAGCTTTACTGTCGGTTTCAATTTGCTGTACAGACGAATGGTTGTTTTTAAATAATAAGTAGGTGTTAACAACGCTCATAATGGCTATAAAACCAAGCAGTGCAAGTTTTATATTATCGTTATTTTTCATATTAATTAATTTTTTTTGCAAAGTTAAAAAATGTATTCGAACATTAATTATTGGCAGCTAGTTTCATTTTTTGATATGTGCCGTCATTCATAATTTCTATGGCTTTTTTGAGAGGAGCATTTAACTCATTGATGATTTCAAAAAACATGGGATAATCCCATAGGTTTTGGGCAATGGTGGCTTTTAAACGAACCTCGATAATGTATTTAGAGGTTTCAAAATCTTTGGGGTTAAATTCTATTTTTTCGGATTTTGCATAATTTATAAATTCTTCCATGAGTTTTTGGTCAATTTTAAAGTCTGATTTAAACTTTTGAAAGGTAGGGTATTTAGCTTTTAAGGCTTTTCTTTGTTTATCAATATAGGTAATACTGAAATTATTAAATATTCCGTTTCTGATGAGTTTGCTTAGATAATCGGATGTGCCTGTTGTATCCAGGGGTACAAAAACATCAGGGATAATACCACCGCCACCGTAAACTTCGCGTTTGGATATGCGGGTGTAGAATTTTAGCGAGTCGGGTATTTTTATACTGTCTTTGTTAAAACTTTCGCCATTAAGATAGCGTTGATATTTTTCTTTGTGATAGGCTTCCGTACCCTCGTTATAGGGTTTTTGAATACATCTTCCGGTGGGTGTGTAGTAGCGTTGAGTGGTTAGTCTTACCATACTGCCATCAGGTAGGGTAATAGGTTTTTGTACCAGTCCTTTACCAAACGATCTTCGGCCAACTATCAGGCCCCTGTCCCAATCTTGTATGGCACCCGATACAATTTCGCTGGCCGAGGCAGAACTTTCGTCTATGAGTATAATAAGCTTCCCTTTTTCAAATTTACCATCTTTATAGGCGTAAGTATCTCTGCGGTCGAATGCGCGGCCTTCGGTATATACAATCATTTTACGGCCGTCTAAAAATTCGTCACATAAATCTATGGCGGTGTTCAGGTATCCTCCTCCGTTACCTTGCAGGTCAAATATCAGATTTTCCATTCCTAATTTTTTTAATGAGTCAATAGCGCGGTTAAATTCTGACATGGTAGTTTCGGCAAACTGGCTTAGCTTGATATATCCGGTTTTATTATCAACCATGTATGCCGCGTCAATGCTGTAAATAGGTATTTTGTCTCTGACTATTGTAAATACAAGTGGTTTTTTTTCGTTTTTGCGCATTATTTCTATCACTACTTTAGTGCCTTTGCGACCCATTAATTTTTCGCGAACCTGGTTGTTTTTAATTTTTATACCGGCAACGGGTTCATTATCTATTTTCAGAATTTTATCTCCGGCTTTTACTCCAACTTTTTCCGATGGCCCGCCATTGATGGTATTGATTACCATGATGGTGTCTTTCATAATTTGAAAACGTATTCCAATTCCGTCAAAATTTCCTTTCAAGGGAGCGTTCATTTCTTCTACTTCACTTTTGGGTATATAAATGCTGTGTGGATCTAATTTTTCCAGCATGGCTATAATCGCTTCTTCGGTAAGTTTATCTTCTTTAATGGTATCTACATAATAGCTCGAAATATAGGTGAGCAGGGTTTTAAATTTATCGGTGGTAGTTTCAGGGTTTAGCTTTTGCGAATAGGCTTTTGCAGATAAAATAAAAAAGAATGCTCCAGACAACAGTACGTTTTTAACTTTCATAGTTTTACAAAATTTTTGTTAAGGTAAATATTTATTGCAAATAATATGCAACATTTCTACAACTTGTTTAGTAAAAGGTTCAACTTAATTGATAATCATAATGCATATAGCAGCATTTATTTCTTATTTCCCCTTGTTTTTATCAGGATTGTGTTTATTTGCATTTACTATGCAAAAATCGGATTTTAAACAAGACCAATTAAAAAACAAACGGGTCAAAAATGCCTATTTAAATAAAGAAAATTATTTAAATACCGAATTACAAAAAAAACAATTAACCCTAAATAATTTGCATATTTTACTGATAGGCTATAAATATGAAAAAAAACTGGATGTTTATGTAAAAAGCAAAACCGATAAAACCTATAAAAAATTTATTACCTATGATTTTTGTGTGCTTTCGGGTGAACTGGGGCCTAAAAGAAAAGAAGGCGATTTACAGGTGCCGGAGGGATTTTATTATATCAATTGGTTTAACCCCAACAGTAATTTTCATTTGTCTTTTAAAATTAATTATCCCAATGCTTCCGATAAAATTTTGAGCGACAAAAAACATCCCGGTGGAGAAATTTTTATTCATGGTAATTGTGTTTCAATTGGTTGCATACCTATTACGGATGAAAAAATGGACGAACTGTATATTTTAGCTTTAGAAGCTACCAATAACGGCCAAAGTAAGATACCGGTTTATATTTTTCCGACCGAATTGAATGGTCCAAAATATCAGGCATTAATCAATACGTATGCAGATAAACCCGAACTGCTGGATTTTTGGAATAACCTGAAAGAGGGTTATACCTTATTTATGCAAAATAAAACGGCATTAACATATACGGTAAACAAACAGGGTAAATATGTATTTAACCGATAATTATAAATCTTTCATAAACAAAATGTGCCGCTTTATAGATTATATTTTTTTTTAAAATTTTTTTCACCTATATTGCAGCCTACAAACCAAAGCAATAAACTCTATGAAAAAATCTTTACACATTGTTGCTGCTTTTTTAGGAATTAGTTTGAGCGGCATCTCACAGGAATTAACCGATATTCTACCTTATTCTTCGGTTTTTGACATAAGTTCGATTGAAACAAATTTGCCTACTTACACCATTGCTGATTTAGATATTAATCAACTGGCTGCCGAAGATGCAGACAGGGGTAAAAACGGTCAGTTCTTATCAAACGGAAGGGTAATACCGGTAAATATCAATCTAAACAATTCGGGTGTGTGGAGCACGCTTCCTAACGGAGACAGGCTTTGGAGGGTTAGATTAGCCACCGAAAATGCCAGGGGTCTGGCGCCTTATTTTGATAATTTTTATTTGCCCGAAGGCTCTTTTTTACACGTTTATAATGATGATAAAACAATGGTATTAGGAGCATTTACCAGCATCAATAATCAGGAAAGTAAAATGTTTGCAACCTGGCCCGTAACAGGTAATGCAATTATTTTGGAATATTACGAACCTGCATCGGTATATGGCAGCGGAATAATTAATCTTAACGAAGTTTCGTATATCTACCGTTTTGAAGACCAAATAGAGGACCGGGAAGAAAATGTTCCCGGATTGAGAAATGGTTCGCAAAGTTGCGAAGTAGATGTAGCATGCTCAGAATCAAACGGATGGTCTGACCAAATAAGAGGAGTTTCCCGGATATTTGTCAGAGTGGGAAGTTTTACCGGCTGGTGTACCGGCTCATTGGTAAACAATACTTTTAACGATTGCCGTCCCTATTATTTAACAGCCTTGCATTGCGGTTATGATAACGGATTGGCAACTACATCAAACTTTAATCAATGGGTATTTCGTTTCAATTATCAGAAATCAGGTTGTGGCACAGGCAGCAAACCTGCAGGAAACCAAATAACCGGTTGTACCTGGCGTGCGCACAGCAATGACGGTGGCGGGAACAGCGGTTCAGATTTTTTATTGGTAGAATTTAATAACTCAACTATCAACTCGGCTTTTAATGTTTACTTTAACGGCTGGGACAGAGTGAACTCCACATCCAACAGCGGGGTAGGTATTCATCATCCATCGGGAGACGTAAAAAAAATCTCTACTTATAGCGCAAATTTAGTTAATTCAACCTGGGGTGGTCCTGCCGGTACCCACTGGCGTGTTAGCTGGGTAGCTACTGCCAACGGACATGGCGTTACCGAAGGCGGTTCATCGGGGTCGCCCATTTTTAGAGGCAGCAATAAATTAATTATGGGAACTTTAACCGGTGGGTCTTCGTTTTGCACTTCACCTACCGCACCCGATTATTACGGTAAATTTTCTTACCACTGGGAGTCGAACCCGGGAGCTAGTACCAATAATGCTTATAAACTAAGACCATGGTTAGACCCTGCCGGTACCAATCCCAATACATTAAATGGTAAAAACAATGTTTCCTGCAGTGTTGGTATAAACGAAATTCCCGTTAGCAATTTGTTTTCGGTTTATCCTAACCCAAGTAACGGTATTGTAAATTTAACTATAGCAGAGCAGAATTTTACTGCCCTTCAACTAAGACTTTACAATGCCGTAGGGCAATTAATTAATACCTATTCGATTGCTCCGGGTATTAAAAACTATTCGGTTGATTTATCAGAATTACCCATGGGTGCCTACCATTTGAGTGTATCTAATGGCAAAGAAATCAGTTCTAAAACAGTGATTATTTCCAGATAATATCATTACAATTAAATTTTTGCCTGCCACGTATTGCGTGGCAGGCTTTTTTGTTTAACCCCAAATTTTCATCAACCACCAAATTTTTGGTAGGCTGATGCAAGTGTGTATTTATGTGGGCGGTATTTGGGTTTAACCCTTTAATTGATGATAAGTACCGGTTAAATATGTTCATGCTTTGTTTATCTCTTTAATATCCTAAAAGTTAGATAGGGTTAAAACTATTATGGTATATTTTTATATTTACAAAATAATATGTTAAATAGAGTTTATAAATTTTCGTTGTATTTAGAAGATAAAGGTATTGCAAAAATATTAATCTTAGCTTTTGTAATACGATTTGTTTGGTGGCTGTATATCGCGATTTTTAATCCGGATGGTTTTTGGTTGTACGACTCATACGGATATTATAATCTGGCATATAACATATCGCACTATGGAGTGTTTAGCAGAGATGCTGAATTACCTTTAACCCCCGATTATTACAGAACACCATTATATCCGTTTTTTATTGTGCCATTTGTTTTTTTTGATGATACGGGTTCGTGGATATGTTTGGTTCAGGTAATATTGAGTGTTACAACAGTTTATTTTATCTATAAAATTACACAACAAATAACCTCTAAAAATAACGTGGCATTACTGGCATCATTTTTTTTTGCGGTAGATATTAATCAGTCCATGCTGGCATGTTATCTTTTAACCGAAACCCTGTTTATATTTTTATTAACCCTCTTTATATATTTTTTTGTAAGATATTATCATCGTAAAAAACCCGTTGATATATTGTTTGCCTCATCCGTTCTTGGTATGGCTGTATTGTGCAGGCCTGTTGCGACCTATTTGTTTTTTATACCGGTATTTATTTTATTAATTATTCATTTTAATAATGTTTATGTTTTTTTTAAGCGATTATTTTTATTTAAGTTTATTTTGCTTATCACCTTAGCCCCCTGGTTATACCGCAATTATAATACGTTTAAGCATACGTTTATATCGCTCATTGGTCATCATGATTTATTAAATTATCATGCTTCAGGAGTTTATGCATCAAAAAATCATATGTCGCTTTTTGATGCCCAGCAAACTCTCAGGTGGCAATGTTATAATGAATTTAAGGGAGATGCATACATGTTGCCCTATGAATATGCAAAATTTATTCAAAAAAAATCGCTGGCCTTAATTGCAGAATATCCTTTAACTATGCTGTATTTGCAAATAATAGACATGGTAAAATTTTTTATAAAACCGGGCATGGGTTATTATAAACAACAATTAGGTTTGCAAAGCCTTTATAATTACGCACCTTATAAAGATAATAACTTTTTAAAAGCAATTTTATACATTATTGTATTTTATCAGGTAATATGGCTTGTAATAATTTATACGCTGATTTTTATATTTTTTATGCAAAGGATAACATTTAATAGCCTCATACTTTTTTTACTTTTAATTGTATTATACTTTTCAATATTAACTGTTCCGCCACACACCGATGTAAGATTCAGGTCGGTAGTTAGTGGTATTTTAGTTATTTTTGCAGTACTTTCTATTCTTCAGAAAAATTATATACCCGACACGCATGAAAATTGAAGATGAAATAAAGCAATCAAAATTTTATAACGATTATCATAAAGCATATATCAATATACTTTTTACGGCAGCATGGATAAACTCACACAATCAAAAATACTTTAAAAAATATAATATTTCAGCTCAACAATTTAATATATTAAGAATTTTAAAAGGACAAAACGGTAAACCGGCTACATTAAAATTACTCACCGAAAGAATGATAGATAAAATGTCTAATACATCCAGATTGGTTGATAAGTTATATGCAAAAAAATATGTGAACAGGAAAGTATGCGTTAATAACCGAAGACAGGCAGAAATTACCCTCACAGATAAAGGTTTTGAACTGATAAATGATATTACCGCGCAACTTGAAAATGAATATACTAATATCAAAACAATATCTATTCAGGAAGCCAAACAATTAAGTGATTTACTGGATAAGTTAAGAGGATAATGAGATTCAGAACAGAAATAACATTAGCTAAATCGGTAGATACATTCAACCACCGGAATAATTATTTTTTAATAGGTTCTTGTTTTACCGAAAATATAGGTGTTAAACTGTGTGAGGCAGGTTTTAATGTAATGTATAACCCATTTGGTATTTTATACAACCCTTATAGTATATCTAATTCTATCCATAGAGTTTTAGAAAATAAATTTTATGAGCCTGCTGATTATCATTGTTATGCTGATAAATATATAAACTTTGATTTGCATGGCAAATACAGCAACCATGATTTAAATGCAGCTTTAATTGCAATTAATGATACTATAGCTAAAGCACATCAATTTATTTTACATGCCGATTGTATTATCATTACTTTTGGAACGGCATGGATATATCAATATCAAAATAAAATTGTAGCTAATTGCCATAAAGTAGAGCAGAGTAAATTTACCAAACGCTTGCTAACAATTAACGAAATAGTAACTCAATTCAATCATTTGATTGAAACCCTCTTAAAAACTTTAAATCATGTAAAAATTATTTTTACAGTAAGTCCTGTAAGACACCTGCGTGATGGTTTTACCGAAAATCAATTGAGTAAATCTACCTTGCATTTGGCTATACACGAACTCATTAAACTTTATCCGCAAATTGAATATTTTCCGGCATACGAAATACAAATGGACGACCTAAGAGATTACCGTTTTTGTAAAGAAGATATGATACACCCCAGTGAACAAGCAGTTGAATATATCTGGCAAAAGTTTGTTTCCCGTTATTTTTCTGAACAAACCATTAATTTGATTGAGGAATATAATAAACTTTATCGCTTAAAAAATCACCAGGTAATTTCTAAAGATAACAAGGAACTTGAAAAACACAAAGAAAAAATTGATAATCAGGAAAAATTAATTGCTCATAAAATTCAAAATATGCATCTTTCGATGCGGTAATTTTTTAATCCATTCACACAAGTATTAATTGCTTAAATAATATTTATCTGTTTTCCGTTTTTCATGTATTTTTTACTATACAGGTAAATGGTTTCGTTAAATTTGTCAGAACATTCCAACAGGTAGTTTTGACCCGCAAAAAGGCATTTTTTTATTTTTACCTGATGTCCTTTTTTACTAATTTTTAGTACTTCCGGTCGTATAAAACAGGATTCATATTTTTTGCTTAAAATATGTTTTTTGCTAAAATAATTTACCGGGCCGAATAATTGATGGGTATATAAATTTTTAGCATGGTTGTATAGTTCAACGGGTGTACCTATTTCAATCAACTTACCGTTTTTTAAAACGATTATTGTATCGCATAAGGAAAGTAAATCCTGTGCATCATGCGAAACAATGAGTATATTAATGTTTAATTTAATTTTGATCAGGAGTAAGGCATCTATGAATAATTTTTTGGTTATATAATCTAAATGCCCGAAAGGCTCATCCAATAATAATAATTTTGGATTCACGGCCAATGCCATACAAATACATAGCAATTGCTGTTGTCCGCCCGAAAGCTGAAAAGGTTTGTAATGCTTATATTTACTCAGTCCGCAAAGTTTTAATAATTCTTTGGTTCGCTTTTTTTTATATGCATCATCATAACCCAACATAGAACGCAGTAAGTTTTCTTCTACACTAATTTCATTTTCGGTTTTAAACTGTTGGTTCACCAATTGCATGTTTTCATGTCCGGGTATCAATTTATTTGATGGCCCTAAAACAGGTTTGCCGTCAAATATAATTTCGCCACTTAGTAAGTCGTATTTACCGTAAATGCAGTGTAACAGAGTAGATTTTCCGCTGCCTGTTTGCCCGGCAATACCGGTAATACTGTTTTTGCTGAGTGTAAAATTTATATTCTGCAGAGCATAATCTGCCCTGTTATTATACCTGTAATACAGATTTTTTACCGTTAACATTTATTTTGCGATACAAAGTAAAATAATACCGTAAATATCTGTTATTTTAAGTAATTTCGGCAAATTAATTTTTAAACCTTATGAATAGTATGAGATTGCATTTGTTTACCTGTTTTTTACTCTTTTTCAATCTATCGCTTTTTGCACAACGTGAATTAACCAACGAATTAATTTGGTATAGTAACATCTTTGCTCAAAATAGCATTGATGAAGTCCGTTCTATGAAAAACGGGGAACAATTTACTTCTTTAGATCTGAATGAGGAAGGATTTACTGAAATTAATAAATATAACTATAAAGACTATAAAAAAACAGCAACGGTTGTAAGTTCAAAAAATATATTAGATGGCAATGAACCGGTAATGATACAGGAATACGAGTTTAATGCTGATGAAACAAAACTGCTTATAGCTACCGATATTGAGTTTATATACAGACGTTCGTATATGGCATATTACTACATATACGATTTAAAAACTAAAACAACATTGCCACTTGCCCCAAAAATTGCAGGTAAACAAATGCTCGCAGAGTTTTCGCCCGATGGAAAAAAAGTTGCATTTGTCAGAAACAACAATATTTATGTGTTTGATATTGCAACAAAAACAGAAACCGCAGTTACCAGCGATGGTGAAAAAAATAAAATAATTAACGGTGCTACCGATTGGGTTTACGAAGAAGAATTTTCTATTGTAAAAGCATTTTACTGGTCGCCTGCATCAACTAAAATTGCCTACCTGAAGTTTAATGAAACACATGTAAAAGAATTTACCATGCCCATTTATGGTAGTCTTTACCCTGAATTATATACATTTAAATATCCAAAGGCAGGCGAAGACAACTCTATGCTCACATTATGGATATATGATGTTTCAGCAAAAACCCATACACAAGCTGATATATATGATAATACACACGATATATATATTCCGCGCATGAAATGGGGTAAGAAAGATAACAGACTGTTTATACAACGAATGAACCGCCTGCAAAACAAGCTCGAATATTGCTCACTGAATACCGATAGTTTAAATCAGAAAATAAAACCCTTTTATACCGAAACATCCAAAACCTATGTAGAAATTAATGACGACTGGGTGTTTTTAGATAAACAGGAAGCATTTATCAGAACCAGCGAAACAGACGGATATAATCATATTTATATAGTAGATTTTAAAGGTAATGCCAAACAGATTACCAAAGGAAATTTTGATGTGGTAGAATTTAAAGGCATTGACGAAAATAATAATTTGATATACTACATAGCAGCCGAAGAAGGCGCTCACCGCAAAGATTTATATGTTATTAAAACCGATGGAACCGGAAAGAAAAAACTAAGTACTCAAAAATCCGGTGTAAACAATGCAGAGTTTAGTACCGGTATGAAATACTATATTAACTACTGGACGGATGCCAATACCCCACTTTATATTACCTTGCATCAGGCCAATGGCAAACAATTAAAAGTATTGGAAGACAATAAAGAACTTAATAACACTTTAAAACAATTTCACCTAAGTCCCAAAGAATTTTTTAAATTTAATACCAGCGAAAATATTGAATTAAATGCCTGGATGATAAAACCTAAAAAATTTGATACCAACAAAAAATATCCGGTTTTACTGTTTGTTTACGGAGGACCCGGTAATAACGAAGTAGTTGATTCATGGGAAGGACCACAATATATGTGGCATCAAATGTTAGCACAGAAAGGATATCTGATAGTGTGCGTTGACCCGCGAGGTACTATGTTCAGAGGCGAAGAATTTAAAAAATGCACTTATCTTCAGTTAGGTAAACTCGAAACACAAGATTGTATAGAAACAGCCAAATACCTTTCTGCCTTGCCTTATATAGATAAAAACCGAATAGGTGTACAAGGTTGGAGTTATGGTGGGTATATGACTTTATTATGTATGACAAAAGGTGCAGATTATTTTAAAACAGGTATCTCTGTTGCTCCGGTTACCAACTGGCGCTATTACGATAATATTTATACTGAGCGCTTTATGCGCACGCCACAGGAAAATGCCAGAGGATATGATGAAAACTCACCCATTAATCATGCCGACAAATTAAAGGGTAAACTACTGCTCATACACGGCTCGGCTGATGATAACGTACATTACCAAAACTCAATGGAAATTATCAATGCATTTATAAAATCTAATAAACAATTTGATATGTTTATTTATCCCAACCGAAATCATGGTATATATGGAGGGAATACGCGCTTACATTTATATACCCAAATGACCAACTACATTTTAAAAAATTTATAAACCGTTTTTAAATAAAATTGTTTTTTTTAATATACCGGTATGATAAGCGAAGATAGAATAAAAGAAGCCTTGAGTAAAGTTATAGAACCTGATTTAAAAAAGGATATTATACACTTAAATCTGGTTAGCGACATTAGCATTGAGGGTACAAATATCGCTTTTACTGTAAAAGTTAGTAACCCGGCCATGCACAGTAAAAAACGTATGGAAGAAGCTTGTCGTTTTGCGCTGCAACGGCAACTAGGCGATAATATTCATATCCACGTTAATGTGGTGCCTTTAGGAGATGCACGCTCGCCTGAACAACGCAACATATTGCCCGGAGTAAAACACGTTGTGGCCATTGCTTCCGGAAAAGGTGGGGTAGGTAAATCAACCATTACTGCCAATCTCGCTGCCGGTCTCGCCAAAAAAGGATATAGAGTAGGGTTAATAGATGCTGATATTTATGGCCCATCTATGCCAATTATGTTTGATTGCCGGCTTGAAAAACCCATGGCTATAGAAGTTGACGAAAAAACATATATTAAACCCATAGAAAGCTACGGTGTAAAATTATTGTCAATTGGTTTTTTTGCTGATTTAAACCAGGCAATTGTGTGGCGCGGACCCATGGCCAGCAAAGCGCTTACCCAGTTATTTAAAGATGCCTGGTGGGGCGAGTTAGATTATATGCTCATAGACCTTCCGCCCGGTACCGGAGATATACATCTCAGCCTTATACAAGTAGCACCGCTAAGCGGTGTAATAATAGTAAGTACACCCCAGGAAGTGGCTCTTGCCGATGCCAGAAAAGGTATTGATATGTTTCAGTTAAACAGTATTAACATACCTGTACTAGGCATTGTAGAAAATATGGCATGGTTTACACCGGAAGAGTTGCCGGATCATAAATATTATATTTTTGGAAAAGACGGAGCTAAACTCCTTGCAGAACAGATGAATATTCCATTGCTTGGACAAATACCATTGGTGCAAAGTATACGCGAGAGTGGTGATGCCGGAAGACCGGCCGTATTACAAGAAAATACACCTACAGCTATTGCTTTTGATTTATTAGTAACTAACTTTGCCGAACAGGTAAACAAGGCCGATAAATTAAAGCTTAAAAATGCTATAACAAACAGCTAATGATGACCCTTAAAGAAAAAACAGAAAGCGCCATTAATAAAATAAGGCCATTTTTAGAAGCTGATGGTGGTAATATTGAGTTGGTAGAAATTACCAAAGATAACGTTGCCCGCGTTCGCTTGCTGGGAGCATGCAGCAGTTGTAATATGAATAATATGACTATGAAAGCAGGTGTTGAAGAAACTATTAAGCGCGAAGTACCCGAAATTATTTCTGTTGAAGCTATATAGCAAATTGTATTTTTTACTGCACAGAAGCATATAAGCGGTTATAAATGTATAAATTTTCATTTTTCTTTAGCCCCAAAATGTTTAATGATTTTTTGAGGCTTATCTTTAATTCCGCATTAGTATGCGTAATGCTCGCCTGATGGCGGATAACCCAAATCCCACCCCTTTGCCAAAGCACTCAGTATTGGAAATTTGAAATAAATTCAAATTTCTAATGCTGAATTTGGGTTAATATTTATTTCTTTTCATTTTTTTATTTTGGGTTATTTTTTGAGTTTTTTACAGCACAATATAAATGTTGCATGGATACGGCTAAGCAGCGTAATTAACGATTGTTTTTTAAGAGTTCATTAATCCATTCTTTAGCAATTTCAAATTGCTCTTCGGGGCTAAGATCGGTATTGTCAATTACTCTGGCATCAATAGCTTGAACCAAAGGATTTTCTTCGCGGTTGGTGTCTTCAAAATCTCTGCTGGCTATATTTTCATGCACTTCTTCCATGCTTACCGGTTGCCCTTTATTTTTCAGCTCTTCATATCTTCTTTGTGCTCTTACGGCTTTATCTGCAGTCATAAAAATTTTTAACTCCGCATCCGGAAAAACGGCTGTGCCAATATCTCTTCCATCCATTACTACACCTTTAGACATACCTATTTTTTGTTGCAAGGCAATAAGTTTTTTTCGTACTTCTTTAATTAAACTAATATGGCTTACATGTTTAGAAACTTCCATCCCTCTGATTTCGTTTTCTACATTTTCACCGTTCAGATAAGTTTCTGATTTATTTAATTTTCCGTTGTATTTAAATGAAATATCTATTTTGGGAAGTTGCTCAATTAGTTCTTCTCTAAGGATATAGTTGTCTTTAATTAAACCCATTCTTAAAGCATACAGTGCAACAGCGCGATACATAGCGCCCGAGTCAACATATACATAATTAAAATGATTTGCCAGCTGTTTGGCAAGTGTACTTTTACCGCACGATGAATAACCATCTATAGCAATATTTATCTTATTCAAAATAAAGAATAATTTCTTCAAAGATAAGATTTAGTTTTTAGAACTCAGTTCAGACAGATTTAAACCAATAGATATATGATTGGTAGTTCCTGCAAGATGATAGGAGGCCAGGCCATAACTAAAATCGAATTTTTTACTGCGGTAGCCAATACCAAAACTTAATCCGGTAATGCCGCCAAGTTCTGAATAGCGTAATTCGGCTCTTCTTCTGTAGTTATAAGCAAAGCGCAGGCTGAAATTTTTTATTAACAGTTCTGTACCTGCAATTAAATGCCGGCCCAAATTTTCAAAAAATCCGGGTGGTTTTATCTCTTCAGGTAAACCGGTGGCAGGGTCAATTTGCGGTTTAAGTGTTGGATCTATGTAGGCAAGATTCCATCGTTGTATATTTTCGTATGCCAGCGAAAACCTGAATGGAGCATAGGCAAGTTTTTTAGAAACTCCTGCTTGTATCTCAAACGGAAATTTTTCCCGGTTGCCTTGGGTATAAGGTTTAAACTGATATCCTAAATTTTTAATAACCAATGCAGCACAAAATAGTTTAGAAGGCTTATAGTAGGTTGCACTTATATCTAGTGCCGAGCCCATACTCCAAAAATTGTAATAGCTTGAATAAAACAACTTAACATTTACACCGATAGAAAATAATGAGTCTATTTGTTTAGCTCCCGAAACAGCTAAAGCATAATCACCGGCAGTAAAATTACCCGTTTTTTCTCCTGTTTCATTGGTTTCGATAAAATTTCCATAATTGATATACTGAAATGAGCCGGCAAAGGCGCCATATTTTTCAAAATAACGGGAATATCCTAAAAATCCGGTGTTAACACCGCTAAATAAATTAGCATAGCTGATATGGGCTTTGTGGTGGTGTGTAGCATTTAGTAACGAGGGATTTATTAAAGCTAATGCCAAATCATTATCCTGTACCATAATTAAATTACCTCCCATAGAAGCAATCCGTGCCGGACTTACCAGATTTAAAAAACGGTAGGCAGTTTGCCCGCCAATTTGCGAAAACGCCAATTGGTTTATCATTATGGCAAAAATTATTAGCGTAATTTTTTTCAACATTTAATACATTAACGGTTGGTAAAACATATTATTTTATGGCATTACAAACTAAAACAAAAATTTTTAAACCAACTTCTGTCTTTAATGGTTATTTTCGCAGCCAATAATATCCACAAATCATGAGTGAGCAAACAGAACATGTTAATTGTTTAATAATAGGTTCGGGGCCGGCAGGATATACAGCCGCAATTTATGCAGCCCGTGCCGATATGAAACCGGTAATGTATATGGGTTTACAACCCGGTGGTCAACTTACTACTACTACCGAAGTTGAAAATTACCCCGGATATCCGAACGGTACTCAGGGCCCGGAAATGATGGAAGATTTTCGCAAGCAAGCAGAGAGATTTCATACGGATATTCGCTTTGGTATGGTTACAAAAGTAGATTTTACCGGTCCTGTACACAAATTATGGATTGATGATAATAAGTTAATAACAGCCAATGCCGTAATTATTGCTACCGGTGCATCTGCCAAATGGTTGGGGCTGGAATCAGAACAACGATTAAATGGTTTTGGAGTTTCGGCATGTGCTGTATGTGATGGTTTCTTTTTTAGGGGGCTAACAGTTGCTATTGTGGGTGCTGGTGATACTGCAGCCGAAGAAGCTACCTATCTGGCAAAACTTTGTACTAAAGTTTATATGCTTATCAGAAGCGATAAAATGCGTGCCTCTAAAGCTATGCAACATCGTGTATTAAATACTCCAAATATTGAAGTGCTCTGGAATACCGAAACGGAAGAGATATTGGGTGATAAAGCAGTAGAAGGAGTAAAAATTAAAAATAATAAAACCGGAGAACACAGTATATTAAATGTAACCGGTTTTTTTGTAGCCATCGGACATAAACCCAATACGGATATTTTTAAAGGTTGGCTCGATATGGACGAAACAGGCTATATTAAAGTTGTACCGGGAACTACCAAAACCAATATTGAAGGAGTATTTGCAGCAGGTGATTGTGCAGATAAAGTATATCGTCAGGCGGTTACCTCTGCCGGCAGCGGCTGTATGGCTGCATTAGATGCAGAACGCTATTTGGCAGCAAAAGGAATGCATTAATTACTATACTTTTAAGCCTATAATAAGCATGTCATCTACTTGTTCATATTTACTCATCCATTGAGTGATTATATTATTTAAAATTTCTTTTTGCTCAGAAAGATTTCTTGTGTAAATATTTAAAAGTGTTTCTTCTAATTGCTTATACTTAAATTTCTTTCCTTTAGGGCCGCCAAATTGGTCGGCATACCCATCTGTAAAAGTGTAAATTACATCTCCTTCCTGTAAATCTAAAATATGGCAGGTAAATGGTTTTTTATCATTAAAATATCCTATGGGTTGTTTATCTGGTTTATATTCAGTTAAGATTCCGTTTCTGATAATGTAGAAACCGTTATTGGCTGCCGAATAATATAATTTTAATTTGTTTCTATCAAGAATACAAAATGTCATATCCATACCATCTTTGTTTTCTCCTTCGGCACCGGTTTGTTTTAACGCTAATATTATACGGTCTCTAAGCAAATCTAAAACCCGGTTTGGTTCGGTTATGCCTTTTTCATTTACAATTTCATTTAAAAAAGAAGACCCTAGCATAGTCATAAATCCCCCGGGAACTCCGTGGCCGGTACAATCACATGTTGCGTAAACAGTAATGTTTTTGTGTGTCTTTAGGTTTGGACTTATCCAATAAAAATCACCGCTTACAATATCTTTAGGTTTAAATAATACAAAGGAATCTTCACCCATTACTTCAGTAAATTGTTCGTCTGTGGGTAAAATAGAATCCTGTATTCGCTTAGCGTATTGAATGGAATCTTTAATATCATTTAGAGCTACAGAAAGGTTAGCGTTTGCGCGGCTAAGTTCGGATGTTCGAATGTTAACTTTTTCTTCGAGTAATTTTTTCTCTTTGGCTAATTGCGCAGTTCTCCATCTGAAAATAAGCAAAATAATAATGATTAACAATGTTGCAATGAGTACTCTAAACCACCATGTTTGCCAGTATGGAGGATTAATTTTAAAGCTATACTCAAGAGTTTTTTCACTTTCGATATAATCGCTGTTCTTGGCCTTTACTTTAAAAATGTAATTTCCGGGAGGTATGTTGGCATACACTGCTTCTGTTCTTTCTGACCATTGTGTCCAGTCATCATCCAAACCTTCTAATAAATAACTATAGGTTACATTGTCAGTAGTTAATGCTTGAAAAACAAAGGTTAAATGATTTTTTTTAAAACTCAATTCAAGTTTTTCAGGAAGCTGTGTTTTGTTATTTATTTTTTGTTTCAGTGCTTCCCAGTTGGCCTTTTCATAAAATAAACGAATGTCTTTTAAAATTATAATAGGCGGAAGATTATTGATATAATCATAATTTTCGTTATAACTTACTAAACCATTTACTGTACCCATCCATAATAATCCGGTTTGTTTATCAAAATACAAGGCGTTTTGATTTATTTCAGTTCCTTTTAATCCGGTATTTTCATCAAAATGCTTTATGTTTAGTATGTTTCCGTTTTCTGAAAATGTAATTCTGTCAACTCCTTTATCTGTTCCAGCCCATATATTGCCCTTGTCATCGTGTGTTACAGCTTGTATAAAATCTGAGCATAAATTGTTTTCAGTATTGAATTTTCTGAATGTTTTACCATCATAACTGATGATCCCAAATTGGTTCGAACCAAAATACATGGTTCCATTTTTGGCTTGTGTAATAGTCCAAATAACGTTGTCATACAAACCAT
This sequence comes from Flavobacteriales bacterium, assembly GCA_037443205.1. Lineage (GTDB taxonomy): Bacteria > Bacteroidota > Bacteroidia > Flavobacteriales_D > UBA2798 > JBBIOU01. The sequence continues at coordinate 91,778 of JBBIOU010000005.1, read as the reverse complement.
TTTCAGTAGAAATATTTATAAAATTTTTTCCATCGTATTTAACCAAGCCATTTTGATAGAGACTAAACCATAAATTATTATCTTTGTCTTTATAGGATGTTAGGATATTATTTGAGGGTATTTCGTTCTCTTCGCTAATATGCCATATTGAATCGGGGTTTATTACAAATATACCGCTTCCGTAGGTACTAATCCAATATTGTTGTTTGTTATCTTCTATTACGGACGAAACAGTTTTTATTTCTTTTCTTTTAAATTTATTAATATATTTTTCTAAATAATATTTACCGTTTCTAAATTGTAGAATTACAATGCCATATTCCCATGTGTCAGAGCCAACCCAAATTCTACCTTTTGAATCTTCGTATAAGAATAAAATTTTACTATCTTTAATTTCATTGATATAATTTAGTGAATGAATTTTTTCTCCATCATAATAGCTTATGCCACCGCTGGTTGTTCCGATTAATAAATTGCCTCTCGAGTCTCTTAATAAAGCGGTTATTTTATTAGAATTTAAACCATCTTTATCACCAAAATGTACTAATGATTCGTTTTTAAATAAGTTCAAGCCGTTGTCAGTACCCACCCACAAATTACCTTCATTATCAACACACAGAGAATAGATAGTGCTGGAACTTAATCCATTTTGTTCTGTAAAGTATTTATACTCATTGGAATTGTATTTTATTAATTGATGGTCGGTACCAAACCAGATATTCCCATGCCTATCGCTTCGAATACTTCCTATAAATTCATTTTCTATACCGGGTAATGATAATTGTTTAAATGTTTCTCCGTCATAAAAATTTATTCCGCTATTCACTGTTCCAACCCATAGGGTACCATTTTTATAATATAACGAAAATATGTTTACATCTGTTAATCCGTGTTGTTTATTATAAATGATTTGTTTTTTACTGTTATACTTAACCAGACCTTTTTTTCTTGTGCCAAACCACATATTGCCAAAATCGTCTTCGGTGATTGACCAAAAATGTTGCTCGTTTAATTCAGAATCATTAAATACTATTTTACTAAATTGTTTGTTTTTATATATTGTAATTCCTTTATGCGTAGCAAACCATATATTTTTTTTATTGTCTACAAAAATATTTGTAACTATATTGTCTGATAACCCGTCTTTTTCAGAGTAATTAACAAACATACTTCCCGTAAATTTTGATACGCCATATCCATTTGTAGCTATCCAAAGGTTGCCTTCGTTATCTTCAGCTATGCAAGTTAAATCAATACCGGGTAAACCATCTTTTGTACTGAAACTTTTAAAATTTTTGCCGTCAAATCTGCTTAATCCGCCTTGCGTAGCTAACCAAAGATAACCTTTTGAGTCTAAAAATATATAGTTAACGTAAGATTGTGCCAATCCATTTTTAGTAGTATAATGTTTAATGTTATATTGCTGGGAATAAGCTGTTATTAGACAAAAAAAAGATAAAAATAGGGTTAGACAAAGTATATGGGGTAAATATAAAAATCTATTTATAAAATTCCTCTTCATTTTTAGCAAAGATAAATTATAACAAACAAAACAACTAATTTATTACTAAGCACATAATTAATACCTTTGCAGGGATGCATAAATCAGGTTTTGTAAATATTATTGGTAGCCCAAATGTAGGTAAATCTACTTTGATGAACGCTTTGGTAGGCGAAAAACTTTCTATCATAAATGCCAAAGCACAAACTACCAGGCATCGCATCATGGGTATAGTTAATGCTGATGATTTTCAAATAGTTTACAGCGATACACCGGGCATATTAAATCCGGCTTATAAAATGCACGAAAGCATGATGGCGTATGTACATACAGCCCTCAAAGACGCAGATATATTATTGTTTGTTACGGATTGCCAGGAAAAAGAACCTGCTGTGCCTTCAATATTAGACCGCCTAAATAAACATCATGCGCCTTTAATTATTGTAGTAAATAAAATTGATTTACAAAAACAAGAAACCGTATCGCAATATTTGGATTATTGGAAAGAAAAATTGCCAAGAGCCATGGTAGTAGCTGTTTCGGCTTTGCATAAGTTTAATCTGAATATCTTGTTCGATAAAATTATTGAATTATTACCCGAAGGACCGGCCTATTTTTCGAAGGATGAACTAACCGATAAATCATTGCGTTTTTTTGCATCAGAAATTATCCGGGATAAAATTTTACAATATTACGATAAAGAAATACCTTATTCTTGCGAAGTACTGATTGATTCATACAAAGAGGAAGTAAACATAGACCGAATAGCAGCTTCTATTATTGCAGCAAGAGAATCTCAAAAAGGCATATTAATCGGTTATAAAGGAGAAAAATTAAAAAAGGTGGGAACAGCTGCCCGTAAAGAATTAGAAGATATGTTGGGTAAAAAAGTTTATTTAGAACTTTATGTTAAAGTTGAAAAAGATTGGCGTAATAATGAGCGTATGCTCAAAAAATTCGGATATTTAAATTAAAATAAATGGCTAATATCGTAGCAATTGTGGGTCGTCCCAATGTAGGTAAATCAACATTGTTTAACAGATTTACCGAAAGTTTTGATGCCATAGTAGATTCGGTTGAAGGTGTTACTCGCGACAGACACTACGGCAAAGCCGAATGGAACGGAAAAGAATTTTCAGTTATAGATACAGGTGGATATGTAACCGGCAGTGATGATATTTTTGAAGAAGAGATCAGAAAACAGGTTAAGTTTGCCATAGATGAAGCAAACGTAATTATCTTTTTGGTTGATGTAATAACCGGTTTAACTGATTTAGATAAAGAGATTGCTAATATTTTAAGAAAATCAAAAAAGAAAATTTTAGTTGTTGCCAATAAAGTAGATACATCAGCCAAAGAGCCCCTCTCGGCAGAATTTTATGCGTTAGGATTAGGCGAAGTTTACTCTATTTCAGCAAGCAATGGCACAGGCACAGGCGAAGTATTAGATAAAGTGGTAGAAGATTTTGTGAATGATGAAATACATCATGACGGGGCTGAGGTAATTCCCCGTATTGCAATTGTAGGCAAGCCAAACGTGGGTAAATCATCACTTTTAAATGCATTAACCGGCAGTGAAAGAAATATTGTTACACCGGTTGCGGGTACTACCCGAGATTCTATAAACACACATTACAAAGCGTTTGGATTTAACTTTATTTTGATAGATACTGCAGGCATAAGAAAAAAAGCCAAAGTAAAGGAAGATATCGAATTTTACTCGGTTTTGCGCTCAATCCGCACCATAGAAAATGCTGATGTTTGCCTGTTTATGATTGATGCAGTGGAAGGACTGGAAAAACAAGACCTGAGTATATTTAGCATTATTGAAAAAAATAAAAAAGGAGTAGTTGTGCTGGTTAATAAATGGGATTTGATTGAAAAGGATACGGCAACAACAAAAATATATGAAGAAACCATCAAGGCGCAGTTAGCACCGTTTAACGATGTTCCGGTATTGTTTGTATCGGCATTAACCAAACAACGGGTGCATAAAGCTTTGGAAACAGCTATGCAGGTATATCAAAACAGGATTAAAAAAATCAGCACTTCCGAATTAAACAACAAATTATTACCGGTTATTGAACAGACCCCTCCGCCATCCATAAAGGGTAAGTACATTAAAATAAAATACATTACTCAATTGCCTATGCATTATCCCGGTTTTGCATTTTTTTGTAACTTACCCCAATACATCAAAGAACCTTATCGCAGGTTTTTAGAAAATCATTGCGTAAACATTTTGATTTTAAAGGAGTACCGGTAAGAATCTTTTTTAGAAAAAAGTAATATTTAATATACTTATACAATACATTTATAAGACGTTGATCATCAATATATTTACATTTGTTTATTAAAAATATTGTGTTTATAATAATTTTATAGATGAATATGGCTGATTAATCGAATAATTGTTAACTTTGAGCAATATTAGTTCAAGAGTTATAAAATATACTGCTATTGTACGTTGTGTAATTTTTAAACTAATTTTTAAATTAAAATCATTAATAATTAAAATTTTATTAAATGAATAAAAAGAGTATACTAACCGGCATCATGTTTCTTGTATGTTTTACCGTGTATTCACAAATCCCAAGCATACAGGCATACAATATTAATATTACAAACAGAACATCATCGTCTTTTACAGCCTCTTGGACCAGAGGTAATGGTTCTAACTGCTTGGTTACCGTAAAACCTGCGGTAAATGCCACCTCAGATCCATCCAACGGTAGTATTGTTTATAGTGCAAATTCAGTTTATGGTAGCGGTAGCAATTTAGGTAATAGTAACTATGTAGTTTATAAAGGTACCGGTACATCTGTCAACATAACCGGTTTAAATCCAAGTACAAATTATACTGTTAGAGTATATGAGTATAACACTATTAGTTTTCCTTCACTTATTCATTACTACTCAACATCAATAACAACTAATAATCCCAGAAATGCTTACACATTATGCACACAACCATCTGTTAATGCAAGCAATATACAAACATCAGCAATTAATTATACCACAGCAACGATAACCTGGACAATAGGTAATGGTGCTTACACCCTCGTTTCTTTAGATGAGGATAACAATGGATTTGCCTTGCCTCAGGATGGTGTTCAGTACACTGCAAGTTCTATTTTTGGTAATGGTTCTTCTTTGGGAACCACTCATAGGGTTGTTTATAATGGTAGTGGCAGCTCAGTTAGCGTTTCAAATCTATTACCGGCCAGGTTATATAGAATAAGGGCGTTCGAATTTTGTGGTTCATCTACCGGAACTACTTATAACTATAATACATCCGGTTATCCGCTTCTTGATTTTTACACCTTAAATAATCAGCCTACCTTAAACACAATAAGCAATCAAACAATCTGTGTAAACAGCAGTGCACAAACAATTAGTTTATCCGGAATAAGTGATGGCAGTTCACAAGAATCGCAAAATTTAACTATAACAGCTACTAGCTCCAATCAAACACTGATACCAAATTCAAACATTAGTATTAATTATACAAATCCTAATACTTCAGGTACACTTACCTACACTCCGGCAGCCAATCAAAGCGGAACGGCTACCATTACCGTAATCGTTAATGATGGTTGGAGCCAAGGTAACCCAACAAATAGTACTATTACAAGAACATTTACCGTAACTGTAAATCCCAAACCCGGAGCAGCCGGTGTAATCAGTGGCCCTGCACAAGTTTGTAAAAATGGGGTGAATATTACTTATAGTGTTTCTCCTATCAGCAATGCTACAGGATATGTATGGAGTGGTTGGCCGGCTAATACAAACATTGTTTCAGGATCAAATACTAACTCAATAACGGTTAATTTTCCGCCCTCAGTTACTGCGAATACAGCAGTAATTTCTGTATATGGAACAAACAGCTTCGGATGTGGTAATGGTACAAGTAATACTAAATCAATTAGCTTTGATGTTTTGCCAACCACAGCAAATGCAGGACCTGACCAAATTATTTGTACCGGTACAACACAATTACAAGGTAATATACCCATAGTTGGCAGTGGTGTATGGACGGTAGTTTCAGGAAGCGCATCATTTAATAATACAAATCAATATAATACCAATGTAACAGGTATAGCATCCGGACAAACTGTTACCTTACAATGGTCTATAACCAACGGAGTATGTCCTGCATCTACCGATCAGGTATTGATTAATTATGACCCATCTGCACCACAATGTTTAATCAATGCTGATTTTTATGCAAATAATACCAATCCATGTGTTGGTCAAGGCATCAATTTTGTTGATAATTCAATTGGAGCTACCGGCTGGAGTTGGAATTTCGGACCCGGAGCCAGTCCCGCTACCTCTACTTTACAAAACCCAACTAATATTTCATATTCAACAGCGGGTACTAAAACGGTTACCTTAACCATTACTGGTCCCAATGGCTCTGATGTAGAAACAAAAACCGCTTATATTAATGTGCAACAAATTCCGGGTAATGCAACTGCAATATCAGGTTTAACAACGGTTTGTGCAGGACAAACACAAGTTATTTATTCAGTAAATCCTGTAGCCGGAGCAACATATTATGACTGGGTTTTGCCTGCCGGAGCTACTATAAATTCAGGGTCGGGCACTGAATCTATTTCTGTAAATTTTGCACCAAGTGCCACTAGTGGAACAATTACTGTAACTCCACAAAACGCTTGCGGAAACGGTGGTATGAGTACTTTATCGATAACGGTTAACCCCTTACCGGATGATCCTACTCCTATTAGTGGGTTATCTACTGTTTGCCAAGGACAAACAGGTGTAATCTATTCGGTTTCTCCTATTGCAAACGCCCTTTCTTATACATGGCAGGTTCCTCCCGGGGCCAATATAGTAGCCAATAATAATAATACAATAACCATAGATTTTGATAATACAGCATCCAGTGGTATAATTTCAGTATTTGGTGTTAATGCTTGTGGTAATGGTAATAGCGAAGACTTAAATATTACAGTTAATCCTTTACCTGGTCCGGCAATTAATTTAACGGGTTTAATGTCGGTTACCAATTGTCCGGCTACAAATTCTGTAATTTACACAGTTGACCCGGTAAGCAATGCAACAGGATATAATTGGTTATTGCCTTCCGGTGCAACAATAATAAGCGGTAATAATACAAATTCTATTACGGTTGATTATACATTTGGTGCTTCTTCCGGAAATATAGAAGTAGTGGGTGTAAACTCATGTGGTACCGGTTCTCCGGCTATAATTAATATCATGGTTGATGAACCTGTTTCGCAAGATATTTGTTTGGTAACAGTAAATGAAGAATCTAATGCTAATGTTGTTGTTTGGGAAAAAGCAAATTCAGACCTGTATAAGCATTATAACATATATAGAGAAGTAACTACAAATAATTATCAGTTAATTGCTACTGTACCTTACGACTCTTTGAGTGAGTATGTGGATAGTGTTGCCAACCCCAATATTACCAGCTATAAATATAAAATTACCGCTGTAGATACTTGTATGAACGAAAGCCCTCAAAGTTTATATCACAATACCATTCACCTGCAATATTTTGGTAATGGTAACTTGCAATGGACACTTTACGGAATTGAGTCTCAGCCCAACCCTGTTGATTTTTATCAAGTTTACAGAGATGATAGTACAACAGGCAATTGGAATATTATATCATCAACCATTCCCGGTAACAATTTTACTTTTACCGATGTAAATTATGCTCAGTTTCCTAATTGTAGCTATAGGGTAGATGTAATATGGTTAATAGAATGTACTTCTACACGTGCAGGCATTAATACTTCTCGCTCTAATGCTAAAAGTTCGTTAAGTGTAGATCCGGGAAGTGTAAATGATAAATATTTAGATGTTTATGTAAAACTTTATCCTAATCCAACCAACGGAGTATTGACACTATCACTTGAAAATGGACTATATGCCGAGGGAGTTATTATTTATGACGCTGCGGGCAGACTAATTAACAACTATCAAATAGCAGGTGCTAATACATATAATTTTGATATCAGTAATTATGAAAATGGGATGTATTTAATAAAAGTAGTTACAAATACAGGTACTATTATCAGAAGACTAGTTAAAAATTAGTAATATTATTAACGGATAATGTTAGCATATAAGCTTTGTATTATTAGTCTTTTTCGTTGGTTGATATTTTCACCAGTTCAATTTTTTTTCCGCTGGTTTTAAGTATCGTATATAAATACTCGCCAATTTTTATTTGTGCGTTTTTTTGGGGTATATCTTGTGTGTGATGAAGTATGTATCCGGCAAGTGTTTCATAGGTTTCTTCTTCAGGTAAATTTAGCTTATATTTATTTTTTAAGTAATCAATTTCATGTCTTCCTGAAAATACCCAGGTGTTATTCCCTAAATCTTTTTCAATTAATTCTTCTACATCATGTTCATCCTCTATCTCGCCAAAAATTTCTTCTATCACATCTTCCATACATACCATACCCGATGTGCCTCCGTATTCATCTACCACCAAAGCAATACTTCGGCTTTGTCGGGTAAATAATTGCAATAAATCTTTTGCCGGCATGGTTTCAGGTACAATGGTTATGGGTAATAAAATTGATTTTATGTTTAGAGGCGACTTAAATAGTTCATACGAATGTACATAGCCAATTATCTCATCAATATTATTTTCGTAAACAAGTATTTTTGAAAGATGAGTTTCGATAAATTTTTTGCGTAAATTATCTATGCTTTCATTAATATTTACTGCAATAATTTCGGTGCGTGGAATCATGCAATCGCGCACTTTAACTTTTGAAAAATCAAGTGCATTTTTAAATATTTCTATTTCGTGATCTAAAATTTCGTTAGTTAAATCAGCTCCGCGCGTGTGTTCATTTATGTAATTGTCTAAGTCTACTTTTCCGAAGGTAAGGTTTTGCGTATTGTTTTTTTTACCGGTAATCAGGAATATCACTATCTCTGAAATACTAATTATGATAGTGGTAGGTAATAAAAAGCAGATATATATTAAAATTAAGGGAATAGCACTGTTTACTAAGATGCCATTGGGGTTTAATCTGAAAAGTGCTTTCGGAAGAAACTCTGCAAAAAACAAAATAATCAGGGTTGATAGAATGGTTTGACCAATTAAAATAAATAAAGGATTGTTCCAGATTTTAAGCAGATAGGGTTCAATGATAACCGACATAAATATACCGTAAACAACAAGCGCTATATTATTGCCAAGCAGCATAGAACCCAAAAATTTTGATGGCCTGTTAAAAAACCATGAAATAATTTTGGCATTTATGGAACCTTTGTTGCTTTCAACAGCTACGCGCAGACGGTTGGCAGATATATAGGCTATTTCAATTCCCGAAAAAAAGGCAGAAAACAATATACAGATGATGATAACAGGTATGTAATAACTTTCCATGGGTAGCAATACCGGGCAAGAAAATATTATTTATCAGGGGTGTTTTTTTCAAATTTTTTTCTTACGGCTCTTCGCATAAGATACATAGCTGAGGCTAAAAATGGTATCAATACATACCATTTGTTTTTTTCAAATCCCTCTGCCCAAATAAGGTATATTACCATTACTAAGGTTGATAGGGTAGCTATGAGCCAAAAAATTTCGGATAAGCGATTATATTTTTCAAACATAGATGTATTTATTGTATGCTGTCGTTAATATGATAAGTTCCTTCTACTTTTCTAAACTCATACCAACTGAAATTTTCATTGGCTACAAAACCTCCGCGGCTTTTAAAAATACCGGTCGGATTTTTTAGCACCACAAGTTTATCGGTATATACTTTTGCGCTGTCTTGTGTCCAGTTTAGCAGGTTGGTATTCAAAGTATCTTTTTTTTCAAAGTTAATAAAAACTACTCGGTTTTTTAAAATTAATTTTCTGTTTAACTCATCATACATGCCCCAATTAGATGTAAGTCTTGAGATAGGCTTCATTTCGGGGTTATAGAAGGTAACGGTTAATCCCTGCGGAAAGAGCATTTGTCTCTTTACATGGTTATATTTTTCTATCAAGGGTGTTTCCAGTTTTGCTTTTGTATAACCCGAATCAATGTATTGTATGATGGCTTCTTTCATCATTTCAGTGGGTATGTCATTAGCAGCCTTAAATTTTTCAACGTCTTTAACATCGTTCACACAGGTATAAAAAAATATTCCTGCCATCAATATAGCAGGAATATAAGAAGGTATAAGATTCTTTATTTGGATATTATTTTGCACGAATTTTAGTTGCTTCATTCATCCAGCATCCAACGGTTATTGATTCGCCTTCTTTTAAGCTGCGTTCAAATAATTCTCTGGTTTCGGGCCAGTTTGCTTTATATCTGGCTTTTAAGTTTGCAGCATCCGTTGCTACAGAGGCGTCAATTGAGGCTGCTTTATCGCAATAGTCGTAGGCTAACCAGTATACATATCTGCGCTGAAAGGCATTATCACCGCAAGAGGTACCGGCAATGGCTTGTGCTATAATTAAATAGGCTTCGCCTGATTTAGGATTTTTATTTAAGGCCTGACGTGCGTATGATGCTGCTGTGCCGGTAGCTCCTGAGTTTAAAGCTACTTTGGAGGCACCTATTAGATAATCGTAATTTTTATCACAATCCCCGCAAAGGTCAACGGCTTTTTTAATATAGCTTAAACCTTCACTGTATTTTTTTTGTCCTGCCAATGCCATTCCCAATGCATAAGCGCCTTCGTGCGATGGCTCGGCATCGTTAACTTCTTTGGCAATTTTTAAATATATTTCAGAATCATTACAGCCTTTTAGGTTCATAATGTTTAGCATTTTTTTCATCTCTTCCAAACGCTGTGTTTTATCAGCGGGTAGCGAAGTGTATTTGCTGTTGTAGTTTTTTTCAATTTCAGGACACGATAAAAATGGTTCGGCTGTTTTATCAATTACATTTGCTGCGGTAGAACAATTAGCATCTTCGGGATGCGCCCGGGTATATTTTTCTAAGTATTCTTTTACTTTAAAATATTCCTGTATCATCGTGCTAACATCGGTTTTTTTGTCTTTATACATCAGCGCAAGCGATTGGTAATAATACATCAAACTTATGCAGCTTGTTTTTTCTTTTTGAGATTCGATGATTTCTTTAAATACTTTATTGGCTTCTTCGGGTTTGTTTTGACGAAACATTAATAAATCGGTGCCTAATCTTTCTAAAGTTAAAGCAGTACGCCCAAAATGGAGCATTTGCTGTTCATATATCCATATCAAAGTATCAACATATTTATTTTTTTTAGCAGCATCCGTTTCTTTTTCAATAAATCCTTTGCGGTAAATGATGGTGCCGTTTATATACATAGATTCTTTGTATTTCGGACAGCATTTTTGGGCTTGTTTCCAAAAATCAGCAGCATCAGCGTAGGCTTCTTGTTTTAGGTATACACCATAGAGTGAATTGTTTTTTTTGCAGCATACACTATCGCTGCCGTAATCCTGAGCAATTACATGAGTGGTTGCAAAAAGTAAGCTTGCGGTAAATAAATTCATTAATTTTTTCATGGTAGTTTATTTTTTGTTTAATCGTATTTTCTTTTAAAAAACCAAACATCGTTCCGGTGAGGTATAAATGAAATACCAATACTGTATATTACATAATTTTCCATGATTAGATTATTTTTCATGGTACCTCTTTTTCCGGTCTCTATGGCAAAATTGAGCGATGAAAATGACATTGAGTTAAAGATTGGTACAGATAAACCAAAACTTATGCCATACTCGGTTATTTGATGATTATTTAATTCTAAACCGCTGTTGGCGTATCTTAATCCCATCCTGTAGGTGCTTACTTCCCAAATTTTTAGCTTGTAATTTGCGTTTGCTATGTTGTGAAACGGGGTGTATTGCACTCCCATTGATAAGGATAAACCATTTTTTAAAATAGAGTCGGTTTTAAGGCCTTCAAACTCTTCGTAATACTTATTCCACTCCATTGTTTTATATTGGGTGGTTATTATTAAGCGGCTTTGCTTTTCAGTGTTTTTACTTGTTTTACTAAAAAATTCAAATCCTAATGCATAGGCAATATTTTTGGGAATTAATATTTTGCCATTATCGGTTAGGGTATAATTTACAGTGTCTAAAACTGCTTCGGTGTTTTGATTAATAAATGTATAAGCAAGCATTTCCTGCGATGCTTTTATTTGTGCAGGCAGTTGAATAGTTGTTCCTGCAATCAGATTGGTTCTTGGTTTTATTTTTCCATGATAGAAAAAACCAGCATCATACATCATGCCTTTTACATAGCGACTGTTTACAATTTTTGTATTGTATATGCCGCTGCTTGCAGGCATAAATGCTTTACGTGTGAAGTTTAAATTGCCATATAAATACGACACGTTAACTCCAACACTGAGGCGAGAGATATTGTTATTAAGTATAGCAACCGAAGTACCGCCAAATACCCGATTAATTCCTCCATTGCCAAGCATTTCGTAACGAACTGTTCCTAAGGTAGGCAATTCATCGTTGTATTTAACATTATAGCCGGTTGAACTATATGGACTTAATCCAATGCACAAACCCCAACGTTGAGCTATTGGCAAGCCTAATACTAAATTTTTAAAAGCAAATGTTTTACTGGATTCAGTAGCGCTATTTGATTTTAATTGTGTGTAGTTGCCGATAGTACCAACATCAAACACAGGCCTATGCCTGATAATAAAAGCATAGGTTGCCGGATTAGCGGGATTTACAAAAAATGAATCGCATAAACCTACAGAACCTGAACCCATTCCTGCATAAGGGGTTAGTGTATTTTGATTAATTTCTCCTAAACCATATCTGGAATACGGGCTTATTACCGTTTGTTGTGTTATGGCTTTGTTTAACAACAATATATGTACAAATAATAGTAGTTTACTTTTTTGCTTTAATTTCATTTTTATTGTAAAGTAACAGGGCGTATAGCCCTTTTAATGTTAAAATCGGGTCTGCAAAGATGTTATTTTTTAATTGTTTCTCAAAAAAGATTGCATCTCCTCCGGTTAAATGTATTTGTATTTTGCCAAAATCTTTTTTATAACGATTAATTATGGTTTTTATTTCAGCACACATACCCTCAATAACTCCGGCATGAATGCTGTTAACTGTATTATTGCCAAGATAAGAGGTATTTTTAACAGGTTTTAACAAGGGTAATTTATCTGTATAATGATTTAATGCTTTGTATCTCATCAATAGTCCCGGACTGATAGAACCTCCCAGGTATTCCCCTTTTTGGGTTACGAAATCAAATTTTAAACAAGTGCCCGCATCAATTACCAAATGATTGGTGCCGGGTTTGCTGTACCAGGCGGCTATAGCATTAGCCAAACGGTCGTTGCCCAAACTATGCGGTGTTTTATATAAAATTTTAATGGGTATTTTTATTTTTTTTGAATCAAAAACCAATGCTTTTAAATGATTTACTTTTTTTAAGGTTACAGAAGATATAAGGGTGTTATCCGGTAAAATATATTTATCTAGTTGATTTGTTTTTTGTGTACTTAATAGTTTGATTTGTATAAGTTGCGGAGTTTTGCAATTTCCTTCAAAATCGGCAATTTTAGTATGAGTATTTCCTATATCTATTACGCGCATCATAGCAAATTTTTATGCATAAATGCTAATTTTTTTTGAATTAATAAAAACTTATCTATTTTTGCAGCCCTGTTTTAAGGCTGGTGACGTAGCTCAGTCGGTAGAGCAAAGGACTGAAAATCCTTGTGTCGGGGGTTCGATTCCCTCCGTCACCACAGTATAGCCACATTAATGTGGCTTTTTTTATTTTGCAGGAGTTTATTATCCGCTACATTTAATGTTTGTGAGTTAATGTAACGGGTTAATGTAATTTATCCCAAAATTGTCATCGGCCATCAAATTTATCCCACATTACGAATTAGCATGCGTAATGTTAGCCTAATGACGGATAACCCAAATCCCACACGACACTCAACACACTCAGTCCGCCTCTGGCGGAAAATTTGGATTTATTTCAAATTTCTAATGCTGAATTTGGGTCTATCTTAGGCTGATGAAAGTGTGTAGGTATGTAGGCAGCATTTGCGTTTATTAAAGTTCGTGCCTCATACTCATTTCTTGTTTTATATCTGCTTCATTTAGCCATGAACATAATATTATCTATTGTAATGCTTATTCATCATCAGCAGCAACCAATGCCATTTTGCTGCCATCGGGGCTGATAACTATGCGTGTGATATTATTGAGTTTAGTAAAATTAAAATGATTATTTTTTTTCCAATACGAAAATTTAGCTATTAACCAGTATTCGTATAATTCGTTGTTTCGGGCCATAAAAAAGCGTTCGTTGTGATATACGAAATCTTCAGCTCCATTTAATACCTTGTTAACTCTGACAGGTTGCAGATTGCTTAATGGCAAAGCGTATAAGGTAGTGTCAGTTGTTTTGCGAATAAAAAATATTCCCCGGTTATTTTTATATGTTTTAATACATCTTCCTATACTATCAGCAATAGTTTTTTCTGTTTGTTTTTGAATGTTTAATAATCGCAGGGAATGATTGAAATTGTTTGTTCCTAAAATTAATGCAGCAATGGTATCTTTATTTATCCAAACATAATATCCTACCGAATCAATTTTAGGAGCTATTTTTTGGGCTTTTTTACCGTTTAAATCAAATTTCCATAGGCGTTGTGTTTTACCATCTTTTTCAACCATTACAACCGAAATATATTTTTTATCGGGTGTTTCCCGGGGGCTGTACTCGCTTGACGCAGGTGTATGAGTGAGGCGAATTGTTTTACCTGATGCAATTTCGTATCGGTAAATATCGGTAGTATTATTTAAAGTATCGCGGAGCGAAGTGTAATAAAGGTATTTGCCGTTGGATGAAAATGAGGGTTGATTGTCGTATCCTTTATGTTTACTAACATTTACCGGGTTACTAAAATGCCATTGACCGTTTTCGTGTTTTATATCTAAGAGGTAGATGTCATAATTTCCTTGTGCAAACAACATGTTGCAATAAGCAGATAAGATTAATAGCAGTATAATTTTATTCTGCCCCGATGCCATGGCAATTTTTATATTTTACACCGCTTCCACACGGACAAGGGTCGTTTCGGCCAATTTTTTTTTCGGTTCGTATTACTTGTTGTACTTTGGGTTCTGCAACTCCTGTATGTGTGCCACCGCCATAATTGGGTATTTCTGTGCGACTGGTTTTTATATTTTGAGGTTTTTCGATGCGGGGTTTATCGGCTGTGTGTATTTCGGCATCGCCACCGGGTAAGGATGCTTTGAGTAAAAACGAGGCAATTTCTTTATTAATTTTATCTAAGGTGCGTTTAAATAATTCAAAAGATTCGAGTTTGTAAATCACCAGGGGGTCTTTTTGTTCATACACGGCTTGTTGTACGGATTGTTTTAAGTCGTCCATTTCGCGCAAGTGTTCTTTCCATTCATTGTCAATTACTGCTAATATAACGCTTTGCGCTACAGTTTTGCTTATCTCGGCACCATTGCTTTCGAAGGCTTTTTTAATGTTTGCGTATGTGCGTAAAGAGCGCTGGCCATCAGTCATTACTATTTCAATATCCTGATACTTGTGTTGTGATTGTGTTTCTACCAGTTGCTTTAGCAAGGGCATAATTTTTTCGGCAGTAGCTTTGCTTTTTCTGAGGTAAGCAGCGTGTGTATCTTCAAAGACTTTTTGTGCTATATCTTCAACGTTCAGGTTATAAAAATCGTCTTCGGTTACGGGAGAATTAATGGCTAAAATACGTAACAGTTCAAATTTGAAGTTTTCAAAATCTTTAGTTTCGTAATATTCGGTAGTAATTGCTTCGGCAGTTTCGTAAAACAGATTAGAGATATCAATATCAATTTTATCTCCAAAGAGAGAATTTCTTCTGCGGTTATAAATGGTTTTACGTTGAAGGTTCATTACGTCATCATATTCGAGCAGGCGTTTACGAATGCCGTAGTTATTTTCTTCAACTTTGCGTTGTGCTCTTTCAAGCGAGCGCGTAACCATGCTGTGTTGGATAACTTCGCCTTCTTTCATCCCGAGTCGATCCATGATACGTGCCAGTCTTTCGGAGCCGAATAAACGCATCAGGTTATCTTCTAATGAAACAAAAAATTGTGATGAACCCGGGTCGCCCTGGCGTCCGGCACGTCCTCTTAATTGTCGGTCAACGCGTCTAGATTCGTGTCTTTCTGTACCAATGATGGCTAAACCTCCGGCTTCTTTTACACCCGGTCCTAGTTTAATATCGGTTCCACGTCCTGCCATATTGGTTGCAATGGTTACTGTACCTGCCTGTCCTGCCAAGGCAACTATTTCTGCTTCTTTTTGGTGCATTTTTGCATTTAATACCTGGTGTGGTATTTTTCTAAGCGTAAGCATCCGGCTAAGTAACTCAGAAATTTCTACCGATGTTGTACCAACTAATACAGGTCTGCCGGCTTCTCTTAGTTTGGCTATTTCTTCAATTACGGCATTGTATTTTTCACGTGCAGTACGGTAAACCAAATCGTTGTGGTCTATACGTGCTACGGGTTTATTGGTAGGAATACAAATTACATCAAGTTTGTATATATCCCAAAATTCTTTTGCTTCGGTTTCGGCAGTACCGGTCATACCGGCCAGCTTATGATACATACGGAAGTAATTTTGCAGTGTGATGGTTGCGTAAGTTTGTGTTGCGGCTTCAATTTTTACATTTTCTTTTGCTTCGATAGCCTGGTGCAAACCATCTGAATATCTGCGGCCTTCCATAATGCGGCCGGTTTGTTCATCAACAATTTTTACTTTATTATCTATAATTACGTATTCAACATCGCGTTCAAAAAGTGTATATGCTTTGAGTAATTGATTGAGGGTATGTATGCGCTCTGATTTTATAGTAAAGTCGCGCATTAACTCGTCTTTTTTAGCGAGTTTTTCTTCGGATGATAAATTGGAATTTTCAATTTTTGCAATTTCTGAACCAACATCGGGGAGTACGTAAAAACTGCTGTCTTCGCCTTGTGAAAGTAATTCTATGCCCTTATCGGTTAAATCAATGGTGTTGTTTTTTTCATCAATCACAAAATATAGTTCTTTATCTATTTTGTGCATTTCTTTTTGTTGGTCTTGCAAATAGTAATTTTCGGTTTTTTGCAATTGTGTTTTTATGCCCGGTTCGCTGAGGAATTTAATCAATGCTTTATTTTTAGGTAAGCCTCTGTAGGCGCGTAATAAGGCTATACCGGCATTTTCAATACTTTCTTTACTTGGTTTTTCTGCGCTTTCGTCATTTAATTTGCTGAGCACTTTTTTAGCATCGGCAATACAAATATTGATGTATTTTTTTTGCTCATTAACTAATTTTTCAATTTTTGGTTTAAGCTGGTAAAATTCATGGTGATCGCCTTTGGGGGTTGGTCCTGAAATAATCAACGGTGTTCTTGCATCATCAATCAATACAGAGTCAACTTCATCTACAATGGCAAAGTGTAATTTTCTTTGCACCAGATGATCAACCGAAGTTGACATGTTATCACGCAGATAATCGAATCCAAATTCATTATTGGTACCATAAGTTATATCGGCTTTGTATGCTTCTCTGCGTTTTTCTGAATTGGGTTCGTGTTTGTCTATGCAGTCCACCCGTAATCCGTGAAATTCAAAAATAGGTCCGTTCCATTCACTGTCTCGTTTAGCCAGATAATCGTTTACGGTTACTACATGTACGCCTTTACCTGCCAAGGCGTTTAAAAACACCGGCAGGGTGCTTACAAGTGTTTTACCTTCGCCAGTCTGCATTTCGGCAATATTGCCTTTATGTAGAGCAACTCCGCCAAATAATTGCACATCATAATGTATCATGTCCCAGGTTATCTGATTGCCTGCGGCTTTCCAGGTATTTTTCCAAATGGCTTGTAAACCTTTGATGCTTACATAATCTTTTTTGGTGCTAAGTTCTTTGTCGTAGTCGGTTGCCGATACGCTTATTTCGTTGTTTTCTTTAAACCTGCGGGCAGTATCTTTAACTATGGCAAAGGCTTCGGGTAAAACCTCCAGCAAAATAATTTCGAGTTTTTCGTCAATGGCTTTTTCTATTTTTTCTATTTCATCAAAAATTTTTTCTTTTTCCTGAATGGAAGTATGAGGATGATTAGCTTTATCACGTAGTTGTTGTATTTTAGTTTCTTCCGGTGCTACATAATCGGCAATTTTATTTTTTAATGCTGCGCTTCGGTTGCGGAGTTCATCATGGCTTAGAATTTTTAATCGTTCGTATTCCTGATTTATTTTTTCTACATAGGGTTGTATTTCGCGAATATCTTTATCTTTTTTGTTTCCGAAAATTTTGCTTATAATTCCAAACATTTTGATAGGGTATTTATGGCTCAAAGATAGTTTTTTATCTGTTATTACTGTACGTTCAGTTTATTTATTATGACTCTATTTAACAACTGTAAAATTTATTTAACGAATATATTGTATTCTGAAGTATTTTTGCATGCTTTTTTGGTTTGCAATGCATAATTATATCTATATCAATCGTTATTACCTGGCATTTTTTGCTATTACGCTGATATATTTTTTAAATATGTTTTTGGATGTTATGGAGATTGATGCTGCACAATATGCAGCTATATCGCGCGAAATGAGTGAAAATAAAAGTTTTTTGCAAGTTTATGACAGAGGAAAAGATTATTTGGATAAACCTCCGCTTTTATTTTGGTTATCTTCTATATCGTTTATGATTTTTGGCGTATCTAATTTTACTTATAAATTGCCATCGGTTTTAATTTTATTATTAGGTTTATACAGCACCTATCGTTTTACACTTTTATGGTATGATAAACAAAGAGCACTTTTTGCGGCATTTATTTTAGCTTGCTCGCAGGCATATTTTTTAATAACCAACGATGTAAGAACTGACGGCAATTTATTAAGTATGGTTATTTTTTCTATTTGGCAACTATCGCAATTTTTAAAATCCGGCAAATGGAAAAATCTTGTTTTGGGAGCAATAGGAGTAGGAGCAGCTATGCTTGCCAAAGGACCCATCGGTATGGTTGTACCCGCTGCGGCAATCGGAGCAGATTTAATATACAAACAACATTGGAAAATGATTTTTAACCCCAAATGGTTAGTTTTTTTAATTATCGTAGCCATTATTTTATTACCCATGGCCATCGGTTTGTATTTGCAGTTTGATTTACATCCCGAGAAAACCGTATATGATTTACAAGGCCCTTCGGGATTAAAGTTTTTCTTTTGGACACAAAGCTTTGGTCGCCTTACCGGAGATATTTACTGGAATAACGGAGCGCCCTTCCATTTTTTTATTTATACCATTTTATGGGATTTTCAACCCTGGGTATTATTGTTTTTTGTAGCGCTTACAAGAAAAATAATTATACTATTTAAAGAACGTTTTCATGCAAATAAAGATAAAGAATACATGAGTTTATTTGGTTTTGTTTTGATATTTTTAGCCTTGTCATCCTCTCAGTATAAATTACCGCATTATCTGTTTGTTATTTTTCCGTTTGCAGCAATTATTACTTCCGATTTTTTATGCTCGCTTGAATCAAACTGGTTCAATAAAATTAAAAAAATTCAGTTTGTATTTATGCATTTATTTATTGTGGCTGTAATAACAGGATATGTATTGTTTTTTTACCCCCAAAACTATACGCATATTATTTTTATGTGTATTTTATTCCTGTTATCTTGGTATATCTATCTACAAAAAAAATATAATTTAACAGATAAATTAATATTATCTACCGTATTTATTTCTGCAACATTTAATTTTTGTTTAACAACGCACATTTACCCTCAATTAATGACTTATCAAACACAAGCCTATGCAGGTAAATTTGCTTATCAAAATAACATACCACATAATATGTTTTATACCTATCGCACAAGAGCGCATGCTCTTGATTTTTATGCGCGCAGAGCGGTAGAAGAAATTAATTTAGACAGTATCAAATACCTGAAAACCGGAACTTATATTTATACCCATCAGGAGGGCTTAAATGATATTATGCAAAGAGATAATAATTTTAAAATTATAAAATCTATGGCGCATTATCACATTACTGCATTAAAACTTCCTTTTTTGATGAAAAATACCCGCCATGACCATACTGAAAAAAGATATATTATTCAAAAAATATAAGTAATATTTAGTTTTAACCTGTTTTTCATGATTTTAATCGTTAATTAACGTTTTTATTGAAAATATTATTAACTTACAGGCAACTAATCATAAATAAATCAGTCTATATAACATTAATAAATCTAAATTAAAAAATTTATGAAACATATACTCACATTTTTTATTCTATTTGGACTTTTAAATTTAAGTATTTCTCAACAAAATAACGATTGGAAAGGTGTTTTTTTAGATCCTACGGGTAATCATATACAACAGGGAGTAGAAGCCTATTTTAAAACATCTGTATGTGAGGGTAAGGAGGTAGTATTATTGAAATTTGTTAATAACAATAATTATAATGTTGAATTAAGTTGGTTTAATGCATATTTTACCAGTTCTAAAACCTGGGTAAAACACAATAAACCTGAGCAACAAGTTGTATTTTATTTACCGGCTAATACAGTAAGCGAAGGTAATTGCCAAAACAATACTCAACTTGTATTTGCATTGGATGAAGTTGATTTAACAGCAAATACGTTTTTACGACTTACTACAGAATACCTGAGAATTAAAAAAATGGATTAAATCAAATAAATATTAATATGAAAAAAATAATACAAGCACTTTTATTCTTTTTAACGATTAGTCAATATATAAACGCACAAACCGTAACATTTACAATTGATTTAGATGGAGCACAGGCACTGGGTTGTTGTAGTGTATGCGGAGATGATTACTGGTGTTATGGGCCGGGCGGCTGTGGTTGCTGCCAGGCAGTAAACATGGTAAGAACCTTTGTAGATCCTGTGCCTCCGGGAAACGTAGTTACAGGAGTTACTGTACAATACAGCTATACTGGATGTGGCTCACCTTCAATGCCTACCAACATCAACGGTACTCCGGTAGGCACTATTGCCATGACAAATGATTGCGGATGTGGTACTTGTTATACAACAGCAGCACCTGCCAGTTCATTTCCCTGCGGGATGCCCGGATACATTTACGGAGGTGTAAATACCATAACCGGTGCACCGGCAACAAGTTTGGTTTGTATAGATAGAGTTCAGGTTACACTTACTTATGCACCGGCAGCAGGATTGTTATCAGTTGCACCTACATCAGCAACAGCTAATCCCAATCCATTGTGCGGTGGTTCAACTACTTTAACAGTAAATGGAGGTAGTTTGGGTTCGGGTGCTACCTGGAACTGGTACACCGGTAGTTGCGGAGGAACATTAGTGGGAACCGGTGCTTCTATTGTTGTTTCACCTGCTGTTACCACTACTTATTTTGTAAGAGCTCAAGGGCCTTGCAATACAACCACTTGCGTATCAGTAACTGTAAATGTAAACACACCTTCAACTCCCGCTGCAAGTATTAATGCAACGGTTAATCCTATTTGCGGAGGTTCTACCACATTAAGTGTGGTAGGCGGTAGTTTGGGTACGGGCGCAAACTGGCAATGGTACACAGGTAGTTGCGGAGGCACTCCGGCAGGTACAGGTACAAGCATAACGGTGAGTCCGGCAGTTACTACAACCTATTTTGTTCGTGCCGAAGGAACTTGCGGAAATACTACATGTGCCCAATTAACGGTAACAGTAAACACACCTTCAACTCCCGCTGCAAGTATTAACGCAACGGTTAATCCTATTTGCGGAGGTTCTACCACATTAAGTGTGGTAGGCGGTAGTTTGGGTACGGGCGCAAACTGGCAATGGTATTCAGGAACATGCGGAGGAACTTTTGAAGGTAGTGGAAACAGTATAACGGTAAGCCCTTTAGTAACTACAACCTATTTTGTTCGTGCCGAAGGAGCTTGTGGTAACACATTGTGTACTCAAATTACAATAACTGTTAATAACATATCAACGCCCGCTACTGGTATTAATGCAAATCCCGCTTTGGTTTGCAACGGAGCTCCTTCAGTTTTAACAGTAGTAGGTGGTACATTAGGCACAGGTGCTGACTGGATATGGTATGAAAATGGGTGTGGATCCGGTGTGCCTATTGGTAATGGCAATAGTATAACTGTTACACCTACTGTTACCACAACCTATTTTGTTCGTGCCGAAGGAACTTGTGGAAATACAAGTTGTGTATCCGTAACGGTTACCATCGGTGCTTCACCTGCTGCACAATTTAACAATACAACAGTATGCTCAGGTTCGGCAACTCAATTTACTGACCAATCCGGTGCAGGGGTAACTACTTGGCAATGGGATTTTGGGGATGGAAACACCTCAAATTTGCAAAACCCACAACATACTTATGCAGCCGCAGGTGTATATAACGTACAACTGATTGTTTCTGATGCGAGTGGATGCACGGGTAATACAACACAAACGGTAGTTGTAAATGAAAATCCAACAGCCGCGTTTAGTGTTACACCTGCTTGCCCCGGTTCTAACATAATCATTAACAATACATCAGCAATTGGTAGTGGTACTATTAACTTTAACTGGATGATGACAGGTGCATCTCCTGCTTCATCTACACAAACTAATCCGGTTGTTCAATATAGCGGTGGCGGAACTTATACCATTGATCTGGTAGTTACCTCCGATCAGGGTTGTATATCTACTGTATCAGAAGTAGTAAATATTCCATATATGCCTGTTCCAAATTTTTCATTTACAGAAGAGTGTTTTGGTACGGCTAATTCTTTTACTGATCTATCAACAGTTACCAATGGAACAATAGTAGCATGGACATGGATATGGGGAGACGGAAATCCGGTGGGGAATACACAAAATCCTACCCATTTATATGGTGCACCGGGGCAGTATCAGGTTACTTTAGTACCTACCACCGATGCGGGATGTACAGGGCCGACAATTACTTTACCCGTGAATGTATTTACAAATCCTACAGCTTCATTTACAAGTGCAAAATATTTGTTAGGACAGAATATAACTGTTAATAATACTTCCGTAAACGGGGTAAATTATCAGTGGGATTTTGGTGACGGCAACACTTCTAATCTGCAAAATCCAACCCATACCTATAATAGCGCTAATGCTTATACAATTAGTCTTATTGTTAGTTCAGGTTCAGGTTGTTCTGACACAACTACACAAACCGTTACAGTTAATGAAGTGCCTCAGGTAAACTTCTCGTTTACCAACGAATGTATAAACAATCCTATTACATTTACTGATTTATCTACGGTTGTTAATGGAACTATAAATCAATGGCAGTGGGATTTTGGAGACGGAAATAATTCAATCTCGCAAAATCCGATCCATCAATATAACAATCCCAATAGTTATAATGTAAGTTTAACAGTTACTTCTGATCAAAACTGCAGCAGTACATTAACTCAGCAAGTTACAGCATATCCTTTGCCGCTTGTACAGTTTTCTGCAAATAATGTTTGTTTAGGTGCGCCTACATTGTTTCAAAATCAATCCTCAGTATCATCAGGGAATTTAACAAATTATGTATGGGATTTTGGAGACGGAAATAACAGTTTACAAAATTCACCGCAACATACTTATGCTAATGATGGAACTTATACCGTTACATTGGTGGTATCAACTGATAATAACTGTGTAGATAGTGTTACTCAAAATGTTATTGTAAATCCTGTACCTGTTATTAATTTTACTGTAGACAGGACAGATGGTTGTTCGGAATTGTGTGTTAATTTTACCAATAATTCCACTATTAGTTCAGGCATTATTAATCAGTACATCTGGAATTTTAGTGACGGACAAACCTCTACACAAGTTAACCCATCTTTATGTTTCAGTAATTCCGGCACTAATCCATTATCTATCAGCATTGGTTTAACAGCCATCAGCAATGCAGGTTGTCAGTCAACTATATCGCAAAACAATTTAATCACGGTAAATCCGGTTCCTGTAGCAGCATTTATGGCTACACCACAAACTACAACTACAGTAAACCCCGAAATTCATTTTACAGATATGTCAGTATCAACCGATCAATGGTACTGGGATTTTGGTGATAACGGGGCAAGTTCAATGTTACAAAACCCGGTTCATATTTATTCGCAAGAAGGTACTTACACAGTATATTTAATTTCTTCAAACGTTTATGGTTGTCAGGATACTGCATATAATATGATTGTAGTAAACCCGGAGTTTATTTTGTATGTTCCTAACTCTTTCACACCCGATGGTAATGGGAAAAATGATATATTTTATCCTGTAGTTTCGGGTTATGAAGAAAATTCCTTTGAATTTTATATATTTAATCGCTGGGGAGAAATAATTTATGAGTCGAGAGATCCCTTATCTGCCGGATGGGATGGAACACATAAGGATATGAGAGCAAAAGAGGATGTTTATGTGTGGAAAATAAAGGTTATAGAAAAGGGTAAATACGAAGTAAAAGTATATACCGGCCATGTAACACTATTGAGAGGAAGATAATATTATTCTTCATTTTCTGATAAATTAGAGTTATCAAATTTTACGTATAACCTATAATAATATTGCTATATGCCTGTAATAACAAATTCAGTTCTTCTGTTTAGTGCTCTGTTAAAGTCGTTAGTGTTCGGAACTTTAGGCTTGCTTTGCCCAAAGCCTTGTGAAGTTATCCGCGAAGAGTTTATTCCTTTGCTGATAATATAATCTTTTACTGCCTTAGCACGATTTTCAGATAATATCAAGTTGTCGTTTTCTCGCCCTACGTCATCAGTATGTCCATGAATGGCAATGGTTATTTGCGGATTTTCATTTAAAAATTCTATAAACCTATCTATTACGAATTTAGATTTTGCGTTTAATTCGTATGAATTAGTTGTAAATAATATATCGTTAATGGTGTATGCTTTACCTACTTCTATAGGTTCGGTTTTTAAATCAATATCTTTGACAACGGGCTTGTCAGTATTTGCGGCAATAACTTTAGAATCGAACGTATATCCATCTTTTTTTACTGTCACAATGGCATCTTCACCTTTTTCCAGGTTTACAACGGCAGCATATTTACCATCATCGTTATTAACTGTAATTTCTTCTTTACTTTTATTATCGGTATATTGTATTTCAATCCGTGCTCCTTTCAGGGGCTCTCCTTTTTCATCTTTTATTTCTCCTTTTACAATAACTACTTTTTCGGGTCTTGCTTCGCGAGGTAATTCAAAGCGATAGATATCAAAACCTCTTGAACCTTTTAGCCGGTTTGAAGCAAAGTAGGCATAATACCCATCTGTGCTTACAATCAGACCATGTTCATCTTCTTCGGTATTGATGGGATACCCCAGGTTTTTAGGTTTACTCCATTTGCCATCAGCTTGTTGTTTGGTAAAAAAAATATCATAGTTTCCTGCCCCGAACCTTTCTTCGGTTGAAGAAGCAGCAAAATAAAGCGTTTTGCTATCCGAGTGAATGAAAGGCGATTTTTCGTTGGCATCGGTATTAATTCCCGGAACCGGTTTAGCAGCCGACCAGTTTCCGTTTGCATCGCGTGTGGCATAAAATATATCATAACCTCTTGTTTCGGCCCGTACGGTAGCAAAATAAAGTGTTTTGCCATCTGCACTCAAACTGGGTTGTGCTTCCCAGCCATTCGGAGTGTTTATGGTAGGAGGTAGTTTTTGTAAATCGCTCCATTTGTATTCCCATTGCCCGGTATTCATGTTTTTTATACGCTCATATTTAGAACTGTATAAATCGCAATTGTTGTAATCGGGATATTTGGGATTGTCTTTTACGCAGGCACATATAATTATTTCTCTATTATCTACAGATATGGTAATACCTCCGTAACTGCTGTGCACATTAAAAGGTTTGCTAAGTGCTTTACCGGCCGAAAAAGGTTGGTCAATATCGGCTCGGTTCGCCATCATAAATTCATCAATTATTTTACCGGTTAAATCGCCCATGCCTTTCTTTTCGGAACGTTGGGTATAGAAAAGAATTTCATTATCTGGCGAAATCATGGGTAAAAATTCGTCATGTTCGGTAGATACATTGATTAATACCTGAGGATTGAAAGGAACGGGATTTTTATAAAAGTTTATTCTAAACTCAAGTTCGGGGATAATGTCTTTGCTGTCTCTGATTTTTTCGGCATAATCTTTTGCAAAAGCATACGTATCGGTAGATTTAAAAGCAATAAATTGTTTAAACATATCGAGAGCCTCTTCAAATTCTTTTCTTCCATAATGTAATACACCTAAATAATAGTAGGGGTCGCTATGGTATTTGGGACACATATTGATGAGTGCCCGAAAATGTTCTTCGGCAAATTTGTAATCACCGGTTTCTTTTTCGGCTTTTTTGTATGCTCTAAGGGCAAGTTGGTATTCGCATTCGGCACAGTTCGGGTCTATTTTCAGGGCTTCCCTTAGTTTTAATTGTCTTTCGCGGTAATCGAGTTTAGGGTTATAACTTTCTTCGATTAATTTAATTACTTTTTTGTTGGTTGGTTGGGCACATTCATCCGGTTGTGCTTGTAAGCAAATGCAAAATGTAAAAGCAATAGTAAATGTCAAATAATATCTCATTATTCCGTAATTCCTCACATTAATAGGCAAACATAAGGTTCAACGGTTAATAATCAATAATTGTTCCGTTAAATTTATCGGCAATATAAAGTTAATATCAATATATTATGCTAAGGTTTGATATAATTATAAGAAGCGTGTGCTTCGGCCTTTACCATGCCCTACGCCTGCACGATATTTTAAAAGTACTTCCATGCCACCCATACCATTAGTGGCAACGTTAAATGATGAAATATTTAAATCATAACTAAATCCGATAGATAAACCGGTCCAGTTAAACATGGCAGTAGCCCATAGGGCATCTCCTAAACGGTGGTAAGCTCCTAAGCTAAATGAGGTTTCATTAACAAATCCGGTATATTGCGATTGTTCCTGAAGGGTATATTTAAAATCAGCACCGATGTTAATAATCCGGTTGGGTCCTTGAAACGAGAACAAGGTATTGGGTAATATGGTCATGTTTGTGCCTTTCAATTCAATTTCTGCCCCGCCATGAATCAGATATTTTCTAAAGATAGCATCACCGTTTCGAACAAAGCTTACATCGGTTGCATTGATGTGCGAAACTGCAAAGCCTCCGTATAAACTCGTTTTTTTATCAATACGGTTTAAATAATATAAACCGGCTCCCATGTCAAAAGCATTAAAATTTTGATTTGAAGGGCTTTCAAAACTGGGTAGTGCTTGATTAAAACCATTTCCGGTATATTGGTTATCCCAATACAGAGCACCATAATTAATGCTTCTTTGCATAAAGGCCGGTTGTAAACCAACGGTCAGGTATTGATCTTCTGATACTTCTATGGCATAAGAGATGGTTAAACTGTAATGTCCGGTAGTAAATTTAGAATCACCTGCGCGGTCGTTATAAAAAGTTAATCCTGTTCCAAACCAACCGTTTTTTAGTTTGTTCTGAAGCAATTTAAAATCAGCGCTTGCCGTGATGGTATTAAAAGGTGTGGTAACGGTTTTCCATTGAGTACGATAAGTGGCAGCAGCTCTTAAATTACCATTAAACATACCGCAGGTGCCCGGGTTTAAAAATATAGGGGATGAGTAAAACTGAGAAAAATGTATGTCTTGTTGTGCACAAACGGTATTCACAATGATGCACGCAAAAGCTATAAATGTATTTCTGAACTTGTTCATTTTTTAAATTTATCTGATTAGTGTAACGTTTCCTTTTTTTGTTCCGGTCTTTCCAGATATCATCACATATTCCAGATACCAGGCAAATACACCGGGGTCAACATCTTTGCCGTTGTGTTTACCGTCCCATCCTATATTTTGGGCATTTGTTTCAAAAACTTTTTGCCCGTAGCGATTATAAATTATTAGTTTAAAACTGAAAATGCCATTTCCTTTAACAAATAACACATCATTTATATTATCTCCGTTGGGCGAAAACGCATTAGGTACATCAATATCTTCAATAATATTTACAAAGATTCTAACTGTGTCGGAAGCGGAACAGCCATTGTTGGTATATGTTACTATATAGTCGGTTGATGTTTGCGGGTAGGCGGTTGGATTAGCGCAATTAGTACAGGTTAATCCGGTTGCCGGACTCCAGTTATAGGTACCTCCCGGGGGAGTTCCCAATGCAAATAAATCTACACTCTGTCCGCTGTCAATCAAGGTATCGTTATTTGCAAAAACGGTTACTCCCTGACTTACTATAACAGTATGTGTAGAAGTTGATGAGCCGTTAGGATTAGTAACGGTAAGCGTAATGGTATATGTTCCATCATTAGGGTAACAAATAGTTCCCGGATTTTGAGAGGTGGATGAGGCAGGAGTACCACCCGGGAATGACCATGAGTAACTGATTGCACCAACAGAATTATTAGTAAGGGTAATACATTGTCCTGCACAAATTGTGCTGTCATCAATGCTAAAGGATGATTGCGGTGGCACACAATTTATAACGGTAATATAATTTGTTTGAGTAGCTGTATTGCTTCCGTTGCCATTGGTAACAGTAAGTGTAACCGAATATGTGCCGGGGTTATTGTAGGTTACTATGGGGTTTTGTGCGGTTGACGAGGCAGGTGTACCACCGGGAAATGTCCAGTTCCACGAGGTAGGAGCACCGGTTGACTGGTCGGTAAACTGAACGGTGCTGCCGGCACAAACTGTTGTTGGGTTGGCGGTAAATAGGGCTGTGGGTGGACCTGTACAGGGATTAACCGTTATGGTTTGTGAGGTGCTATTACTGCCATTGGCATTGGTAACAGTTAAGGTTACATTATAGGTGCCGGCAGCAGGATAGCAAATGTTGCTCGGGCTGTCTTGTGTACTCGAACTTGGTGTTGCTCCGGTAAATGTCCAACTGACAGAAGTAAAAGGACCACCGGTACTGGTATTGGTAAAATTAATACAATCGTTTACACAAATGGTGGTTTGCGAAGCTGTAAATGATGCAACCGGTGGAGTGGTGGTGTTAGAAGCAAGAGTAATATCATCTACGGCAAAAGAGGGGTCTGTAGCAGCACCATCACCATCATTTACCCATAAAAATCCTATTCTAACATTAGGATTATTGTTTGCTGATGCCGGTAAATTTACAGTATAATTTGTCCATCTGCCTTGCCCGCCACAACCTGTATTATTAGTTTTGGCTATCGGATCTAATTGTGTCCAAACGGTTCCGTCAAAATACCAAAAGCTGGCATCGTCATCCTGATTTTCTCCGGTTTCTATATACACAAAAGAACATATAATATTAGTTTGCCCTGTACAATTAATAACCGGTGATTCTGCGCGCTTGCTGGTAATTTCGGCCGGTGAGCTATCGTCATAGGCTGCTCCGCAATCGCCTGATGGGCAAAAAATAAATGCTGCGGTAGAGGTAGATACGTTGCCAACATGCAAAGACTGGTCTCCGTTTGGCCCGCCCTGACAGCCGCTGCCACATTGATTAGCCGGATTGCCGTTTTCGG
The DNA here is from genome assembly GCA_037443205.1 of Flavobacteriales bacterium. Lineage (GTDB taxonomy): Bacteria > Bacteroidota > Bacteroidia > Flavobacteriales_D > UBA2798 > JBBIOU01. Next base: position 62,708 of record JBBIOU010000005.1, on the reverse strand, counting down.
CACAACTCACATACCAGGTGTTTGCAGCGCCACCGTTGGTGCCTACATTGGTTACTGACCATCCCACTATGCTGGGGTCGCAGCCCGAGTTAGCTGCACAGGGCATACCATCAAAAGTTTCGGTCCAAAATACCTGTGCCGACAAAGTGTTTATTAATAAAAACAAAATAATTGTTAAGGCATTTCTTTTCATCTTAGTAAAACCATTTTTTGTTTAGTAAAACATTATTGTTTACTGCATCACAAATATTAATAACAATTATTTGATGAATGCGGTTTAAATTTATGAAATAATTTTGATTATTTATTTCTGAAGAAAATAATTTTTGACCCAATAAATTGTAAATATAGATATTAACCGGTTTTTTTTGCTTATTGATGATTTGTATTCCATCGTTGTGGTTGATAATTTCAAAGTCATCGGGAAAATCATTTTTAATTGCAATAATTTCAGAGTATTTAATGGTGCCGTCTAGGTCAATTTGTTTTAAGCGGTAATAACTGTATTCGGCAGTACTTGTTTCATAATCGTAAAAAAGATAATTATTTGTTTGGTTGCTGTTTAGCTGAGATTTAACGGTGTCTAAAACATAAAACCATTGTCCGTTAACCGATTTTTCAACTACAAAGCAATTGAAATTAATTTCAGAAGCGGTTGTCCATCTTAATAAGTTAAAATCGCTATAAGTTTCAGCATAAAAATTTATTAATTCTACCGGTAAGGGAGAGATGTTGGTGATGGTAATATCGTCAACGGCAAAACTTGGGTCTTGGGCACTGGTGCCTGTTGTTGAATTATTTTGCCAAACAAAGGCAATACGCAAATTGGGAATATTACCACAAGCTGCAGGCATATTCCAGGTAATGTTGGTCCATCGGCCTTGTGGCGAACAGAGCGAAGATTTCAGGTTGTTTAAGTCGCTGCCTGCGGGTAGGGCAGGTGTGGCACTTGTAGGGGCACCGGTGGCATTGTTCCAGGTTGTGCCGCCATTGGTACTGTATTGCAAGTAAGCTTTGTCGGTGCTTAAATAGCCATTGCCTATAAAATTAAAACTTAGTTGCAAATTGGTATATCCGGTTGAATTTATGTTAGGCGAGCTTATTCTGCGATTGGTGTTAGCGTTTGAAAGGTATGCGGCACCACTGGCAAAGGCTGTAGCTCCGATATGCAGAGATTGATTTCCCATACCTGCTGCTCCGCATGTTCCTGGTGGTCTGCCCGATTCATTATCATTTACTTGCCAAATATTGCTTATCCCAAAATAACTGCCATTACCCCAGGGAGTAGTTAAATTTGTATTTGTCCATCCACTGCCGGCAAGAGTTGTTGGTGCGTTGAAATTTTGAGAATAAATAATTTGTGCCAATGTGTTTGTATAGAAACATTTCAGCAACATGATAAAAACGAAGCCAAAGTGCTTAATTTTCATAGTTCAAATTTCGTTTATTCGGCTTAAAAATCCGATTGCAAAATTTATTAAATATTTATTTTTAAATTTATATAATATTTATAATAAATTATTGATATTCAAATAATTTAATTTATTATTTTTGTTTATAAATTTATTTTTAAAATGATTGATGAATTGATTAAAAATTTAACGCCCGGTGAAAAAAGATACCTGGCCTTAAATTTATCTGTTTATAAAAACGAAGCAGGTAAGTTGAAATATTTTAAACAGCTTGCAACAGGTACGATTGATGTGGATACGATTCCGTCTTTGATAAAAAATAATTTACAAAGTAAAATTTTAAAATTATTAGCCGAATACTCCGGTCAAAACAAATCTGATTTTGAAATTATCTCGTTAATTTATCAGGCTGAATATTTATCCAAGAAAAAATTTTACCACCAAGCTGATAAATTATTTCAAAAAGCATTAAAGAATGCTGTTTATACCGAAAATTATGCATTGTATTTTTTTGCATTAAAAAAAATGGAAAATAATTTACTGAAACTACAAGATATATATAAAATACAGCAACATATAGCACAAACAAGCTATACGTTACGCGATATTTCCGGGCGTTTATTTAATCTGGCCAATTACAGTTTAATTACTTGTAAGGCCATGTATTTGAGCAGAAAAAACCATAATCCGAAAACTAAAATTCAACAAAAAGAGTTTGTAAATTTTTTAAACAACGAATTACTAAGTAGTAAAAATTTTATTAAGGATTTTTATACAGCTTTCAAGTTTTATAATTCGCATGCTTTAATAAATTATGAGCTGGGTAACATAACCGAAACGCTAAAATACCTTAAAAAGCAAGAACGACTCATTTTAAAAAAACCTCATTTATTAAATGATTATATAGAAGAGTACGTTTCGGTAGTATATAACCTGGCTGTTATTACCATGTCGCAAAAGAAATTTGTACAAGCCGAAAAATATATCAACAAACTGGATGATATGACTATTAAAGATACAGATTTAATTACACAAACACAAAGCAATATCCTTATGCTTAAATTAAATTGTTACTACGAGTCGGGGCAGTATAATAAAATACTGCTAATCGAGAAACAATTAAATGAACATGCAAAGAAATACAATAGCCCTATTTTGTTGTTGCTTAGTAATTACATCTTATCATTAGTATATCTGTCAAAAAATAATTATAAAATATCGCGAGAATATTTAAACCGTATATTAAATGATAAAAATGATAATTATCGCGAAGATATTTTTTGTTTTGCCAGAATTATTAACGTAGTTATACAGTTCGAAAAAAATGATACTGACACTTTGCCTTACAGTATTATAAGTACAAAGAATTATTTAAAGAAAAAGAAAAGATTTCATCCGCTCGAAAAAATTTTTTTAAATTATATGGGTAAAATATTAAAACGTCCCGAGAGAAAGGTAGAATATTTAAAATTGATGCAAGAAGAGATGAAACAGAAAATCAATAAAAATGAATTGTTGCGCAAAACACTAGAGTATTTTGATTTTATCGGGTGGGTGAATAAGCTTTGTTACAAGCATTATTCTTCTTTGTAATTACCGAATTTAATGGAAAGATTAATATTGGGGGCGCTTAATAGTTGGTCGTTAGCATTATACAGCCTGCTGCCAAAGGTATTGCGATAACTAAAACCGCCACCTATTTTACACCAATTAAATATTCTGAAGTAAAAATTTACACCCGGTTCAGTTAATAATAATTGCGAAAATGTAACAGCTTGTTGAGGTAATGAATTACCCTCGGTGTAAGCCATACCCCATCCCAAATGCAGATAGGGATTGATATCCATTCTTTTTAATAAACGAAAAGTATGTTCGTAATAAATTGTAGAATAAATCATGGCAATATCTTGCCTGTAATAAAGCATTTTTTTATTTATTTCTCCATACGATACATACAATGAAAATCCAATTTGCGATGTGCTATTATCATTTAAAAACCATCCTCCTTTTAAACCATGTATTTGCGCAGTTTCGTTTCCAAACCAGGTGTGTTTATATTCATATCCGCCTTCCTGCCAGGATAATATTCCATCTACAAATAATTGAGCAAATCCTAAGTATATAAACTGGCTTTTAGCCTGAAATGATGCAGTACTCAACAATATAATTACTATATATTTTCTCATGAATTTAGCACAATATACAAAAAAAATAAATATTTACACTGTTTTGTTATACTGAGTTTGTTTGATAGTGAGAGGTATTTAGGTTATCCGCAACTGTGGCTCTCGCAAGCCTATTACCCAAATTCAGTATTAGAAATTTTACCCAATAAGTCTATAACTTTATCGGATTAAAACAAAAACCCCCCTTCCACAATTTACGGAAGGGGGGAAGAAAAAAATCGTATTATCTTTATTTTATTTTACGATAGCAGTAAAATCAGCATCCGTAGCATATTTTAAGAATTCACGGTCTTTGCCGGCTTTTTCTTTAAACTTGCTGTCTTTTTGTATGGCTGTTTTTAAGCTGTTTATCATGTAAGATTTATCGTTTGTGCGAGCACCTATAATTGCTCTTAAATAATGTGCAACAGCTGTTTCTCCATCGGCAGCACTTTCGATGGTGGTTTTAGCTTCGTTGGCATTTCCATTTAATAATTGAGCAAGTGCCAGGTTAAATGTACCTTTTTTAGGTTCAATGTTTTTAGCATTGTTTAATTGAGATACCGCCTCTCCGTATTTGCCGCGTTGAATATTGATAATACCCATGTTGTATTGAGTTTCGGGGGCACTACCGGCTTCTGCATAAAGTTTAGCAGCTTTATCGCGGTCGCCCATCAAGCGGGCACATACACCTAAATTATTTTTTACCGTAGCGTTATTTTCGATGGCAGCGGCTTTTTCAAATTCGGCTTTAGCTTCGTTTATTTTACCTTGTAAAATCAAAATGTATCCTGAATTGTTCGGGCCTCTCCAATCTTTAGGAAATAAACGGGAAGCTTCGCGATACAAACGAAGTTTTTCATTCAAATCGGTAACTAAAGTGTTAGCGGTAAAGAACAGTTCCTCAGCAGTTAACGAATCAACTTTGGTTTTTGATAGTTCCAGCATTTCAGCATCTGTTTTTCCGGTAAGGTCATAGTTCAAGGTAATTACCGATCTTCTTAAAAGAGGGAATATTTTCTTTTCAAGTTCCTGGAAAGTTTTAGCCATGTTGCGAATTTCTTTTTCGCGTTGCTCGCCCGAGTACATTTGCAATACACGAAGAATAAGTTCTTTGTCTTTCAGATCAGATTTTTCGGTCTCGGTTTTAAAGCCTTCCCAGTCTTCACCTTTCCCTTCTAAATTATAGAAAGAATCGTTATTTCCATTATCGTATTTTAGTTTTTTAAATTCGGCTTTTAAAGCATTCATGGCAGATTTGGCACGATCGTTTGCCAAATTATTGTTGCGATCTATTTCTCCTTCGGGTGATGCCCAGGCAGGGATTGAAATATTTTTAAATGCTATGCGATCGTTTTTTAGCGCCTCAGTAACCCATTTTATAAAATTTTTATAATCGGCATCTTTCAGTTCACCCGGACGAACTTCTGAGCGGTCTTTGGCATAATTAATTACCATACCGGCAGTGTGTGATGTAACCCTCACAAACTGGTCTTTAGCCATAATAGGCTTGTCATCAGGTTGCACTAACAATGGAGTGATGATTGTTGCATCTGCAATTTTATCGGTAATAATCAGTTTTTTCTCCTTGGTTCCTTTTTTAGGTAACACTTTTACTTTTACCTCCGCTACTTCCATATCGGATGTATATGGTATGCGCGAAGTATATGAGAAGGAACCGCCTTCTTTACCTATCACTTTACCGTTTCCGGCAGCTTTGGTGCCCTGAAATGTTTCTGTTTTAAAGGGTTTTTCAGTTCCGTTAGAAGTTATAAGTACTGGAGTAACTTCGGCTACGGCCTTTTTGTGTAAGCCTTTTTCCTGAAATTTACCATTTATGGTAAGTGTTACTGTGTCGCCATGCATTTCAAGTGGGTTTTGAGCTACTTTGTACTCAATGTCTTTAATTAGAGTACAAGCAGGCACAAGTAAAATAACTGAAATGGCTGCAACTGATAATCGGGTTAGTTGTTTTCTTTTCATTTTATGCTGCTATTTTTAATTTAGGCTGCAATATTAGGCATAACTGTTTAAATAACAAAAAATAATATCGAAATGGGATAAAAAATAAGATTGTTTGTAAGTTGATGATTTACAGATAAATATATTTATTACCGTTAAAATCATCTTTTAAGCTGTTATTAATTATTTCCATGATACGTGCTGTATAATCAGGGAAATTATATAGGTGTCTTTTACTGCAGTCTATAATAACGCTCTTAAATTTATTGTTCTTTGTTAAATAATCCTTATATAATAGCTCAATTTTTAACAAATACTCTTCCTTAATAGTTTGTTCATAGCTTCTGTTTCGCGCTTTAATGTTTTTTAGCAATTCACTTGTTTCTACATGCAGGTATATAAGTAAATCGGGTTTGGTCATCTGATTAAACATGGCTTCATAAATGCAGGTAAAGAGAGAATATTCGTTTTCATCCAGATTGATGCGCGCAAAAAGCAAAGATTTTTCGATGTAATAATCTGATATGATTATTTCGTTAAACAATTCGGGTTTCGATAAGAGTGAATTTAATTGTTTGTAGCGCTCGGCCAAAAAAAATAACTCCAGTTGTAAAGCATAGCGCGATGGATTTTTGTAAAACAAAGGTAAAAACGGATTGTCTTCAAATTCTTCCAATATAATTTTTGAAGCAGTATGTTGGGCAATTTGTTTTACCAGGGTGGTCTTACCCGAACCAATATTTCCTTCGATGGCAATAAAATGCATTATAATTTTTTTACGAATGATTTATCAGTGCAAATATTTAACAAATTTTGTATAGAAAGTTTTTTTTCAGGATGTATAAACCCGGGTATAATTTCGTTGAGAGGCTCTAAAACAAATCTTCTTTCGGTAAGCCGTGGGTGCGGTATCTGTAAGTTATCTAGGTTAATTATATCAGCGTTGTAAAATAAAATGTCAATATCAATTGTGCGGGCAGAATATTTAGCATTATTTAATCTTTCTCTGCCTAACTCCTTTTCAATATTTAAAATACCATCCAGTATTTGTGCTGCATTCATCCTTGTTTGGCAAAGTATGGCCTTATTTAAAAAATAATTTTCGTGTATAAAACCCCAGGGCTCGCTAAGATAAAGAGACGATTGCACTGTGATATTGCCAATGCTTTGCGAAATTTTTACGCAAGCCTTTTCTATGATTACCTTGCTGTTGCCTAAATTACTTCCTAAAAGCAGTACCACCTCATTCATTTTTCAAATATAGTTTAACTTTTCCACTGATAAGACAATATTACCTTCCGTATAAATTTAATATATAGCAGAAAAAACATTAAATACCTTTGATTTACAAAATCTAAAATATTTTTTATGAAAGAATTTTTTAAAATGATGGGCGCATCGGCATTAGGCTCATTAATTGTAGGTTTAATTTTAATCGTAGTATTTGTTTTTATGTTGGTTGCCGGCATTGCCGGAGCATTTAACGATATTGCCCAACAATCAGATAAAGAAGTAAATATAAAAGATAATTCTATCCTGCATCTTAAATTAGAAGAAGAAGTTTTAAAAGATTATAACCGTGGTGCCGACTTTGATTTCGATTTCGAAAACTTAGGAAACGATAAAACAGATTTGAATACTATTTTAACACAAATTAAACGAGCCAAAACCGATGATAAAATCAAAGGTATCTTTTATGAACCGTCTTTTTTCATGGCCGGTATGGCAAGCATCGAAGAAATTAGAAATGCGCTGATAGATTTTAAACAATCGGGTAAATTTATTATTGCCTATGGTGAAATATATACCCACAAAGCTTATTATTTAGCCAGTGTGGCTGACGAAATTATACTTTACCCCCAGGGAGTAGTACAACTTACAGGTTTAACAGCCGAAATAATGTTTTTAAAAGGCGCCCTCGAAAAGTTAGAAATGGACGTAACCATCGTTAGAGGTAGCAACAACAAATTTAAAAGTGCCGTAGAACCGCTTATACTCGATAAAATGAGTGATGCCAACAGAGAACAAACACAAAAATATTTGTTTGCTTTATGGAATCATTGGTTAAAAGGCGTGTCGCAAAGCAGAAGTATAAGTGTTGAAAAATTAAATGAATTAGCCGATAGTCTCACCATTCGCGATGCCCAAACAGCCTTAGAGCATAAACTGATTACAAAAATTGCATATAAAGACGAGGTAAACGAATTGCTAAAATCAAAAGTAGCCGTTGACAAGGATGAAGATCTGCATCTGGTAAGCATTAGTAAATATAATAAAGATAAAAGAATTGCCAGGCCAAAATTTGCTTTTAAAACCAAAAAACAAAAAAATAAAAACAAAAACAAACCTGCTATAGCTTTGATATTTGCTGAAGGAGATATAAATGACGGAAAGGCCGATAAAGAAAGTATAGGTTCAGAATGGCTGGCCGAAGAAATAAAAAACGCCCGAACCGATACATCAGTTAAAGCAATTGTAATGAGGGTTAATTCTCCCGGAGGAAGCGCACTTGCTTCGGATGTTATCTGGCGTGAGGTGATATTAGCCAAAGCAGCCAAACCGGTAGTTGTATCTATGGGCAACGTGGCAGCCTCAGGGGGGTATTATATTTCCTGTGCAGCCGATAAAATTTTTGCATTACCCAATACCATCACAGGCTCTATCGGGGTATTTGGCGTATTACCCAATACACAACGTATGTTTAAAAATAAATTGGGTATTACCTTTGACCGCGTGCGCACCAATACCCACAGCGATATAGGTTCTCTGAACAGACCCATGGATGAATTTGAATACAAAACCATACAAAAAGGAGTTGATGATATCTACAATGATTTTATCAGCAAAGTTGCAGCAGGCAGAAACATGAGCAAAGAAAAAGTTGATAGCATTGGGCAAGGCAGAGTTTGGAGTGGTACAGATGCTTTACAAATAGGTTTGGTTGACGAGTTGGGTGGACTTAATGACGCTATCGCAGATGCTGCTGAGCGCGCTAAACTGAAAGATTATGAGTTACTTATCATGCCCGAAAAGAAAAATTTTCTGGAGCAATTATTTGCCGATATGGAATCGGACAGAGAAGATGCTTTTATAAACCATGCCTTAAATGCTCAGTATGCCAAATGGATAAAAGAACTTAAAAACATTAAAAACACCCTTGGTAAAAAATGTATTCAGGCTAAATTAATGTTTGATATCAATGTTGAGTAAACAAATAGTGAATTAAAAAGTACGCTCATTTTAAAAAAATATTCATAATAATCGCATTTACGCTTAATATTCCCGTATTGCAAGATTAAACATTTATACCTTAAGAGACATCAGGCTTTTTAGAGTACCAGATAAGCTGTTAACTGAGTATATTATCTAATCAAATAATTTACATATATTTGACAAAAAAATTGTCATTAACAGATTAAAAAATTGTCAATACATGTATTTTGCAAATAATTTACGCTTATTAAGGCTTAGAAAAAAACTCTCGCAAGAAGAATTGGCCACACAACTTAACATAACCCGCTCCAGTTTAAGCGCTTACGAAAACAATACAGCAGAGCCATCGCTGGGAACTCTTATAGCCATAGCCGATCATTTTAAATTAAGCCTGGATAAATTTATACGTACTGATTTAACTAAATTACCCGAAATGGTATTGCAAGAATTAGAAAAAGGATACGACATTGATTTATCAGGAAATAAACTGAGAATACTAGCCTGTACCGTTGATAAATTGCAAAATGAAAATATAGAACTTGTGCCTGAAAAAGCCAGGGCAGGCTATGCCACAGGCTATTCAGACCCCGATTTTATAAAGGTTTTGCCCACGTTTAACCTGCCTTTTTTGTCGAAAGAAAAAAAGTATCGTACATTTTGCATTTCGGGCGATTCTATGCCACCGGTTAAACACGGCAGTTATGTTACCGGTGAATATGTACAAAACTGGCAAAGCATAAAAAGCGGATACCCCTACATCGTAGTTAGCAAAGACGAAGGAATAGTTTTTAAAATCATTAATAACCGTATCAAAGAAAACAAAACACTGCAACTCATCTCTACCAACAAACTATATGAACCTTATGAAATAGATATACGCAATGTACTCGAAGTATGGAAATTTGTAAACTACATCAGCAATGATTTTTCTGAACCCGAAAAAACCAACCTCGAAGAAGCCATTTACCATATACAGCAAGAAGTAAAACAAATTAAAAATACCTTGCGCAATAAATCATAAACATTTATAAAAATTAATACCTTTGCAGCGGGCAAGTCTTACACGACCAGCTCCTGTTTCAATTCCCCAGGCCGGGAACGGAGCAAGGACAAACGGTTGTAGCGGTGCGATGTAAGTAGCTTGCCCACTTTTTATTTCAACAATTTTTATTTTTCTGTGAATTTCTTTTTTTGAAAGGATAGCTTCGCTAAACTACTTTTGAAAAAAAATAGCCCATGAAATTTTTTATAGACACAGCCAACCTAAATCAAATTAAAGAAGCTAACGATTTAGGCGTATTAGACGGAGTTACCACCAACCCCTCCTTAATGGCCAAAGAAGGAATTAGCGGTACAGACAATATTCTTAAACACTATGTAGATATATGCAATATTGTAAATGGTGATGTTAGCGCAGAAGTTATTGCCACCGATTACGAAGGAATAATTAAAGAAGGAGAAGCACTCGCCAAACTACACAAAAACATTGTAGTTAAAGTGCCCATGATAAAAGACGGAGTTAAAGCCATAAAATATTTTACCGGTAAAGGCATACGCACCAATTGCACTTTGGTATTCAGTGCCGGGCAAGCACTGCTTGCTGCTAAAGCCGGAGCCACTTATGTATCCCCGTTTATAGGCAGATTAGACGATGTATCTACCAATGGTTTGTCGCTTATCGAAGACATAAGAATGATATATGATAATTATGGATTTTCAACCGAAATCTTAGCTGCTTCCGTGCGTCATCCCATGCATATAATAGAATGTGCTAAACTCGGAGCCGATGTAGCCACCTGCCCGCTAAGTGCCATCATGGCTCTGTTAAAACATCCCTTAACTGATAACGGATTGGCACAATTCCTTGCTGATTACGCAAAATCAAATAAGTAATTAATGTGATTTACGGAGCAATAGACATAGGATCTAATGCCGGACGATTGCTTATAGGTTCGGTAAAAGGAAACGGCAACGGTCCTTCGGTAAAAAAAATTTTACTTACCCGCGTACCTTTGCGTTTAGGTGAAGATGTATTTACCGAAAAAAAAATATCAGGAAAAAGAATTAAAATGTTGTTAAAGACCCTCCGGGCCTATAAATTGCTGATGGATGTATATGAGGTAGAAGAATACAGAGCCTGCGCCACCTCTGCCATGCGCGAAGCTGACAATAAAAAAGAAGTATTGCAAATAGTTAAAGAAGAAACCGGTATAAAAATAGAAGTAATTGACGGCAACGAAGAAGCCGAATTAATTTTTGGTAACTATTTCACCCAAAAAATAGACAAAACTAAATCATACTTATATATAGATGTTGGCGGAGGAAGCACAGAAGTTACACTACTTGAACAAGGCCAAAAAAAACATTCCCGTTCATTTAAAATTGGTACACTCAGAATACTTAAAAACAAAGTAAAAGACGAACGATGGATAGAACTAAAAGAATGGGTAAAAACATTAAATCCCAACCATAAGTCATTAATTGCTATCGGAACAGGCGGCAATATAAATCGCTTATTAAAAATGAACCGTACGCAAGGAAACATCATCACTTATGATGATATAAAGCGCTTGCAAGCCCATATTTCTTCATATACACTCGAAGACAGAATAAACAAATTAGGCCTAAGAGCCGACAGAGCAGATGTTATAGTTCCGGCTGCTGATATCTATCTGGCTATTATGCGCTACTCAGGAATAACTGATATGATTGTGCCCAAAGTAGGTTTGAGCGATGGTATAATATACAACTTGTATGTGAAAAACCAAACAAAAAAAAGCTAATATAATACGGGCGTAAACATGCAGGCAGAAATTATTTCAATTGGCGATGAATTGTTGATAGGGCAAACCATAAACACTAATGCTGCATGGATGGGCGAGCAACTGAATTTAATTGGCATTGATGTAATACGAACAACGGTAGTACCCGATAATAAACAAGCCATATTAGATGCTCTGCACGAAGCATCGAACAGGGCAAAAATAATTTTAATTACCGGTGGCTTAGGTCCTACAAAAGATGATATTACCAAACACACTTTGTGCGAATTTTTTAATTGTAAATTAGTTCGCCATGAAGAAACACTTAAGCACATAGAAAATTATTTTACCCAAAGAGGCCGGCAAATACTTGAAACTAACCGACAGCAAGCCGATGTTCCCGAAATTTCTAAAGTATTAAAAAATATACACGGTACAGCCCCCGGAATGTGGTTCGAGAAAAATAATTGCATCTATGTTTCAATGCCCGGAGTTCCTTACGAAATGAAGTATATAATGCACGAACACGTTTTACCGGTATTAAAAAATAAATTTGTAAACGAAACCATTTTACACCGCACAATATTAACACAAGGCATAGGCGAATCGTTTTTGGCAGAAATCATAAAAGAATGGGAAAATAACTTAAGGAACAATAATCTTACTTTAGCTTATTTACCATCGCCAGGCATAGTTCGTTTAAGAATAAGTGCAAAAGGCAATAACGAACAACAATTGCAAGATAAACTAAAACATTTTGAGAATGAATTAATCAAACTTATACCACAATACATTTATGGATATGAAAAAGATAAATTGGAAGAAATTGTGGGTAAGCTTTTGCTTGATAGAAAGCAAACTCTTTCTACGGCCGAAAGCTGCACAGGCGGTTACATTGCTCATTTAATTACCAGCGTGGCAGGCAGCTCGAATTACTATTTAGGTTCAGTAATCAGCTATGATAACAGTGTAAAAATTAACCAGCTTGCCGTAAACATAAATGATATTAAAGAGCACGGAGCAGTGAGCAAGCAAGTGGTTGAACAAATGGCAACGGGAGTAAAAAAAATAATCCAAACCGATTATTCCATTGCAGTATCAGGTATTGCAGGCCCCGAGGGCGGTACGCCCGATAAACCTGTTGGAACCGTGTGGATAGCCATTGCAACCAACATGGGCGTATTTTCAAAAAAATTTTTATTTGAACAAAACAGAGAAAGAAATATACAGCGCACCGCATTAACAGCTCTTAACTTACTTCGTAAAATTATCTTACAGGGTAGTTTGTAAGTATTTTATTATATCACATGAAGGTAACATACTTTTTCATAACAATTATATTTTTTTTTAGCTGTGCAAACGATTCAATAAAAAATAATATTTCACCCAATAAACCTATACCAGTTCCCTTCAATCAATCGGATACCCTGAACAATATAACTACAAAAACGGATACTTGCGAACTGGAAAAAAAATTGATACAAGCAGGATTAATTAATATACACACCATTGACAGTACGATTTTGGTATATTTAAAATATTCGGATACAACAAATTTTATGAAACAGGATGTGTATGGCGATTTATGCCATGCATATTTGCAACCCGATGTTGCACAAAAACTTGCCCAAGCACAGTATTATTTAAAACAAGAACATCCGGAATTATCTTTATTATTGCTTGATGGGGCACGACCACTAAGCATACAGCAAAAAATGTGGGATATGCTTGATATGCCGGTTTCTGAAAAAGGAAAATTTGTTTCTAATCCTAAAAATCATTCACTGCATAATTATGGTGCAGCAGTTGATATTACCCTTGCCGATACTTTGGGTAATGAATTAGATATGGGAACTCCCTACGATTATGCCGGTGAATTAGCATACCCCGTATTGGAACAAAAAATGCTTGCTGAAGGAAAACTATCGAGGCAGCAAATAAATAACAGAATGTTGTTGAGAAAAGTAATGAACAAGGCAGGTTTTTTTGGAATACAAACCGAGTGGTGGCATTTTAACTCCTGTACGCGGGCAAAAGCAAAAGAAATTTATACCTTGATAGAATAATTGTTGAAAATATTTTATACCACCGGATAATACTAAAACTTAATTTAGCAATATGGAATCAAATAAAAAAATATCTCTTTCTATTCAACAAACCATTGATTGCGTTCGCCAATTTCATGATGCTTTCTTAATTGAAAATAACTATACTCCAACGGCAAATATTCCGCAACCCGAGTTTGAACTGCGCCACAGGCTCATGCAGGAAGAAAACGATGAATATTTGGAAGCCTGCCGAAGAGGAGATATTGTAGAGATTGCCGATGCCCTGGGAGATCAGTTATATATTCTGTGTGGTACAATTCTGAAACACGGTTTACAACATAAAATAGAACAAATTTTTATTGAAATACAGCAAAGCAATATGAGTAAACTGGATGAAAATGGCAAGCCTATATACAGAGAAGACGGAAAAGTTATGAAAAGCAACCGTTATTTTAAACCCGACATTGCCACAATAATCAACTCCTGAAAATTTATTTTTCTAAATAAACAACTTTTTCGATTTTACCTATTCGGTGAGTAAATTCATTTACTTTAATTTTTTCCGAATGTGGTTTGTAGCCCTCAGCTTCTACTTCCATGGTGTATTTACCCGGTCCTAAAATCATAATATATCTGCCGTTGTTTTGATTGGCACGATAAATACCTACAGTTTCTCCTTTTTCGTTATTTACAGTAATTACAGCATGTTTAATGTAAGGGTCGGTTTCGATGCCGCTGGGGATGGTGATAATATAAAGAGTTTGTATAAATTCAATTTCTTCAAAAGTAACGCGGTAAATATCTAAATCACCCAATCCTTCTTTTTTCCATGCAGAGAGATAAGCATGTTTACCGTCTTCGGAAAACGAAATGGTTAATTCGTCATAAGGCGTGTTTAACGGATAACCCATGTTTTTAGGGGTGCTAAATGTGCCGGCTTCATAGTTCCATTCGCTTTCAAAAAGGTCGTAGCCGCCCATGCCGGGATGTCCGTTAGAACTGAAATATAATTTTGTTCCGTCAACCGAAAGTGTTGGAAAATCCTCATCTGCCGGTGTGTTTATTTCGGGCCCTGCATTAAAAGGTAAACCCCATAATCCGTTTGGCAATTTTCTAATCATCCAAATATCAAAACCGCCATATCCACCTGATCGGTTGCTGGCAAAAAAAATTATATCTCCATCGGGCGACATATATCCTGATGTTTCAACAGATTTTTCCTGATTAACCTGCTGTATAAATGTTTCTTTTTTGAAAGTCCCTTGTTTTTTGCTGTATTTAACCAGTTCTCCGTATTTTGCCGTCCCGGCTGTAGTAAATACAAATACGTTTTCTCCGTCTGCCGATAAACCTACTACCTGATCGTCAAAAGTTGAGTTAAAGTTTGTCATGTTTTTTGCCGGAGAAAATTTTTCGCCATCAAATGAGGTAGTATAAATTTCAGATGCATAATAGCCATCGTATTCCAATACTTTTGATTTACCATCTTTTCTGCGGGAAGTAAAATAAATAGTAGTTTCGTTGGCAGTAGTAAAAGGGTAGTAGTCCGGAAATTCTGAATTAATACCCGACCCTAAATTTTCAAATTTTACATTGATGGGGGTTAACATCATCTGTTTTGCGGTGTTACAATTTTCTGTGAGTTTATCAACGCGCTGTAATTCTTTACCTGAGCATTTTTTTCGGTATTCGTTCAGTATTTCTAAAGATTTGTCAAATTCATAATTATACGTGTAAGCAAGCGCTAAATAATAGGGAGCATCAGAAGGGTATTTTTTTTGTTTTAGCGCTCTTTCTAAAGGAAGAACTGCCTGTGTACGGTCGCAGTTTGTTTTTAAATAACACAAGGCAAGTTTATAGTTGTATTCAGCATCATCGCGTTCTACTTTCAGTAATTTTTTGTATTCATTAATGGCTCCCAGATAATTTCCCTTTTTAAATAATGCTTCTGCTTCGCCCGGATCTATTTGCGCGTTGAGCGAAAATACAAGCCCCGACAGGTAAATATGTAAAAAATATTTTTTAAACACTACAAAGGTTTTGCAAGTTTAGTACCAAAAGTTTGTAAAGGTATAAATAGATGCTTATTTATGCAATATTCTGATTTTACTATACGATCTGTTATTACGGTTATCCATGAATATGATTTATATTTTCTTTTGAAAATCCCATCAACAAAAAGAGGGCGCTAGGCCCTCTTAAAAATAATAAGTATTTGAAATCAGTTTTTTAACAAATCATTTACTTCTTTCCATTTATCCTGCATATTTAACCGGCTATAGATGGTTCTAAGCATGCGTAAGTTGTCTTTGTCGTTAGGGTTAAGGGTTCGTACTTTTTCCAGCAGGGGCAATGCCAGTTTCAGGCGGTCTTCGGCTTTTTGTTTTTCTTTTGTATACAGGGAATTATCGGTAATATTGTCTAATGCTTTTAGCACATCAACAAATTCGTTGTAGTACATAGCGCCCAGGTTAAATAGTGCGTCTGCGTAGTCTGGCTTTAATTCGATAGCTTTTTTGTAAGCCTCTTCGGCTTTACTGAATTTTTTAAGGTTATCGTATACTACCCCTGCACTAAAATATAATACCGGGTTTTTAGGGTCGTTAGATACTGCTTGTTGCAAAGCGGTTTCGGCTTTTTCATTATCGCCTTTTTTTAGGTAGTAAGATAACTCGGAAATGGTTAAATCTTTGTCTTTGGGATATTTTGACTTTGCCTGAGCAATGGCTTGTTCAGCGTCTTTATTGGCTTCGGTTAGCATGGTAATATAACGCACATAACTTTGTGCACCGCTGTAACCGTTTTCTGCTGCGCCTTTGTAGTATTTTATGGCATTGTCATAATCTTTGTTTAATTCTGCGCACAACCCGGCATTAAAAAGCGACAAAGTATCTACTTTACCGATTACTTCAAAAAGTTTGATGCAACCATCAAAACCTTCCATTGCTTCTTTGTATTTTTTTTCTTTATACCATTCTAAGGATTGATTAAATGCCATAGAGTGGGTCATTCTTATTTTGTTGGATATTTCTTCGGTAAAATCATCTTTTTTGTTTTTGTTGGCCAGCGATGCTTTGTAGGATGCGAAAGCTTCTTCGGTAAGTTTTTCTGCATCAAATTGTCCTTTTAAATCAGGGTCCATCACGCATAAGGAGGCCAGTCCCAAATATATTTCTCCTTTGTAGTAAAGGGTTTTAGGGTCGTTAATAGTGGTTTCGTGTGCAGCGGCCTTATCTATAAATTCTTTAGCTAGCAAAATATTGCGTTTTGCTCCCTCTTTGTCTTTATTGCCAAATGCCTTAGCAAAATCTTTGTAGTAGTTAATAGCGGTGGTTCGGTTGTTTGCCTGGCTAAATACATTTACTGTTGTTAACAGGGCAAGAGCAACTGCAAAAAAATGTGCTTTTGATTTCATTCTTTTATAATTTTTAGTTAATAGATGCATAAATTTATTTATTCCACAACCGGAGGTTCAATTTCTGTGCCAGTATCGGCAGAATTAATTTCAGGGTTGCTAACAACAGGGTTATGAATTGTGTTGTTGGATTCGTCTTCGTCTTTATTTACAACGGCAACCGAGGCAATCTGTTCTTCTCCTTTGAGGTTTATTAATTTAACTCCTTGTGTAACTCTGCCCATTATTCTTAATTCGGCAGCTGCTAAACGAATGGTTATACCCGATTTGGTAATAATCATCAAGTCATTATCATCAGTTACTGATTTAATAGCAACCAGTTTGCCGGTTTTATCGGTTATATTAATTGTTTTTACACCCTTACCGCCACGATTGGTAACTCTGTATTCCGATACTTTAGAGCGCTTACCGTAACCGTTTTCAGAAACAACCAATACATCATCATTTTCGCTTTCTACGGCAATCATTCCTATTACTTCGTCTTGTTCTTCAAAACGAATACCGGTAACACCAGCTGCATTTCTGCCCATAGGCCTTACGGTGCTTTCGTTAAAGCGTATGGCTTTGCCTGATTTAAGGGCTAACATGATTTCGTTGTTGCCATTGGTTAATTTTGCTTCAAGCAGCGAGTCGCCTTCTTTGATGGTTACGGCATTAATACCTGATTGTCTTGGCCTGGAATAGGCTTCCAGAGCGGTTTTTTTAATTACTCCGTTTTTGGTGCAGAGTACTATGTAATTATTGTTTATGTAATCCTGGTTTTGCAGGTCTTTTACGTTGATATAGGCTTTAACTTTATCATCCTGGGGAATGTTGATTAAATTTTGTATGGCTCTGCCTTTGGATGTTTTTGTGCCCTCGGGTATTTCGTAAACCCGCATCCAGAAGCATCTGCCTTTTTCAGTAAATACGAGCAAGGTATCGTGGTTAGTTGCCATAAACATGTGTTCCAGAAAATCCTCGTCTCTGGCTGCGCTGCCCCTGGAACCAACACCGCCCCTGCTTTGTGTTCGGTATTCTTTAAGGGAGGTACGTTTGATGTATCCTAAATGAGAGATGGTTATTACCATTTCTTCATCGGCAATCATATCTTCAATGCTTATATCGCCCGAGGCGTATTCTATTTCTGTGCGTCTGCTGTCACCGTATTTTTGTTTTATTTCAAGTAATTCTTCTTTTATCAACTCCATTCTTAAGTTTTCGTTTGCCAGCAGGGCATTTAATTTTTCTATTAATGCTTTAATTTCATCATATTCTGCTCTCAGCTTGTCTTGTTCTAATCCGGTGAGCTGTCTTAAACGCATTTCAACAATTGCTTTTGCCTGTATTTCGCTCAGGTTAAAGCGTTGCATCAGTTTATCTTTTGCTTCATCGGGGCTGGCTGATGCTCTGATGAGAGTGATTACTTCATCAATATTATCGCTGGCAATAATTAAACCTTCTAAAATGTGAGCTCGCTCTTCAGCTTTTTTAAGTTCAAATTGTGCTCTGCGTATTACCACTTCATGGCGGTGATCCACAAAGCATGCGATCATGTCTTTAAGATTCAGCGTTTGTGGTCTGCCATTTACCAGTGCTATATTACTTACCGAAAATGAACTCTGTAAATCGGTATGTTTATAAAGATTGTTTAATACTACATTAGCAATAGCATCGCGCTTTAATTCGTAAACTATCCTTAGCCCGTTTCGGTCTGATTCATCTCTGATGTCAGAAATACCTTCTATTTTCTTTTCTTCAATCAGTTCGGCAGTTTTTTTAATCATTTCCGCCTTGTTAATCATATAAGGTATTTCGGTAACGATTATATTTTCTCGTCCGCCATTTTCTTCTATGATAGCTTTACCGCGAATTACTACTCTTCCTTTGCCTTCATAAAAAGCTTTTTTAACACCATCGTAACCATAAATAATTCCTCCTGTGGGGAAATCAGGGGCTTTGATAAATTTCATTAATCCATCTACATCAATATTTTTATCATCAATGTAAGCCACAATTCCGTCTATTATTTCGGACAAATTATGCGGGGGCATATTGGTAGCCATACCTACTGCAATACCCGATGAACCATTTACCAAAAGGTTAGGTATGCGGGTGGGTAAAACGGTGGGTTCTTCTAGCGAGTCATCAAAATTAGGTTTAAAATCAACGGTTTCTTTTTCGATATCGGCCAGTAATTCTTCTGCGATTTTTTCGAGCCTGGCTTCGGTATAACGCATGGCAGCCGGGCTGTCGCCATCAATTGAACCAAAGTTTCCTTGCCCGTCAACCAGCGGATAGCGCAGACTCCAGGGTTGTGCCATACGCACCATGGTGTCGTAAACAGATGCGTCTCCGTGGGGGTGATATTTACCTAAAACTTCCCCTACAATACGGGCTGACTTTTTATAAGGTCTGTTAGACAACACGCCTAACTCCTGCATGCCGTAAAGCACACGCCTGTGCACGGGTTTTAAACCATCACGCACATCGGGCAATGCCCTCGATACTATTACCGACATTGAATAATCAATGTAGGCTGATTTCATTTCGTCTTCAATATTGATGGCTATTATTTTTTCTCCATCTGCCAGATTGTCGTTATTTTGCATTTTTGTATGATTATTGCGTAAATATTAAGGAGGCCGAAAATACTTATTTTACCAGTGTTGAGGCCTGCTTTACAAAGCGCAATTTTAAACAAAAATCTGTTGAAAAAAGAGCTTTGTTAACAAATGTTTGCTAAATAAAGTAAGTATTTTTGAAATGCTGGTAAAATAAGTAATTTAGCAAGGTTTTACGAGTATTTAAAAAGCTAAAAAGTAAATTGAATGGAAGCAAAATTTTCACCCAGGGTAAAAGACGTAATTACATTTAGCCGGGAAGAAGCGCTAAGACTGGGGCACGATTATATTGGAGTAGAACACCTGATGTTAGGAATGATTAGAGAAGGAGAGGGAAGGGCTATGCAAATAATAAAAAAATTGGGTGTAGATGCTAAAATATTACGCAAAGAAATTGAGAAAAAAATGGTTGTAGGATCAGCCAAATCAATTAACAGTGGAAATTTACCGCTGGTGCGTCAGGCAGAAAAAGTACTCAAAATTACTTATCTGGAAGCAAAACTTTTTAAAAGCAATATTATCGGAACAGAACATTTGTTGCTCTCAATTTTAAAAGAAGAAGATAATATAGCCACCAACACACTAAATAATTTTAGTATAGACTACGAAACGATTAAAGAAGAGCTGGAAATGATGTTGAAACAAGAAAATTACCCTAAATCAGAAATGTCAGGCAGTGCTGCTGATGATGATGATGACAGCGGAAGCGAACAGTTTTCGCAAAGCCAAAGAAGATCAGACAGCAAGTCTAAAACACCGGTACTTGACAATTTTGGTCGTGATTTAACCAAAGCTGCCGAAGAAAATAAATTAGACCCTATTGTTGGGCGCGAACAGGAAATTGAGCGAGTTTGCCAGATACTCTCGCGCAGAAAGAAAAATAATCCTATTTTGATAGGTGAGCCGGGTGTGGGTAAATCGGCTATTGCCGAAGGACTGGCACTACGTATAGTTCAGAAAAAAGTATCACGCGTGTTATTTAATAAACGGGTTGTATCACTCGATTTAGCCTCATTGGTTGCCGGAACAAAATATCGCGGTCAATTTGAAGAGCGAATGAAAGCCGTGATGAACGAACTTGAAAAATCACCCGATGTAATATTGTTTATTGACGAGATACATACCATTATTGGTGCCGGGGGAGCAAGCGGTTCGCTGGATGCTTCCAATATGTTTAAACCTGCACTGGCTCGCGGTGAAATACAATGTATTGGCGCCACAACTTTGGACGAATATCGTCAGTACATAGAAAAAGACGGTGCTTTAGAAAGAAGATTTCAAAAAGTAATTGTAGAACCTACTTCTATTGATGAAACTATACAGATATTAAATAATATCAAAGAAAAATACGAAGACCATCATAACGTAAATTACACCCCCGAAGCCATTGAGGCATGTGTAAAATTAACCGCCCGATACATCACCGACAGGCATCTGCCCGATAAAGCCATTGATGCTTTAGATGAAGTAGGTTCGCGGGTGCATTTATCAAACATAAACGTACCTCAGAACATCTTAGATATAGAGAAAAAAATTGAAGATATTAAGGAAGAAAAAAACAACGTTGTTCGCAGCCAACGCTATGAAGAAGCAGCCAGATTAAGAGATACAGAAAGACAATTGCAGGAACAACTGGAAATTGCAAAGAAAAAATGGGAAGAAGAATCTCGACAACACAGAGTTACCGTTAACGAAGATAATGTAGCCGAAGTAGTGGCGCAAATGACCGGTATTCCGGTGCAGCGTATAGCACAAAAAGAAATGAACCGCTTGGCAAAAATGGGCGAAGAATTAAAAGGCAGAGTAATTGGTCAGCAAGATGCGGTATTAAAAGTGGTTAAAGCCATTCAGCGTAACCGCGCAGGATTAAAAGACCCCAACAAACCCATAGGTTCGTTTATATTTTTAGGCCCTACCGGAGTAGGAAAAACACAATTAGCTAAAGAACTGGCCAAATATCTGTTTGACAGCGAAGAAGCCATGATTAGAATTGACATGAGCGAATATATGGAAAAATTTGCTGTATCGCGTTTGATAGGAGCTCCTCCCGGATATGTGGGCTACGAAGAAGGAGGACAGCTAACCGAAAAAGTTCGCAGAAGACCTTATTCAATTGTTTTACTCGATGAAATAGAAAAAGCTCATCCGGATGTGTTTAATTTATTGTTGCAAGCCCTGGATGACGGACAAATGACTGATAGTTTGGGAAGAAAAATTGATTTTAGAAACACGATTATCATTATGACTTCAAACATCGGTGCGCGGCAGTTATCTGATTTTGGGACCGGTGTTGGATTTGGAACCAAAGCCAAACAAGAAAGCATGCAAAATGATGCCAAAGGTGTTATAGAAGCAGCCTTGCGCAAAGCATTTGCTCCCGAGTTTTTAAACAGAATTGATGATGTGGTAATGTTTAATTCATTGAAAAGAGAAGATATACACTTAATAATAGACATAGAACTTAAAAAACTATTCAAACGAGTTGATGAGTTAGGCTATACCATTGAACTAAATCCTGATGCCAAAGATTACATCGCAGAAAATGGTTTTGACGAAAAATTTGGCGCACGTCCCTTAAAACGTGCTATACAAAAATACCTGGAAGATCCATTGGCCGAACAGATTATTAATAACAATATGGCGGAAGGAGATACCATATTGGTTGGGTTTGATAAAGATAAAAAAGAACTCACATTTAACGTACAAAAAGCCAAAAAGAAATCTTCTAAGAAAGAAGAGAGTCAGGAATAATAAAGCTCTAAAAACCTATTAAGGTTAATTACAAACCGTATTTATCAATCAGATAAACTAAAGCTGTTATGGTAGCAGATCCCAGTTGCAGTTCACGTTTATTTACATTTTCAAACACATCCGTTTCTGCATGGTGATGATCAAAATACCTTTGTGAATCGGGTACAAAACCTATCAAACAAATTTGTCCGTTTTTAAGTGGCACGATGTCGGCTCCGGTACCTCCCTGTTCAAACAAATGAACCTGATAGGGTTCAAAAAGTTTGGACCAGCTTTTTATGGTTTCATATTGTTTATGTGTACAATCTAAACTAAACCCCCTTGGTACAAATCCTCCCCGGTCGCTTTCTATAGCTGCCAGATGATAAACTTTATCAATCTGTGTTTGCTGTGCATATTTTTTTGCACCACGCAAACCATTTTCTTCGTTCATAAACAGTACAGCGCGAATGGTGTGTTTAGGTCTTATACCAAGTTTTTTAAAGGTATGCAACACTTCAATACTTTGTACTATGCCGGCACCATCATCATGTGCTCCTTCGCCTATATCCCAACTGTCTAAGTGTCCGCCAACCAAAATAATTTTTTCAGGGTTCACACTTCCTTTTATTTCACCGATTACATTATAAGATTTTACATCGGGTAATATTTCACAATTCAGGTGTAAAGTAAAAATTACTTTATCTCCCTGCAGCAGGTGTTTATGTATTTTATCAGCCCATTCGGTACTGATGGCTGCGGCAGGTATTCTTGCTACCGAATCTTGATATACTACCGAGCCTGTATGCGGATGATTATCGTTGGCGTGGGTTAAACTTCGAATAATTACTGCTTTTGCACCGTATCTGGATGCTTCATCTGCCCCCCATACACGTTGCGATGCACATCCTCCATATGATTGAAAAGTACTAATGAATGTAGGCTCCATCGGTTTATTCAAAAACACTATTTTGTTTTTTACCAATTCAGGATTTAGTTTTTTTAATTCGTCTATGCCGTTTACTTCAATTAATTCTGCGCTTAAAGGGCCATTGGTACCAACTGAGCCGCCCAAAGCAGTAATGTTTACTTTGGTTTTTTGCAATTTTTTATTGTTTTTTAATTTGTCATTTTCAATACTGAAAAAGGCATTTTCTATATTGCCTCTTATCCAGTGCGGAACCATTACTTCCTGTAAATATACCGTGTCGAAATCATAATTTTGCATCAGTTGTTTGGCCCAGTCTACAGCTTTTTCGGCAGCTACAGAACCGCTTAATCTATGACCTATTTTTTTGCACAGATGTCTGAGATTTTCGTAACATTCTGATTGTGTAAGGTTAAAATCATAAATGTTTCTCAACATTAATGAATCCGGGTTATTTTGTGCAGATAGAATATGTGCTGAAAGGATAAAAATTAAAAATACGGTTAATTTTTTGTATGAGGTCTTGATCATGTTATTGCTTTTTGATATAAATTTATAATTGATTACCAAATTTACAGATTATTATTCAGAGTATTATATTCCTGTTTGTATTTATGGTTGGCACTTATTAATGTGCTTGATATGTAATAGAAAACATCAGCTTAAGAAAATGACCTGCATTTAACTATGGTGCTAATGAGATTAATAAATTACATTAGCAATATTTATAAAAGCTTATGAAAGTAAAAAGCTGATATATGTAAAAGAATAATACACTAACTTTGAGGCTGTGATGAAAGAAAAAAGTACTGCCAAAATAAATAAAATGACTTTTAAAAGAGCGATGCGTATATTTAATTACGTAAAGCCCTATAAAGGCATATATGGTTTAAGTATTTTGTTTTTGATAATTTCCAGTGCCTTATCCATGCTTTTTCCCTGGTTGGTTGGGCAATTATTTGGTACAAGTAAAAGCAGTTTAGACGAGCTTAATTTAACCGATTTGCAAAACAGCACCAGTGTGGTAATGTTGTTGTTTATAGTGTTTGGTGCAAATGCCATATTTTCTTTTTTACGGGTATATATAGGCTCTAAAGTTACAGAAAATGTTTTGGCAGATATACGCTACGATACGTATAAAAAAATGATAACACTACCTATGGATTATTATAACCGTCATCGGGTAGGCGAAATGATAAGCCGCATCAGTGCAGATGTTGCTATGCTGCAATCTACTTTTAATGTTACCATACCTGAGTTTACTCGTCAGATAATTATAGTTACGGGAGGAGTTACTGCCCTGGCATTAATTTCGGCTAAATTAACTCTCATAATGCTGGCAACCATACCGGTAATGGCGCTAATTGCAGTTTTTTTTGGACGCTTTATCAAAAAATTATCTAAACAGGCTCAAGACAAAGTAGCAGAGGCAAATACCATTGTAGAAGAAACACTGCAGGCTATTAACAGTGTGAAGGCTTTTGCCAATGAGTGGTTTGAAATATTAAGATACGGTAAAGCCATACAGGAATCAAAAATTTTATCAATCAGAGGTTCGTTGTGGAGAGGTGCATTTATTTCGTTCATTATTTTTTGTATGTTTGGTTCGGTTGTTTTTGTTATATGGCAAGGAGTAAACATGACGCTTGAGGGGCAAATGGAAACTAAAAATCTGATAACATTTATCTTGTATTCAATTTTTATAGGAGCATCATTTGGCAGCATACCGCAGTTTTGGGGTGAAATTCAAAAATCAGTTGGAGCAACTGAAAACCTGATGGATATATTAAATGAAGAATCAGAATCCGTTACTTTAAAACCGGATACACAGATACATCTTAAAATTAACGGACGGTTAGAGTTTAAAAATGTGCATTTTACTTATGCTACAAGAAAAGATGTGCCGGTGTTACAAGGAATAAGTTTTACAGTAGAAGCCGGACAGCAAATTGCTATTGTAGGTCCCTCAGGCTCGGGCAAAAGTACATTGGTATCTTTGCTGCTTAGACTATATACCTGCGAAAAAGGCGAGATATTTATTGATGATAAGAATATATTAAGCTACCCTTTAACTGAGTTGCGTTCGCAGATGGCCATTGTTCCACAAGAAGTATTGTTATTTGGCGGAAGCATTAAAGAAAACATTGCGTATGGAAAACCCGATGCTACAGAAGCTGAGATAATTGAAGCTGCACAAAAAGCCAACGCGATAGAATTTATAGAAAAATTTCCCGAAAAATTTAATACGCTGGTAGGTGAGCGGGGAGTGCAATTATCGGGTGGTCAGAAACAACGTATTGCCATTGCAAGGGCAGTATTAAAAAATCCGTCTATACTTATTTTAGACGAGGCTACCAGTTCGCTTGATAGTGAAAGCGAAAAATGGGTACAGGATGCATTGGAAAAACTGATGAAAAACCGTACTACCTTTATCATCGCTCATCGCTTGTCAACAATTAGAAATGCTGATAAAATTTTAGTACTTGAAAAAGGTACTTTAAAAGAAACCGGTACACATGATGAGTTAATGACACTTGACAACGGTATATATAAAAAACTATCTCAATTACAATTTTCTAATACTTAGCGCCCGCTACTACTTCGGTTAAACTTTCGGTTTTCAAATATTTTTGTGCTAATTCTTGTAGTGTCGTAGCATTGATAGTTTTAATGGTATGTAAATAATTATCATACCATTGGTAATCTAAACCAAACAAATACAGATTTTTAAATCTATCGGCCATGGCAAAAGGCCCATCGCTGTTTTTTAAGAAGTTGCCGAGCATATAGTTTTTAACCATTTCTAATTCTGTTTCGGGTACAGCGCTATTTTGAAGTATTTGTATTTCTTTATATATTTCATTTAAAGCATGGCTGCAAACGTCCGTTCCTACTTCGGTGGCAATAAAGAAATAAGCAGCGTGTTTAAATGTAGCAATTGCCGAACCTATGCCATAGGTATAACCTTTATCTTCTCTGATATTTGCCATAAGGCGCGAACCAAAATATCCGCCTAAGGCACAATTTAAAACCTGCATACCGGCAAAATCAGGATGGGTTTTATTAAGTAATATTTTACCTATTCTCAGTCCGTTTTGGATGGCGTTCTTTTTTTTGATAAAAATTTTTTGTGCAGTTGGCAGTGTGTAAGTGATTTCGGGATCTTTAATTTGTATAGCATTGCTGTTTACAAAAGCGTTATTAAAAATATTATAAATGGTTGTTTCATTAAAATTTCCTGAAATAATTATTACAGCATTGTTTATCGAATAGTGATGGGTATAAAATTTTTTTAAATCATCGGGTGTTATATTGTCGTAGTCATCAATTTCTGCTTGTTTTCCGTAGGGATGTGTATCTCCGAAAATTGCTTTCGCAAAATTTTTACGAGCCAGAAATTCTACTTTATCATTATTTACAATATAGCGTTGTTTGGCATTGGCAATTTGTGTGTTTAATTCTTTTTGCGGAAATACAGGATTTGTAATTATTTCAAAAAGTATCGGAAAAAGTTTTTCAAAATCTTTACTCAAACAGTATAGAGTTAATGTGGTATAGTCTAAATCGGTTTCGGCAGAAAAATGAGCTCCGTAATAGTCAATAATTTGTGATATTTGCTGTGAGTTATATGATTTAGTTCCTTCATTGAGCATGGAAGCCGTAAAAGAGGCCAGCAGTGGTTTGTGTTGATATGATGTGCCAGCATGAAATATTAATTCTATGCGCATTACTTCCTGTGAACCACTTTTTAAAAAATATATATCGGTGCCGTTATGTAGTTTTTCTTTTACCGGTTTTACAAAGTCTATTTTACTAATATCTTTAATTAACGGAGCAATGGTTCTGTTCATTGAAATTTATTTTTTTGCTAAATAATATAAGGTGGAGCAGTTATGGTCGTTTAAGACGATATTTGCCTGTTCAAATATTTGCTTGGTACTTACATTTCTGTAAAACTTCATTTCTGTATTAACCAAATCAATATTACCCATCAGTTGGGCATAACAAAGACTCATGGCTTTATTTAAAATGTTTGTTTCTGCAAATATTTTAGTTGCTTCGGCCTGGTTTTTTACTTTTTCTAATTCGTGGTTATCTATTTCGCTGCGGATTAGTTGACTGATAATGTTTTTAATTGCATCATCAGCTTGTTCGATGGTAGTTTCTTTATGTAGTTTACCGGAAACAATGAGCAGTCCTTCATCTAAATCGCCAGTTACATAAGCATGAATTTCGCTGAATAGTTTTTGTTTTTTTACCAGTTCCTGATATAGTCTGGAAGAATTGCCCCTGCCCAGGATGTCGGAAATTAAATCGCAGGCATAATAATTTTCTGAGTGACGTGCCGGTATGTGCCAGGCTTTATAGATAGCATCATAGGGCACATCGCGTTCTACGGTCAGATGTCTTGGTTGCGTTTGTTGAGGTTCTTTGGGTAAATGACGGGTATATTTGTTACGGGTGGGGATATCGGCAAACCATTTTTCGCAAAGATTTTTAATTTGATTGCAGTTTACATTTCCGGCAACGCATAATATGGCGTTTTGCGGTGTATAGTGTTTATAGAAAAAATGTTTTACATAATCTAGTGTTGCATTTTCGATATGCGAAATTTCTTTGCCTATGGTTGGCCATTGGTATGGGTGTTGTGTATATGCAAGTGGTCGCAAAAGGAGCCAAACATCGCCATAGGGTTGGTTTAAGTAACGTTGTTTAAATTCTTCTATCACAACATTTTTTTGTACTTCTAAACTTTTGGGAGTAAAAGCCAGGCTTAACATTCTGTCGCTCTCGAGCCAAAATGCAGTTTCGAGATTAGCCAAAGGCAGCGTTTCATAATAATTAGTAATATCGTTGCTGGTAAAAGCGTTACTGCTGCCACCTGCTTGTTGCAGGGGTTTATCAAAATCGGGTATATTTACAGAGCCGCCAAACATTAAATGTTCAAACAGATGTGCAAAGCCGGTTTTATCGGGTTCTTCGTCACGTGAGCCTACATCGTATAATATGTTAAAGGCGGCTATAGGAGTACTTTTATCTTGATGAACGATACAGGTAAGTCCGTTGTTGAGAGTAAACTTTTCGTAGTTTATCATAAATTATTTCAGGTAGTAATATGGCAGTGATTATTGAGTTTATCCACCGGTAAACACTTCTTTCCAACGTTTAAAGAAACTTTTTTCTTTTTTGTTGGGGTTGGGTTTAAAATTTTCTGAATTACGAAGTTTTTCGAGCAAGTCTTTTTCTTCTTTATTTAATTTTTGAGGTACCCAAACATTGATAGTAACAAGCAAATCGCCTTTTTGATAGCCATCAAGCACAGGAAGACCTTTTCCTTTTAAGCGCAGTATTTTTCCGCTTTGCGTTCCCGGTTCAATTTTTATTTTGGCTTTCGCATCAATCATGGGTATTTCTGCCTCGCATCCCAAAACGGCATCAATAAAGCTTATGTTTAAGTCGTAATGCAGGTTATGTCCATCGCGTTGCAGATGCTCGTGAGGTAATTCTTCAATAACAATTATCAAGTCACCGGGTATGCCACCTCTGATGGCGGCATTACCTTTACCTTGCATAGAAAGTTGCATACCTTCTTCAACACCGGCAGGAATGTTGAGAGTGATAATTTCTTCTCCGCGAACTACTCCATCGCCATGGCAGGTATTACATCTTTCTGAAAGGGTAGTACCTTGTCCGTTGCAGGCAGGACAAACGGATGTAGTTTGCATTTGCCCTAAGAATGTACTGGTAATGCGTGTTATTTGTCCGGTGCCTTTACAGGTATGACAAGTTTTTAATGAGGTTCCGTTTTTTGCACCGTTACCACCGCACGAATTACAGGTAGTTTGTTTGTTTACTTTGATTTTTTTCTCGGCCCCTTTGGCTATTTCTTCGAGTGTAAGTTTTACTTTAATGCGCAGGTTACTGCCTTTATTTACGCGTCTTCTGCCTGCGCCTCCAAATCCGCTTCCGCCAAAGGCTCCTCCAAAGATATCGCTAAACTGGCTGAATATATCTTCCATATTCATGCCGCTGCCGCTAAAACCACCGTTGGCGCCCATTCCGGCATGCCCGAACTGATCGTATCGCTGGCGTTTTTCAGGGTTGCTTAATACTTCATAAGCTTCGGCTGCTTCTTTAAATTTTTCTTCGGCCGCTTTATCACCGGGGTTCCGGTCGGGATGATATTTCATGGCTAATTTGCGGTATGCTTTTTTTATTTCTTCGGCATCCGCACTTCTGGAAACACCCAGTATATCGTAATAATCTTTTTTCGACATATATAAAATTAAGCTCCTACAACAACTTTGGCATATCTGATTAATACGTCATTAAGATAATATCCGTTTTCAACCACATCCAACACTTTCCCTTTCTTTGTTTCGTCTTCGGAGGGCAGGTTGGCTATGGCTTCGCTGATATCAGCATTAAATTCAGTATCTAACAGGTTCATGGCTTTTAAACCTTTTGCCTGCATAATGTTATTTAGTTTACTGTGTATTAGCGTAAACCCTTCTTTTAATGTTTGGGGGTCGTTTATATTTTCGTTGGCTTTTATGGCTCTTTCAAAGTCATCCAATACAGGTAAAATGCTTTTAATTACATCTACTCCGGCAGTTTTAATCAGTTCTGATTTTTCGCGGGCAGTTCTTTTGCGGTAGTTATCGTATTCTGAGTATAGTCTTAAGTATTTATCGTTTAATGTTTCATATAAGGTTTTATAATCGGGTGTTTTCTCTATGGTTTCAGTAGTATCGTTTTCCTGATGGTTATTTTCCTGATGGTTGTTTTGTTTCTCGTTATCAGCTTGTTCATTTTGTGTAACTTCATCAGGGTTTTCAGATTCGTTGTTTACTGTATTTTTTTGTTCTTCGTTTATGGTGTCTTCCTTTTTCATGTTTGTTTATTTTCCACAATGTTAATTGGCAAAAATAGCACCATTTGGTAAATGTTTGACAGCTTGTCAGTAATTTGCCCGAAATGCGTGACAATTTGTATGGAATAAGGGGGATATTTAGATAATAAATGTTGCTAAATTTATCCGATTTTATGATGTCTTTTATTATCCAGAATATCAAAAGTATATTTAAGCATAAGGGGTGTTGTTAGGGTAGTAAAAATACCCATAATAACCAGGATAGAAAAAACAGAGGTATCAATGATACCGGTGGTTAGAGCAATGTTGGCAATAACTAATTCCATTATTCCGCGCGCGTTCAGTCCTATTCCAACGGTTGTTGCTTCCAGGTTGTTAAGTCCGGCTATTTTACCACCCAGATAACCGCCAAATATTTTACTAATAAACGATATGAGTATTACTGAAATCATTAAATTGTAATTATCTATTTTACCAAAATTAAATTCAAGTCCTATTGCTGCAAAAAATATGGGTGCCAATAATCCCATGGTAATACTGTTTGTGGTTTTTTCAAAATTTTTAAAATTGTCAATTCCCAACACTTCTTTGCTTAATAACATTGCGCCAAAAAATGCGCCAACTACCATGTGCAAACCAACAAGCTCGGATATACTGGCAAATAATAAAATAAATATAAAAAGGATAGTAAAAAATGTTTCTTTGCCCTTTAATACAGCTACAATTTTGTCTATTTGATTTTTAATAAAATCAACTTTTTTAGCTGCCCTGTCAAATAACTTGTAGGCTGTAATTACAATGATGATAAATATTAATACTTTAGCAGTAGTAAGGCCTATGGATTTGCTTAGTTCTAAGTAATTGTAGTTTATATTTTTTATATCGAGTAATATTCCTAAAATCATCAGTGCCACAACGTCATTAAAGATAGCTGCGGTAATAATTTTTTGACCAATGGGTGTGTTTAATTTTTTTAAATCCATTAAGATTCTGATGCTTACAGGTAATGCGGTAATAGAGATACACAAACTGATAAAAATACCCACCATGGTATCCAAGTTAAAAAAACAGCCTACTGTTAAACCCGAACTGATAGGGATGATAAAACCCATTAGTGCTATCCATATATTGCGGCCTTTCATAGCCTTTATCACCTCTTCCGGGTTTATTTCAAGCCCTGCAATGATTACCAGAAGAAAAACAGCCATATCAGAAAATACCTGTAGTTTAGCATCGTACTGTATTAAACCAAACATGGTTGGGCCAAGTATTATGCCTGCAAGTATTTCTCCAATCATGGCGGGTTGTTTAAGGCGCTCAAATATTTCGCCCATTAACCGCGAAAGGGCCAGTAACAATAATAATTTTACAAAAAAGTGATGTTCTAAAAAAGTCAAGATATATTTTTTTACAAAATTAATATCATTTAAGCGCATCTGCGTATATTTTTAATAATATAGGGTGATTTGTTAATAATCTTATTTAGGGCAATAAATTATAAGCTTAATAATACAATACTAACCGGCATAAATGTATATTCGCCTCATAATTTTAATGCGTGGCTTTATTAACCCAAATTGAGCATTAAAAATTTGGATTTATTTCAAATTTTCCGCCAGAGGCGGACTGAGTGTGTTGAGTGTTGTGTGGGATTTGGGTTATCCGCTATCAGGCGAACATTACGCATGCTAATGCGTAATGTGGGATTAAAAAAAACAATATAGATGAAGCCTTTTAAATTAACTTATTCAGAATTTAATGCATTACCTTTGGATAATAAAATCCATTTACTGGAAACCGAAGGAGTTATAATTGCCATAAAAGAGTTTTCATCAACCTTGATAGAATTATATGCAATTTATGATTTTTATGCTGAATTAAAATACAATACCATCCATGGTGTAATTGTAGGCCTAAATATTTTAAATTTACGTGAGCAATTAGAGGCTTATCTAAATAACATTGATATAAAAGATGTATATTATTAAAATGTTGTTGATAATATTTTGTGGGTATATTAGATATGCTTTGCATCTTTGATAAAAAATAAATAATGAACGCCCTAGTAAAAACAGCTTATAATTTCCATGGACAAACAAATTTTTATAAAGGTAAAGTACGGGATGTATATACCATTGATAACAAGTGGTTGGTAATGATTGTTAGTGACAGGATATCGGCATTTGACGTGGTGTTGCCTAAAGGAATACCTTATAAGGGACAAGTTTTAAACCAGCTTGCCTGGCATTTTATGCAGGCAACCGAAGATATAGTTCCTAATTGGACAATTGCCTCGCCCGATCCTAATGTTACCATAGGCAGGGTGTGTAAACCGTTTAAGGTAGAAATGGTTATACGCGGATACCTGGCCGGGCATGCTGCACGTGAGTATAATTCCGGTAAAAGAAAACTTTGCGGAGTAACCTTGCCCGAAGGATTGAAAGAAAACGATAAATTACCGCAACCTATTATTACACCAACCACAAAAGCTGCCGAGGGCCACGATGAAGATATTTCGCGTGAAGCAATTTTAGAAAGAGGTATTGTAAACGAACAAGATTACGTACAATTAGAAAACTACACGCGCCAGTTGTTTGAAAGAGGTACTAAAATGGCTGCCGAAAAAGGATTGATACTGGTTGATACTAAATACGAATTTGGTAAATGCGATGATAAAATTTGTTTAATAGATGAAATACATACTCCCGATTCGTCAAGATATTTTTATTTGGATGGCTATAATGAAAGACAAGCCAAAGGTGAACCGCAAAAGCAACTATCTAAAGAATTTGTCAGACAGTGGCTCATCAGTAACGGATTTCAAGGCAAAGAAGGACAGGTGATACCCGAAATGAGCGATGAATTTGTAGCATCTGTATCCGAAAGATACATTGAGCTTTTCGAAAATATTTCGGGTAAAAAATTTATCAAAGCTGATACAAATCATATACTTGAGCGTATCGAAGAAAATGTAACTAAATATTTGCAAACACTCACTATTAAAACGTTTTAATTATTGTCTGCAATATATATTCATCAGATATAATTTGTAGTTACATTAAACACTTATTTTTTTATCATAGGTATTTCTTTTATGCTATACTCGTGGTTATTTATAAAATCTGATTTAAGATACTCTTCAGCAGATAGTATAATAGTTTGGCCGCTTTTTATGTTTTTTATTTCGTATTTATAAACAGTAGGAATAACTGTATTTATTTCATTCAAAGTATCATTACTGCTATTGTAATTTTTTTCAATATCATTTTTACAGGAAATTACAATCAAGCAGATTAAATGCAGAAGTATTTTTTTCATTTTTCTATAATCAGATTAGTTTGTTTTTTTTCGCTATTTACTTCACATTCTATATAATACTTGCCGGGAGGTAAATAGTATGCGTTGTTTTTGGCAGGATAGTATTTGTTTTGGCGTGTAGATTCTGATTGTTTCAATAAATTATTGTTTATGTTTAATTTATAATCATAATATATTAATCCGGCTTTTGATGCTTCAATAACATCACTAAATAATACATCTGAGTTTTCATCATAAATTTTAATGGTTATTAAACATGCCTTATTTACATAAACAGGTATAAGCAAATCAAATTCCGGGGCTTGTTCCCATACACTCCATGAATTACCCCAATTTTTGTTGTATTTAATTTTATCAACTGAAAATAAGTAAATATTGCTATTTATGATATCCTTATTCAGCATTTGTATTTCTTTTATACTGCCTTTATAAAGCGACCTTCCATGAGTAGCCAAAACGATTTCTTTAGCGAGTGGTTGAATGGCTATATCATGTACAGGTACAGAAGGCAGATCTTTGCTAAGTTGCATAAATTCTTTCCCTGCGTTTAACGACACATAAGCATGACGGTCGGTACCCAGGTATAATATATTTTCATTTACCGGATCTTCGCGGATAACATTAATTGGTTCTAAAGGTAAATTAGTACCGATTCTTTTCCAGTTTTTGCCGTAATCATCTGATACAAAAAGTAAAGATGAAAAATCATCACGGGTATGACCGTTTAAAGCTACATAAACTCTTGCTTCATGATGATACGAGGCAATTATTCTTCTTACCCAATAGTTCTCCGGTAATCCTTTGCTGATATTTTCCCAGTTAATACCACCATCTTTTGTAACATACACCCATCCGTCATCACTGCCCGAATATATTAAGCCGAATTTTAAGGGTGATTCGTGCAGGGTAGTGATAGTTCCGAAAGCAACATTTCCGGTTTTAGGTCCTTTTGTTAAATCGGGCGAAATACATGTAAAATCATCGCCTTTGTTTAACGAACGGTAAATTTTATTCGCACCTATATAGAGTATATCTTGCTGGTGTAAAGAAAGATGTATGGGTGTTTGCCAGTTAAAACGCAAAGGTTTTTCGCCCAGTTCGTGTTTGGGTGTAATATATTTTGTTTCTAAAGTAGTTTTATTAATTCTAAAGTAATTACCAAATTGATAACCGGTGTAAACAATGTTGTTATCGCGTGTATCAATCATTACTTGCATACCATCTCCGCCTAAAATATTTTTATAAGGATAGCTGCCGGTGTTATGCCAATCTACACCATGCTCATAGTTAGAAGGGCCGTACCATACCCCGTTGTCTTGTAATCCGCCATAAACATTATAAGGCTGATCGTAGTCTATATTTACCGTATAAAATTGCCCAACTGCAGGTGAATTACATTTTATCCAGTTTTTACCGTCATCATAACTAACATTTATCCCGCCATCATTGCCATTGATTAAATGACCTTTCCTTTTAGGGTTAATCCATAAGGCATGATGATCTACATGTTGGTTTTTGCCATTTATTGATTTGAATGTACGCCCGCCATTCTCCGATTTTAATAATACAAAAGCCGGTATGTAAATCTCATCGCAATTATAATTATCAACTTTTACTTGGCCAAAATAATAACCATAGGTATATACCAAATCTTCCAGATATTCATGATGGGTTTTTTGCCAGGTATTTCCGCCATCATTGCTGCGATATAATTCGGCCCCTATTTTTTTTGTATTAAATAATCGGCTGTTGGCGTCATCAACATACTCGGCCAGAGCAAGTGGTTTAATTTTTTTCTGTTTAACCATTTCTTTGATTAATTGTGCGGTGTATTTTTTGGGGAAATTATATTCCTGTAAATACATATCAATGTCTTCGTTGCTTAATTCAATAAAATCTTTATCGCTTATTTTTTTTAGTAAAGCAGCAGATATTTTCTGTTCTTTTTTTGTTTCAATCGCATCGGTTGTTCGTTCAAAATTATTATCCAGAAAAGCATAAAGTATAGAAGAATTATTCGGGCAAATAGCTAAGCCAATTCTGCCAACACCATGCCCTTGCGGAAAGCCATTTTTACCATTGGTTATTTTTGTCCATGTTTCTCCTGCATTGGTGCTTTTATAAATAGCTGATTCGCTGCCCGATTCCTGAAAATGCCATGCTTTTCTTTCGCGCTGCCAACTTGCGGCATAAAGTACATCAGGGTTTTTCGGATCAATAATTAAGTCTATTATTCCTGTTTTTTCGCTGATAAAAAGTGTTTGTTTCCAGGTTTTTCCTCCATCGGTGGTTTTATATAATCCTCTTTGCGGATGGTTGGTAAATAAATGACCAATAACGCCTACCCAAACAATATCAGGATTATCGGGATGTAAAATTATTCTTCCTATATGATGAGATTCATCTAAACCTTTATATTCTATTACGTTTGTTGTGTTTGAAGAGCAGGTAATTTTATAAATACCTGTTCCTGCGTATGAAGAACGGCTAGAGTTGTTCTCACCGGTGCCAACCCAAATAATATTCTGTTTCCAATTAACAGCAATATCTCCGATAGTTATACATGCTTCGTTGTCAAAAACAGGAGTAAATGTTTGTCCGTTATTATCGGTACGCCAAACTCCACCGGATGCATAGGCAACATAATAGATGCTTGGATCATCAGGATTAACGTCTATATCGGTTACACGACCACTCATAACAGTAGGCCCGATGTTTTTAAGCCTAAGGTTGTTTACCAACGATTCATCGGCAAGTTGTTTACTTTGTTTATAAGAGTTAATACGTTCTGATGCCGGAGTGAAAGCATAGTTTTGCCCATATAAACCCCAATGGATAAGTACTATAAAAGCAAAGATTGAAATGTTTTTTTTCATGATTTATTTACCTATACAAAAACGACTAAAGATAGAACTTAAAAGGTCATCGGTTGATATACTTCCTGTTATTGATGATAATTCGCGTATAGCTTGCCGAATGTCTATGGCGATAATATCGGCAGGCAATTTTTCCAAAAAACCGTTTTTTGCCCGGTTTAGCGCCTGCCAGGCATTGTTAAGCAATTGATGATGGCGCGCATTGGTAACAATAATATCTCCGCTATTTTGCATACGCTTTTGGGCATAATTAAATAACAACTCTTTTATTTGTGATATACCGACATTGTTTTTAGCCGAAATGCCAATTAAGGGATTAATTTCATTATTAACCAAAGGTTGATCCGGATAGATTAAATCGCATTTATTGGCTAATGCAACGAGGTATTTATTTTCTGAAAGTATTTTATTTTTTAATTTACGATAAGATTCATGGAATTTATTATCCTGAATATCCCTTACATCAAAAACATATAATATAACGGCAGCCTCATCAATTTTTTTCCAGGTTTTTTCTATTCCGATGTTTTCAATCAAATCGTTAGTTTCTCTTATTCCGGCAGTGTCAATAAAGCGAAAAACAATGCCATTAATATTGGTAGTATCTTCTATGGCATCACGTGTTGTTCCCGGTATATCCGAAACAATGGCCTTATCTTCGTTGAGCAAAGCATTTAGTAAGGTAGATTTACCCACATTAGGAACACCAACAATGGCTACGGGCACACCGTTTTTAATTACATTACCTAACGCAAAAGAATCTGATAGTTTTTTTATCAGGGTATTTATTTTGTCTATAAGTTTTATCAATTCATTTCTGTCGGCAAACTCTACATCTTCTTCACTAAAATCGAGTTCCAGTTCAACAAGCGAAGCAAAATTTATTAATTCTTCTCTGAGAGCATTAATTTCCTTGCTAAATCCACCGCGCATTTGCTGCATAGCTAGTTTATGTGCACCTGCAGATGATGAGGCAACCAGGTCGGCA
The DNA here is from genome assembly GCA_037443205.1 of Flavobacteriales bacterium. Lineage (GTDB taxonomy): Bacteria > Bacteroidota > Bacteroidia > Flavobacteriales_D > UBA2798 > JBBIOU01. Next base: position 25,414 of record JBBIOU010000005.1, on the reverse strand, counting down.
ATGGCTTCGGCTTGCGAGAGGTCTAATTTGCCATTTAAAAATGCGCGCATGGTATATTCCCCGGGTGATGCAGTTTGGCATCCGTTTGCAAGCAATAATTTTAGTATTTCTTGTTGTATGTAAATTGAGCCATGACAAAAAATTTCAACGGTATCTTCGCCTGTAAAAGATGCGGGAGATTTGTAAACAGCCAGTAAAACTTCGTCCAGTATTTCATTATTTTGTTTTAAAATTTTACCGTAAATCAAAGTTTTGGGTTGGGCAAGCGCAATATTTTTGTTAAAAATTTTATTGCAAATACCAATGGCATCATTGCCCGATACTCTTATAACAGCTACAGCACCTTGCCCGGTCGGGCTTGAAATGGCGCAAATAGTTGGCAAGTGTTTGTTTTCAAACATTTAACAAAATTATAAACTTTAGCTTTGTAAGTTGCTGTTTAAAAACTATTTTTGAAGCAAAATAATAAATCATGGGAGTTTTAGTAAATAAAAATTCAAAAGTAATTGTACAAGGGTTTACCGGCAGTGAAGGTACTTTTCATGCATCGCAAATGATTGAGTACGGAACCAATGTTGTTGGAGGTGTTACCCCCGGCAAAGGAGGAACCACACATTTAGATAGGCCTGTTTTTAATACTGTTCAGCAGGCGGTAGATAAAACCGGTGCTGATGTTTCTATTATTTTTGTGCCCCCTGCATTTGCTGCTGATGCAATTATGGAGGCGGCCGCAGCAGGTATTAAAGTTATTGTATGTATTACCGAGGGTATTCCGGTAAATGACATGGTTAGAGTTAAAGAATATTTAAAAGATAAAGACTGCACACTTATTGGGCCAAATTGCCCGGGAGTTATTACAGCCGGTGAAGCCAAAGTAGGCATTATGCCCGGTTTTGTTTTTAAACCCGGTAGAGTAGGGATAGTTTCTAAATCAGGTACACTTACCTATGAAGCAGCCGACCAGATAGTAAAAGCCGGTATGGGAATATCTACAGCCATAGGGATTGGTGGAGACCCTATCATTGGCACTCCTACCCGCGAAGCAATTAAATTATTAATGAACGACCCCGACACGGATGCCATTGTAATGATTGGCGAAATTGGTGGTAATTACGAAGCCCTGGCCTCAGAATGGATTAAACAAAACGGCACTAAACCGGTAGTTGGTTTCATTGCCGGTCAAACTGCACCCAAAGGACGTAAGATGGGGCATGCAGGGGCCATCGTTGGCGGCAAAGATGATACCGCAGAAGCGAAAATGCGCATCATGCGCCAATGTGGTATTCATGTGGTAGAATCGCCAGCCGAAATTGGTATTAAAATGGCCGAAGTATTGGGAGTAACCGCGTAAACGCTCGCTTTATTTTTACACATATTTTTTTCTTTGTACACATTAAGCCGTATTAAATACGGTTATGTTTTTTATGCAGTATCCAAAAATTATCCTAAAAAATAATAAAGAAAAATCACTTCTTAGAAAACATCCATGGATTTTTTCGGGAGCGATTGCCAAGATGGAAGGTCATGCCAATGAAGGCGATATAATAGAAGTGTATTCAGCGCATAATGAATTTTTAGCATTAGGCCATTATCAGCAAAAAGGAAGTATTAGCGTTAGGGTGTTAAGTTTTATTAAGCAACCTGTAAACAGCAGTTTTTGGTATCATAAAATTTTAAACGCCCGAAATATCCGACAGTCTTTACCTTTTATACGTTCACAAGCCTGTAATGCATATAGATTAATACATGGAGAAGGGGATAATTTACCCGGATTGATTATTGATATATACAATCAAACTGCGGTGATACAATGCCATAGCAGCGGAATGATTCATTCGCTCAAAGAAATTAGCGAAGCACTGCAAAAAGTTTATCACGATAAATTACAAGTAATTTATCATAAACATCCCGATAACCACGAACAAATGCCGGGCGCATATTTATTAAATAATTTACCCTTAAAGCAATGCGAAATAAGTGAATACGGACATAAATTTATCATTGACTGGGAAAGCGGTCAAAAAACCGGTTTTTTTCTTGACCAACGCGAAAACAGAAAATTGCTGTCTGAATATGCAACAAATAAAAAAATACTCAACACATTTTCATATACCGGAGGTTTTAGTATCTATGCATTAGGTGCAGGCGCTGCGGCAGTAACTTCAGTAGATATTTCGGAAAAAGCCAGTAAACTTAACCGGCAAAATACCTTGCTTAACGGATATAGTCAACCACACCAAATTGTTACGGCAGATGTAATGGATTATCTGAAAACCACAGATGATAATTGGGATATAATTGTTCTCGATCCGCCAGCTTTCGCCAAACACCTAAGTGCTAAACACAATGCCATTAAAGCATACAGGCGTATAAATAAAGAGGCTATTCAAAAAATTAAAAATGGCGGTTTGTTATTTACTTTTTCCTGTTCGCAGGTTATTGATAAACTTACTTTTGAAGGTATTGTGCGTTCGGCAGCCATCGAATGTGGCAAAGAAATAAAAATTATTCATCGGCTTAGCCAGCCGCAAGATCATCCCGTGTCTGTTTACCACCCCGAAGGAGAATATTTAAAAGGTTTAGTGCTTTGGGTTGGTTCGTAAAACCATCACATCTATCAGCCAAATAGTGTCACACACAAATACGTAATTCATGATAAAGTTAGTTTTTTTATTTCTGTTCAAAAAAGGTACATTTGTTGCACATGAATAACAAGCCAATAATTTTAGTTACCAATGATGATGATATTACTGCCCCCGGCATACACGCGCTGGTAGATGCAGTAAGCGAATTTGCCGAATTACTCATCATTGCTCCGGATAGACCGCAATCGGGTATGGGACACGCTATTACGGTAAACGATCCCTTGCGTTTATATCCCTCAAAAGTGCATGGTTCGCATAGGGCCTTTGCCTGCTCGGGTACGCCAGTAGATTGTGTAAAATTAGGGATATTCGAAATTTTAAAAGATAAACCGGCCTTGATTGTTTCCGGCATAAATCATGGAGCTAATACCAGTACCAACGTGTTATATTCCGGAACCATGTCGGCTGCTGTTGAAGGAGCCATGGAAGGAATACCCGCCATCGGATTTTCGTTAACCGATTATGCCTACGATGCAGATTTTAGTCCTGCCAAAGAAATTGTAAAACGCATAGTAAAACAAGTAATGATAAATAGCATGCCTCGTAATATTTGCTATAATGTAAATATTCCGGCTATCACTTTAGATAAAATAAAAGGTGTACGCGTGTGTCGTCAGGCTCGAGCATTTTGGGAAGATAAATTTGATTGCCGAAAAGATCCACTCGGTAAACCTTATTATTGGCTAACCGGTGAGTTTAAAGATTTTGATGGTGGCGAAGATACCGACCTGTGGGCTTTAAATAATGGATATGTTTCTTTAGTTCCCGTGCAGTTTGATATGACAGCTTATAATGTTTTAGAACAATTACACTTTGTGCAATTTTGATGAAAAAATTTGACAAAATAGGATATGGATTAATAGTTGGGATAATATTACCCGTTTTTGGTTTTTTGCTGGGTTATTATGTTAAGTTTTATCCTCGGCCACTGGGCACATATTGGAATTATATGGCAAACGCAACAGTTTATCAAACCGAAATATTAACTTTTAGTCTGGTGCCTAATTTGTTTTTATTTTATTTTTTATTTTTCAGATGGAAATTAGATGAGGCAACAAAAGGCTTGGTGTTTGTTAGTATTTTGTATGTAATTTTAGTTGTTTCACTTTCATACTTGTAACATTTTGAAATATTATTTTATATCGGGTGAAGCATCAGGAGATTTACATGCTTCTAATTTACTGAAAGCATTACAAAAAATTGACCCTCAAACAGAAGTACGTGCATGGGGAGGCGATTTGTTACAACAACAAGGCGCTTACTTGGTAAAACACTACAAAGAACTGGCATTTATGGGTTTTACTGAAGTATTAATGAATTTGCGCACAATTTTGCGCAACATGAAATTTTGTCTGCAGGATATTTTAAATTATCAACCCGATGCCGTTGTGTTGATAGATTATCCGGGATTTAATTTAAGAATAGCTCAAAAACTTAAAAAAGCCGGCTATAAAGGAAAAATAATATATTACATATCCCCGCAGGTTTGGGCATGGAAACAATCGCGGGTAAAAATCATTAAGCAGGTTATTGATAAAATGTTTGTAATATTACCTTTCGAGAAAGATTTTTACAAACAGTGGAATTACGAAGTAGAATTTGTGGGGCATCCTTTAATGGATGCATTTAAAAATTATACTTTTCAAAAATTTACTGAATTTATCAGTGAAAACAAACTGAATGAAAAACCTATTATAGCTTTATTACCCGGTAGTCGTAAACAGGAAATCAATATTAAGTTGCCCGTAATGTTGGCTGCAGCCACCCAATATTTGCAAAACTACCAAGTGGTGGTTGCCTGTGCACCGGGCATAAGCCGGGAGTTTTATAATAATATCATTAACGAAAAGCCGGTTAGCCTGATAAGCGGCAAAACCTATCAATTATTAAATCATGCTCGTGCTGCGCTGGTAACTTCGGGTACGGCTACACTTGAAACAGCTATCCTCAAAGTACCGCAGGTAGTGTGTTACAAAGGCAGCAAATTATCGTATCTGATTGCCAGAAAACTCGTAAAAGTGAAGTATATATCATTAGTAAATTTAATTATGAATAAAGCAGTTGTAAGAGAATTAATTCAGGATGAAATGAATCTTCAAAATCTGAAACAAGAACTGCATAAATTATTGCACGATGAAAAGTACAGGGAAATGATACTTCAGGATTACGAAGAGCTGCGCATAAAACTCGGCAAAGAGGGTGCATCCGAAAATACTGCCAAAGGCCTGTTAAAAACTTTAGGCAAATTATCATAAAAAAGTAGTAATCAGACATAATTTTGTAAAATGTTCAATTATTTCCGCTTTTTTTGGCTGATATTTTTATATACGCCTTGTTTTTTACAAGGGCAATACATCGATACTTTAAATATAGGACTTTTTAGAAATAACTTATCGCCACAATTACTGGTTACTCCTCTTAAAAACAATTATTTCGTATCAAAAGATAGCGCCACAATATTTTTAGAAGCCAATCAGCATTATAAAATAGCAAATGTTTCGGGACAAATAGAATTAAGTACACTGCATCAAAAAATTATTGTTAAAGATACACTGATACTATACACCCTTGATACATTGAGTGAACTAAAGATAAGACAAAACGCACAAGCAAAAGAAAGAATATACAGGGGATATTTTATAATTACTGCAGAAGGAGAATATCTTAAAATCATCAATCGCATCAATATAGAACAATATATTGCTTGTGTTATGGAATCGGAAGCGGGTTATGGGCACCATATTGAATACTATAAAGCACAATCGGTAATATCGAGAACATACGCTTTACACAATTTAAGAAAACATGAATCGGAAGGATTCAATCTTTGCGACCAGGTACATTGTCAGGCTTACAAAGGCAGTAAGAAATTTGAACCAAATTTAATGCTGGCAGCCGAACAAACAACCGGTATAGTGATAGTTGATGATAGCCTTAAATTTATTACAGCCACCTATCATAGTAATTGCGGAGGGCAAACAGCATCATCCGAACAAGTATGGAATAAAGCCTTACCTTATTTAAGAAGTGTAAAAGATCCGTTTTGCAGTTCGCAACCTAATGCATTTTGGAAAAGAGAAATATCCAAAAACGAATGGATAAATTATTTGGCAAAAAATAAGTTTCCGATACATGATAGTTTATGCATTTCTAATTGCACTACTTTTACACAAAACTACAGGAACACTTACCTGAGCAGTTGTAACAGAAGTCTGCATCTAAGAACTATACGTGAATCGCTCAATCTTAAATCCACTTATTTTAGTATAGAACCTTTAAATGATAATACGTTGGTATTAAAGGGCAGGGGTTTTGGACATGGGGTAGGTCTGTGTCAGGAAGGAGCTATGAAAATGGCGGTTTTGGGCTATGATTACAAAGCTATTTTAAAGCACTATTTTACGGGGATATATGTGCTGGATATACAATCTCTTAATCGTCTGGCAGAAGAGAAGTAAGATACAGAGTATTACTCATAAAAAACCGATACCTCATTCAGTTTTTTTCTTTTTAAATCCGGTACCATCGTTTTTTCGGCAGGATAACCTACAGGTATGAGCAAAAATGGTCTTTCGTTTTCAGGGCGATTTAATATTTTGCTTAAAAAATTCATCGGGCTTGGGGTATGCGTTAGGGCAACCAGGCCAGCATGGTGTATAGCAGCCAGCAATAAACCACAAGCTAATCCTACCGATTCATTCACATAATAATTGTTTTTGCTTTTACCTTCCATCAATTCGTATGGCTTTTTAAAGACCACAATCAGCCATGGTGCAATTTCTAAAAATGGCTTATGCCAATCAGTTTGCAAAGGAGCTAAATCTTTTAGCCACTCATCGCTCATACGGCCGTTATAGCTTTTATATTCTTCTTCTTCGGCCATAATACGAATTTGTTTCTTGATTTCAGAATTTGACACAGCACAAAATACCCATGGTTGTTTGTGTGCCCCCGAAGGAGCTGTAGAAGCAGATAAAATAAGATTTTCTATGAGTTCTTTAGGAATAGGTTTGTCAGAAAAATCTCTTACGGTTCTGCGTTTATCCAGCCACTGGTAAAACTCTTTACTTTTATTAACAGCTTCTTGTGCCGCATAGCTTTCTTTACGATATTCAATAAAAGGATATTCCATATAAATTGTTTTTATGTAGCAAGATAGTAAAAAAAGCGACATCTTTGTTTTACCTTTGTGTTTAACTACATGTCTAATAAAATTAAAAATATTGTTGTTTTTGCATCCGGAAAAGGTTCTAATGCCGATAGTATTTTTCGTTATTTTAAAAATAGTACTTGTGTAAAAGTCAGTGCCCTCTTTTGCAATAAAGATAATGCCGGTGTTTTAAATATTGCACGGAGCTATGGTATTGATACCGTAATTTTTAACAAAGAAAATTTTGAAGACATATCAGATAAGTTAGATAATTATAATCCTGAGCTGATAATATTAGCCGGATTTTTGTTGCAAGTTCCGGAAAAGATAATTCGTAAGTATAAACACAAAATCATTAATATTCATCCCTCATTATTGCCTAAATTCGGAGGCAAAGGCATGTATGGTATCCACGTGCATCAGGCGGTGATAAATGCGCACGAAGCGATGAGCGGAATCAGCATACATTACGTAAATGAGCATTACGATGAAGGTGAGATAATATTTCAGCAGACATATCAACTGCAACCAACCGAAACAGCCGAAAGCCTGCAAAAAAACATACAGGCTCTGGAACACAAATACTATCCGCAGATAATAGAAAAACTTTTATGCCATGAATGAATTAAACTTTAGTTGGGTACAAACAGGTACGGCTACCATGATATTATTTGCCGTAATAGATATTATAGGCTCAATACCTGTAATTATAGAAATAAAAAGAAAATCGGGAGGAGAAATACACGAAGAGCGTGCCTCGCTGGTGTCTATGATAATCATGATAGGATTTTTGTTTTTAGGAGAGTCTATTCTAAATATAATAGGTATCAATGTTAATTCATTTGCCGTTGCCGGTTCGTTTGTGTTGTTTTTTATGTCGCTCGAAATGGTATTAGGAGTAAAGATTTTTCGCGAAGAAGTTACTTCTAAAGTAGCCTCTATTGTTCCTTTAGCTTTTCCCATCATAGCCGGTGCGGGTACTATGACATCGCTTATATCTTTACGTGCCGAATTTGAGATTATAAACATTATCATTGCTATTATTATAAATATTGCCATTGTTTATGCAGTATTACGTTCTATAAATTTTGTAGAGCGTTTGTTAGGACAAGGCGGTATAGCAGTTGTGCGTAAAGTATTTGGTATTATATTGATGGCAATAGCCGTAAAATTATTCAGCACAAATATTAAACAACTCTTTGTTTGATGCAGATAGAAATTTTTACAGACGGAGCAGCCAGAGGAAACCCCGGCCCCGGTGGTTATGGAGTGATTTTACGTAGCGGCAAACATTATAAGGAGTTATCACAGGGTTACCGTTTAACAACGAATAATCGCATGGAATTATTAGCAGTAATCGTAGGATTAGAACAACTTAAAACAGATAAAGGTGAAGTTACAATATATTCTGATTCAAAATATGTAGTTAATGCTGTAGAACAAGGGTGGATTTTTAGATGGAGAAAAAACGGCTATAAAGGGAAAAAAAACATTGATTTATGGGAACGTTTTTTAAAGGTGTTTTTTAAACATACGGTAAAATTTATTTGGATAAAAGGCCATGCCGGTCATCCCGAAAACGAACGCTGCGATGCGCTTGCTGTAAAAGCTTCGGAAGGTCAGAATCTATTAATTGATGAAGAATATGAGCGTTTACATAAATCAGAGAACGATCTTTTTTCTTAACACGTATTATTTTTTCAAACAAATCAATAGAACTCTAATTCAGCATTACAAATTTGACTAAGTACCAGGTGACTTTGGTTATTTGCTATCAGTTGAGCATTATACATACTAATACCTAAGACGTTTTAAAAATCAGTATACTGTTGAAATAATATTTGCAAATAACTTTTCCCTTCTTTTATCAGACTATCTTTATAGGTTGGGTTATAAAACTTTTCAATAAAAATATCTTTACGCTCGTGTGAATAAACGTAATAACCATCGGGTCGTATCCAGCCAAAACCATCTGTGTTTTCATAATAGGCAAATTGCGGACAATAATAGTTGAGAAGATTTTTGCTCCAGGGAAATTTTTTGGCATCCATGTTTAGCTGTTTTAACAAAGTAGCTGCTAAATCTATTTGCGAGCCAATTTTTTTTATACGCAAGCCTTTGTACTCATCTTTTATTACATTGCCCCAAAGCAAAAACGGTATTCTTCTGTATTCAGCATAATTTCTGTCTATGCCTTTAGGAGTACCATGGCTGTGGTCGGCAATAAATACAAATAAAGTATTATCAAACCATTTTTGTTTTTGTGCCTCGTCTATAAATTTACCGATGCATTTATCGGCATAATAAAAGGCATTGGCATAATCGTCTTCATAACTGTTAAACACAAAATATTTTGTGCGGTCGGGAATATCATAGGGCGAATGCGTGCTAATAGTAAACACTCCGGCAAAAAAAGGAGTTTTGTCATTTTTAAGGTCTTCAATCAAACGCTGGTATATATATTCATCATGAACACCGAGTTTAGCACGTGGTATGTGCGGGGCAAAATCTATTTCTTCCTGTATTCTATCAAAATTATTGTAGTACATATATGCTTTTATGTTCCCGTAGCTTAGTTGTCCGCCAAACATATACGAGGTAAAATATCCGGCATCTTTAAGTTGCAGATTAAAAGCCGGAAGGTGAATATATTTTGCCGGTTGTGTTATGATAGAAGTATAGGGTTGAGCCGGAAATGCTGCAAAGATGGCTGCCATACCCTGATCGCTTAAATTGCCGCTGGCATATATACTGTCAAAAACCACACCGGTTTGTATCAGTTTATCAAAATGGGGACTCATTCCTTTAAATCCTCCCATGCCTTCAATCATTGTTGCACTCCAGCTTTCCAGAATTACCAAAACAATGTTAGGTCGCGTTGTATTTAATATCATCAGTGTAGAATCTTTATCGGTCTTATGAATTTGTTCTACGGTATTTTTTGCCTGCTCCATCGGATAAAATATAAAGGGATTACCCGATAACACTTTGTTGTTTTCAATGACGCTGTTGATAAGATTCCATCCGGTATTTACAGATGCTAAATTTAATATATTGTGCTTAGAAAAATATGCTTCGCTTACCTGAATAGGGATTTGTTGAAATCCTCCCCGAATACCGATAAATAATACAGGTACTGTTGAAACTAATAACAGTACAGGTTGTAAAAAGCTTTTCTTACTTATTATTTCCTTTTTGCAAAAACGGTTGTATGCTTTCATGAATATAAAAACCACAACAGCTACAATTGCCAGTCCGGCAAATAAAAAAACAGGTCTTACGGTGTTTAGTATTTCATCGGGTTGTTGTAAGTAGCTAAGAGCCTTTGCGTTTATTTTGATGCCCCATTCTTTATGTATTTCTAACTCGGCAATGTAAATTAAGGTGAGCAGACTGATGAGTGTGCCTACATACCATTTGTTGAGTGTAAAAAAAATATTATTACCCGTGATAAACGCAATAGTTGTAAGCAACAGCGTAATACTTAGAATGTAGCACACCATAGAGGTATCTAAATACAATGCGTGGTAAAATGTTGAAAAAATTTCGCTAAAACTTATTTCTTTGATTTTAGCATAATTGTAAATTAAAAATATAGCCCTGAACAGGGCAAAGTATAAATACCAGAATATAGCATCTCTGAGTAAGTAACCAACTCCTTTTTTAAACATAGCAAGTGTTGCAAAAATAAGATTATATTTGCTTTATAAGTGTGTATTTTGAAAGAATTAAATTTTCCGCCATATCATTTTAAAATCAATACAACACCACAAGCGAAGCATATTTTTGATGTGTATAGAAGAAAATGGGTAATACTTACACCCGAAGAATGGGTTAGACAACATACATTAAGATACCTTGTTGAAGAAAAAAAATATCCTGCCGGCTTATTATCGGTTGAAAAAGCAATAAAAGTAAATACTCTACTTAAACGCTGCGATGCTGTATTTTACAATACGGCCCGAAAGCCTTTGTTAATTATAGAATGCAAATCACCTGAGGTTGAAATTAACCAAAATGTTTTTGAACAAGCTATGCGTTACAACCTTAGCTTACAGGTAAATTACCTTTTTATAACCAATGGTTTACAGCATTATTTTTTTAAAACCACACAGCAAGGTTTAGAAGCATTAAAAACTATACTTGAGTGGAATAGCCTGCAAGGACGATAGCTTAGCTCAGCAATATCAATTTGAACTCTTTCAAGTATTAAATGCTGAATCGGAATAAATTCAGTTTTTATTTAGCTTTTAATTTTTCTTTGTGTTTTTTTACTTGTCTTCTCAGTGCTTCAACCGATAAATCAACGGCTTCTTCAAAAGATTTGCATTGGCGTTTGGCAAAAAGGTCTTTGCCGGGTACAGCCAGTTTTATTTCAGCTATTTTATTTTCATTTACATCCGATTTATCGAGTCGTAAAAATACTTCACCTGCTACAATAGTATCGTTAAGTTTGCTTAGTTTATTAAGCTTCTCTTTTACAAATGCCACAAGTTTTTTGTCGGCATCAAAATGGATAGATTGAACTTTTACTTCCATGGTTTTTCCTCCTTTTTTAGCCACCCAAAGGATGGGCTTGGTTATAGATTGTTTTTAGTTTGTCTATGGTGTTGTGTGTATAAACTTGAGTAGCTGCCAGGCTGCTGTGCCCTAACAACTCTTTTACTGCGTTTATATCTGCACCTTTGTTAAGCAGGTGTGTGGCAAATGTGTGTCTGAGTATGTGCGGGCTTTTTTTATTAACGCTGCTAACCAAGGCAAGGTAGTATTTTATTTTTCTATAAACAAATTTTTCGTAAAGTTTTTTTCCGCTATCGGTAATCAATAAATATTCATTACAACTGTTTGGGTATTTTTTTTCTTTTATTTCAAGGTATTGACGGATAGTTTGGTATAAATTGTTGTGTATAGGTATAATTCGCTCTTTGTTTCTTTTACCCGTTACTTTAATACTGTTTTTACTGATATAAGCGGTTTTTAAGTGTATAATTTCATTAAGCCTTACTCCGCATGAGTAGAAAATTTCAATCAACAATTTATCTCTGAGTCCTGAAAAGTCATTGCTAAAGATGTCTTTAATAAATAGTTGTTGCATATTGCTTTCTGTGATAAACACGGGTAGTCTTTTTGCAGCTTTTGGGGTTTTAACTTTGTTTACAGGATTATTGGTTATATGTTTTTGCAGGATAAGGAATTTATAATATTTATTGATGGATGATAGTTTGCGTTTTACGCTTTGCGGCAAAATACCCCGATCAATCATTTGAGCTAACCAGGAGCGTAATATATAACTATCGGCAGCACAAGCGTTGGTTTGATAATTTATTTGGCAATATAATTCATATTCTTCTATATCATTACAATATGCTGTAACAGTATGCTGTGAATAGCGCTTTTCGTTGCGGAGATAGTTTTTAAATTCTGTAAACATAAAAAAGGAGAAACTGCAGGTTTCTCCTTAATAACGTATTTTTTTTAAATTGGTTTTATTGTTCTTGTAATTGCATTTGCAATCTGTAACGCGCTTTAATTTTTTCTTGCCTTCTTAATACAGAAGGTTTGGTAAATTGTTGTTTTTCGCGTAAAATTTTTACAATACCTACTTTTTCGTGTTTCTTTTTGTATTTTTTTAATGCTTTGTCTATTGACTCGCCTTCTTTTACAGGAATAATTAACATATGTATAATTGGTTTAAATGATTGTTTATGCTTCTGCTTCTGTGGCTACTAATACTTTTTTCTCTTTAATGCGTGCCGATTTTCCGGTTCTTTCTCTCAAATAGAAAACTCTGGCTCTGCGCACATTGCCTTTTTTGTTAATTTCGATGGATTGTATATAAGGCGAATGTAGGGGAAATACACGCTCTACACCAATGTTGTTAGATATTTTTCTAACTGTAAAAGTTTCGGTAAGACCTGAGCCCCTGCGTTGTATTACCACTCCTTGATATTGCTGTATGCGCTCTTTGTTTCCTTCTTTAATTTTATAATGTACGGTAACTGTATCTCCGGCTTTAAATGCGGGGATATTGTTAGATGTAATTAACTCTTTTTCAATAGCTTGCAACTTGTTCATAGCCTCTCTGTCTTAAAATGGGCTGCAATATTACGCTTTTTTTTTCAAACTAATGCTATTTTTTATAAAAAATTGCGGTATTAGTTGCTGTTTAACAGTTGCAGTAGTTCTTCAACGCTTAAAAATGGACCTCTTTTTATGTTGTCTAATACAATTATGGTTTGATTTTTTGTGATATTTCTGATGAAATATGAACGAAATCCTTTCCACCAGCCGGTATGATAAACAACTTTATACCCGGCATGTGATTGTTTAATTCTCCATCCCAACCCATAATTGTCATTGCCTTGGGTTTCATGCTCATTTGACGTGGCCTTGTAGGCAAGTTGCAGGGTGGAGTCGGTTAACAATTTTTGCTGGCGCAAAGCTAAATCGAACTTGTATAAATCTTCAACGGTAGAATAAATTCCTTTATCTCCTGTAACTCCATTTTGATAATAATCTGCAATCATTTTCCCACGGTGGTCATATCCGGCAACAGCGAATTGCGGAAGTTTAGTTTTGCCTTTTTCATAAACAAAGGTGTGTTCCATTTTTAAAGGGATGAAAATATTCTTTTGTAAAAAATCTGAATATGACATTCCGGATACTTTTTCTATAATTAAAGCAAGAAGCACATAATTGGTGTTACAATAATCATAGGTTTGGTTTGGTTGATAATAGGGCGGGGGCTTGTGCTTACAGGTTATTTCGTAAACATCTTTATTGTATATAGGCTTGTTTTTATCTGTTATGACTTTATCGCAGTAATACATATAATTGCTCAGCCCTGAGCGATGGCACAACAACATTCGCACAGTTACTCCCGGATACGGAAAACTATCCAGATAATGATTTACCTTTTGGTCCAATTCAATCAGTTTTTTTTCTAAAAGCATAAGCACGGCTGTAGCAGTAATTGTTTTGCTTACCGATGCCAGTTGAAAAGCATGTTTAAGAGTTAGTGTATCGTTTTTATCAGGGGCTGCATATCCGTAAGAACCTGAAATTATTATACGGTTATTTTCGCTAAATAAAATGTTGCCGTTAAACTCATCTTTTAAATATTTATTTCTAAAAAATGTATCAATTGAAAATTTAAGCGATGCGTATATGGAGTCATAATAAGCAGTGCTGTCGATGTTGATATTTAAAAGTTTGGTATCAGATTTTTTATCACTTTGTGAACATGAGTATCCAAATATAATTGTTGTTAATACAAGGATATTTAGAGATTGATACATTTTTGTTTTATGCCGGTTATTCGGATGTATAATTTACAGTCAAGTTATTAGAATATAAAAATGAAAAATTTAGTATGATTAATTTACATTTCGATTAATTATTTATCAGGTTCTCTTACAAGAAATGCAAAACCATTTTTTTTGTATAATAATTTTAATTTTTTATAACTTTCATATTCGTGTAAGTATATGTTTTTTACACTAAAATAAACAGGTTTGTCTATTTGTCCGCTCAAATACCAATCGCGTAGTTTTTGCGAACTGTATAAACCGTTTTCATCTTTGGCGTTAATTATTTCTTGTTTGCTGAGTGGCGGGCGCGCAAAATAAAAATAGTGTGCATAACTTTTATAGCTCAACGTTTCAACATATACATCCTTACCTTTCAGACCCGAAAAAAATTCAACAGCAGCGTGTTGTGTGTATTTTTCTATTTTAGCAGGTACAAGTATCAGGAATAACATGATGCTCAGAGCTACACCCGTATAAAGGTAAAACATAGATTGTGCGATGCTTTTATTACGGTAAATTAAAAATAACGTCAATGCCGAAATAAGGAACACAGCCGGCAAGGCATCTAATATACTCCAGTTTACCTCTGCGTTCATGTTTTCTTGGGCAAACGGATCTTTTATATATGGTTTTATGACATTGATGTTTTTCCCTACAAGGGGCAATAAGCCAAAAGCAAGAGCGAATAAACTAACAATTAATGTAATTAAGTTTACAATGTATTTTTTAATTTTTTGTTGGTTTATGCTTGCATCATAAAAGGTTAATGCGGCAAAAAAGCTTAACGGTAAATATGTAAGAGATGAGTAGTGAATAATTTTAGTTTTTACCAATGAAAAAACTATCAATACAACCCAAAACAAGCATTTCATCCAAACCTCAAAAGAAGATATGTAGAAAACAGTTTTATTTCTTGTAAATAAATTTTGCAGTGAAAGTTGAGCCATTGGAAAGCAACCTGCAAATACTACTATAAAATGATAATAAAAAGGTTGATTGTGACCGGCCTCTGTTCCTTTAGCCAAACGGATTTGGTATTCAATAAATTCGTTTATAAACCATGGTCCGTTTTTTATCAGCTCATAACCAAACCAGGCTAAGGAAATAAGCAGGGTGCTAAAACCATAGAGCAGCAGATGTTTAAACGACACAATTTTTTTAAAACGCATATTTGCCCAAACAATTAAAAAGGTAAGTCCTATTAATAACACAGCTACCGGTCCTTTGGTTAGTATGGCAAGACCACTGAAAATGCCTGCCATTAAAACATATTTTGCAGCATTACTTTTATTGTATAGATGCGCTGATTTTGCCATAAAATAAATGGCGCAAAAAATAAAAAGATTAAAAAACGGATCAATAATTCCGGATTTAAAATATATGTGTGGCAGAAAACTGCCTAAATAGGTTAATGCCCACATTAAACCAAATTTTTCATCACGTAATTTTCTGCCAAATTCAAACAACAACAATAAGGTTATTATTCCGCAAACAGCGTTTGGAAATCTTGCGGCATATTCGTTTATGCCAAATATTTTCATGCTTAATACCTGCATCCAGAAAAACAATGGTGGTTTTTCCCAAAAAGGTTGAAAGTTTATCTGCACCCGTCCATAATCTCCGCTTACAATCATTTCGCGTGCCGATTCGGCAAAATTTATTTCATCCCAGTCAAATAAAGGTGTGCTTCCTAAGAAGGGGAAGAAAAAAAATGCTCCGGTAATAATTATCAGTAAACGATATGTGTTCAGATTTGCTTTCAATTATCAGTTGGTTGTTAATGATAATTTACCACGAAGTTTATCGGTAGGTATTTTTAGTATGAAATAAAGAACAACAACAGTGATGATAAAACCGAGAACGCTTCCGGCTAATATATCCTCCGGAAAATGCTGACACAAATATATTCTTGAATAGGCAGCTAATATGCCAAACGCAAAAAGTAAATAAGAAATTATCGGATGATTTATCAGGCATGCCAAAAGGGTAAACATTGCAAAAGCGGTGGTTGTATGTCCTGACGGAAAACTAAAATCGGCATGGATAGTTGTATGGGCAGGCAATGACAATTCGATTTGTTGTTGCATAAAATATTTTACAGGTCGAGGTGCATCAAAAATTTGTTTTAGTATATAAGTGCACAGCGAACTGATACCAAAAATAATTGTTCCGGCAACAAAATAGCGATATGAAATAAATAACAATATAATTAATAACAAAACAAAACTCCAACCATCTCCTGCCAGTGTAATATAGCTAAAAAAATTATCTATCCAAAGATTTCTTTCCTTGGGTATCAAATTTAAAAAGGATTCATTTTTATTAAAGATTAATAAATAAAAGGCTGTTGCTATCCAAAATACAAACAAGCTGATAAAATAGGTTTTATTTTTTTTTAAGATTGCCAGCATAATACATTCCCCATTTAATCTTCCTGTAAGAAAGGATATTTATAATCAATGGGTGGAACAAAAGTTTCTTTAATAGTTCTTGGCGATACCCAGCGCAATAAATTAATTTTAGCACCTGCTTTATCGTTGGTACCCGAACCTCTGGCACCGCCAAAAGGTTGTTGGCCAACTACCGCACCGGTAGGTTTATCATTTATGTAAAAATTTCCGGCACTATTTGCAAGCATCGAAGTAGCCAGTTCAATCGCATATCTGTCTTGTGCAATAATAGAACCTGTTAATGCATAAGGCGAGGTGTTATCTACCAGTTTCAGGGTTTCTTTAAATTTGTTTTCATCATATACATATACCGATAATACCGGGCCAAATAATTCATCGCACATTGTGCAATAATCCGGTTGCCGACATAGCAAAATGGTTGGCTCAATAAAATATCCTTTGCTTTTATCGTAATTTCCTCCGGCAATCAATTCTACATTGGGATCTTTTTTAGCATTTTCAATATAATTTACTAATTTATCAAATGATTTTTCGTCAATTACGGCATTGATAAAATTTGTAAAATCTTCAGTACCTCCCATTCTCATGCTTTTAAGGTCGGTAAGTACAAGTTCTTTTACTTCATCCCAAAGGTTTGAAGGAATATAGGCTCTCGAAGCAGCCGAGCATTTTTGTCCTTGATATTCAAATGCACCACGCGAAATAGCAGTAGCAACAACCTTAGGTTTAGCACTTTTGTGTGCTACGATATAATCTTTTCCTCCGGTTTCGCCTACTATGCGCGGATAAGAACGGTAACGATGAATATTATTACCGATACTTTGCCAAATATTCCTAAAAACTTCGGTAGAGCCTGTAAAGTGTATTCCTGCAAAATCGGCATGTGAAAAAATTACTTCGGCAGCATCAGGACCGGAAGGATATATTAAATTTATAACCCCATCGGGTACTCCTGCCTCGCGGAAAATTTCCATCAATACATACGCTGAATATACTTGTGTATTGCTGGGTTTCCATACTACTACATTACCCATCATGGCACACGAGGTAGGTAAATTACCGGCAATAGCTGTGAAATTGAATGGCGTTAGCGCATATATAAATCCTTCTAATGGACGCCACTCCATGCGGTTCCATATACCAGCCGATGACAGAGGTTGCTCGGCATATATCTCTTGCATAAAATATACATTGAATCTTAAAAAATCTACTATTTCGCAAGCGCTGTCTATCTCGGCCTGGTAAACATTTTTGCTTTGTCCCAGCATAGTGGCTGCATTGAGCTTAGCACGATAAGGCCCGGCAATAAGCTCGGCTGCTTTTAAAAAAACAGATGCGCGGTGTTCCCAACTTAGTTTTGCCCATTTTTCTTTGGCTGCCAATGCGGCATCAATGGCCATTTTTACATGGCTTTTATCACTTTTATGAAAATAACCTAAGGTGTGTTGATGATCGTGCGGTGGAGCCATTCTTATTTTTTGATTGCTTCGTATTTCTTGGCCGCCTATATACATCGGAACATCCACTTCTACAGAGCGTAGTTTTTTCAACATTTCTTGCAACTCTTTTCTTTCTTTGCTGCCCGGAGCATAATTTTTTACAGGCTCGTTTACAGGCATGGGTACTTTATAAATTCCTTTGGGCATAATATTTTTTTATTTGCAACAAAGATATGTATTTCTGAAACTTTACAGTTTTAAAAATTCAAGCTGTCGGATTGATGGTTTAAAAGTCTTTAATAATACCCTTTATTTTGCGTAGTTTCATATCCGGTTTTACTTACAGGTAATACCTCTGAAGTAATAAAATTGCGAGTATTTAGACTGATATTTTGTTTTTATCCCGCATTATGCATTAGCATGCGTAATGCTCGCCTGATGGCGGATACCCCAAATCCCACACGGCACTCAACACACTCAGTCCGCCTCTGGCGGAAAATTTTGATTTATTTCAAATTTCTAATGCTGAATTTGGGTTTATTAACCTTACATTATAATAAAAAAGATGCATTTTTAGAGTATAATGTTTTCTTTCTACCTTAGCGGGCTAAACCAATACACCCTTGTAATTGTTTAAGATGCCATGACCAACAAAATGATTGAAGCAGAAGAATATATTGAAGTAGAGGGTGCACGAGTACATAACCTGAAAAACATTGATGTAAAAATACCTCGCAATAAGCTGGTTGTTTTTACCGGGTTAAGCGGTAGCGGCAAATCATCGCTGGCATTTGATACGATTTATGCAGAAGGTCAAAGAAGATACATAGAAACATTCTCGTCATACGCGCGCACATTTTTAGGTACTCTGGAACGACCGGATGTTGATAAAATAAGCGGATTAAGTCCTGTAATTGCCATTGAGCAAAAAACCGTTAGCAAAAATCCACGTTCAACAGTAGGTACTATTACCGAGATATACGATTTTTTAAGATTGTTATTTGCCCGAGCCTCTGAGGCATACAGTTATATTACAGGCGAAAAAATGGTCAAGTATTCTGATAAGCAAATAGCAGATATCATTATACAAGAATATCAGGCAAAAAAAATAGCATTATTAGCACCGGTAGTAAAAGGCAGAAAAGGGCATTATCGCGAATTATTTGAACAAATTAAAAAACTCGGATTTTTAAGAGTGCGCGTGGATGGTGTAATCAAAGAATTACACGAACGCATTAGTTTAGACCGTTATAAAATACATGATGTAGAAATTGTAATAGACCGTTTTGAAGTTAAACCCGAAATTGAAGAGCGCCTGTCCGAATCGCTCAAAACAGCTATGAAACATGGCAAAGGAGCGATGATGGTCATGAATTATGAAACCGAAAAAACGCGATATTTTTCACGTTCTTTGATGTGTCCTACCAGTGGTGTTTCGTACAACGAACCCGCACCTAATTTATTTTCATTTAACTCTCCGTACGGTGCATGCTCTTATTGTGATGGTATAGGTGAAGTTATAGAAGCAGATATTGATAAAATAATACCTGATAAGAAAAAAAGCATTAAACAAGGAGCCATAGAGCCCTTGGGTGATTATACTTCTAACGGTATTTATAAACAGATAGAAATAATTTTGGGAGCTAATAAATTAAAAATTACAACACCACTTAAAGATATTCCGCAAACTATCTTAAATAAAATTTTATATGGAACAGACGAAATTTTTAAGCATACCAATAGTGCCGGAGTAAATGATTATGTTTCGGGTTTTGAAGGTGTTGTTAATTTTGTTTTGCGTCATGCGCACGAAAATACTGCAAAGAGCATACAAAAATGGGCGCTTGGGTTTATGAATAAAAGAGATTGTCCACAGTGTAACGGAAGTCGCTTAAAGAAAGAATCTTTATATTTTAAAATTGCAGGTAAAAATATTTTTGAATTATCGGTGATGAGTATTACCGATTTAAAAAACTGGTTTAATGAGCTACCGCATCTTTTAGATAATAAACAGCAAATAATAGCTGCCGAAATAATTAAAGAAATCAGTTCGCGTCTCAGTTTTTTAATTGATGTAGGTTTGGGTTATTTATCATTGCATAGAAGTGCCCGTTCGTTATCGGGGGGCGAAGCACAGCGCATTCGTTTAGCTACACAAATTGGCAGCGAACTGGTGGGTGTGCTCTATATTTTAGACGAACCCAGCATCGGGTTGCATCAACGCGATAATATACGACTGATTAATTCTTTAAAAAAATTGCGTGATATGGGCAATTCGGTAATAGTAGTTGAACATGATAAAGAAATGATTACCGAGTCGGATTTTTTGGTAGATATTGGTCCGGGTGCAGGTATCAAAGGTGGAGAAATTATTATGGCAGATAGTCCGGCAAACGCAAACGGCATTAATTCTATTACCTGGCAGTATATAAAAGGCAATAAAGAAATCAAAGTGCCGAAGCATCGCAGAAAAGGCAATGGTAAAAGTTTAAAACTTTTTGGGGCAACAGGGCACAATTTAAAAAATGTAAATCTTATTATCCCGCTCAATAAGTTTGTGTGTGTAACCGGAGTGTCGGGCAGCGGCAAATCATCTTTAATTAACGAAACACTTTATCCTATATTAAGCAATTATTACCATCATGCTATTACACAGCCACTGCCATATCAAAAAATTGAAGGACTTGAACACATTGATAAAGTAATAGATATTGATCAATCATCTATTGGTCGTACCCCGCGATCGAACCCTTGTACTTATACCAATATGTTTGCCGAAATACGGGATTTATTTGCGCAGCTTCCTGAAGCAAAAATCAGAGGCTATAAGCCCGGAAGATTTTCGTTTAATGTAAAAGGAGGTCGCTGCGAAACCTGTCAGGGTGCCGGTATCAAAGTAATTGAAATGAATTTTTTGCCCGATGTGCATGTTGAATGCGAAACCTGCAGAGGTAAAAGATACAACAGAGAAACACTTGAAGTATTGTATAAAGGTAAATCTATCAGCGATGTACTAAATATGACTATAGATGATGCAGCCACCTTTTTTGAACATATTCCGGCAATATATAGCAAATTATACACCTTGCAGTCGGTTGGCTTGGGCTATATTACGCTCGGACAACCTTCTACCACACTTTCGGGCGGAGAGGCACAACGCATTAAATTGGCCACCGAGCTGGCCAGGAAAGACTCCGGAAATACCTTGTATATTTTAGATGAACCTACTACCGGACTACATTTTGAAGACATCAGATTATTACTCGAAGTACTTAATAAGTTGGTTGATAACGGAAATACCGTATTGGTTATTGAACATAATATGGACATCATTAAATGTGCTGATTATATCATTGATATGGGACCTGAAGGCGGTGATGGAGGCGGACAAATTATTGCAAAAGGTACTCCCGAACAACTTATAGCTAATCCCAACAGCATAACCGGCCATTATTTGCAAAAAGAGTTAATATATTAGTTTGTTTTTCAGTTATTTATAACAGTTTTTCCTAACCCTTTCGATAAAAATCATACATTTTAAGGGAATAAGTTTATATTTGTTCAACTGCAAAACATTAAATTATGAAAATTATAGCTGTATTTAATATTAAAGGTGGCGTAGGTAAAACTGCTACAACTGTTAATCTGGCCTATGCTGCTTCGTTAGATAAGAGCAAAGTATTATTGGCTGACATGGACCCACAGGGGGCAAGTTCTTTTTATTATGGTATAGAACGTGAAAAAATGGGGAAAAAGATTGTTTCGGGTGATAAACCTGTTACAGAAATTATACAGACTACAGCTTTTGAAAATATTGATGTGCTTCCCGCCCAACAAGACTTTAGAAAAATGGATGCCTGGTTGAATGAATTAAAACAAGGTAAATGGCTTAGAAATCTATTAAGCCCCGTAAAAAAGCAATACGACTATGTGATTTTAGATTGTCCGCCAAATATTACGTTGTATTCTGAAAATATTTTACGCAACGCTGATGTTATTTTAGTTCCGGTGGTGCCTACGGTATTATCTGTCAGAACCTATAAACAATTAATAGAATTTTGCGACCAGGAAAAGATAGATCGCACACGTTTGTATCCGTTTTTCTCGATGTATGAATCGCGTAAGTGGTTGCACAACGAGTTAATAGAACGTTTTAGCCGCACATATAAAGAAACCATAGATGTGGTTATACCCTATAATTCACGCATAGAACGTATGGGTGTGTATATGCAGCCTTATTTACATCGCTATCCCGATAGCGACATCAGTTATTTATACAAACAACTCTGGAAATTCATTAAACGTAAACTTGATAATAATTAATCCCAAAGTAGCCTAATAGAAGATTTTTTTAAGATAATTAATAAGTTGATAAGCTTACTTAATCATTAATTTTTGTGTTTGTCTGGCATGATTATTTTCCAGTACAATAAAATATACACCGCTTGCAAATTCGTTTGCACGGATAAAATATTTAGATTCTCCCCGGGGCATATTACCTTCAAAAATAGTGTGAACATGGTTGCCCAAAACATCATACATTTTAAGGGTAGCATAAGAATTTTCTGCGCTTCTTACAGGAATGCAGGTAATGGCAGAGGCCGGATTCGGGAAAATGTTATCTAACACAAAAGCCTGATTATTTTCTTCAACAGTTGTTGGTGAACTTAATACTTTAAAATGAAAATAACCTTGCGGAGCAACTATAGGACGTACTTGCTGTTTGCCGCTTAGTGCCTGTGCGTGTATATAGTAATAAACTGTTGTTCCGGCAGGTTGAGGCGGGATGTTTCCGCTCCAGATGTTGTTTCCGGTATTGGTCATGACAACAGGTAAATAGGTACCGGCTAAACTGGTTTTATAGTACAAAGTTGCTGCAGCAATGCCGCTTTTGTGTTTAATCAGAGCATCTACTTGATAGGGAGTGGTGGTATTATAGGTATCTGCCAGATTTTGGTGGCGTATTAACAATGGGTTTTGAACACCAATCGTGTTGGTTATACAATGGATAGCACCACTCTGTGATATGATGTTGGCACCGGAATTGTCGCAATCAATACCCACAATGTTATATCCGGGTAAAGCCTCGCTTAAAATGCGTTGAGCGGTAGTATCGTATTGCTCGCGGTAAAAAGGAACAAGGATAGTTTTATTGATATATACAAAGTTGGTGTAAGTTCTGTAGTAGGCATTACCAAAAGGTGCACCGGGATAATTACCACCTGTACTGGGCGGCATAGGTATTCTGATAACTTTGTAGGGAGTACCGTAAACCGAGTTATAATTATTTAATACATATTGCAGATTTGCTTCAATTTGCGGGCCGTCAGAAATACCTTGCGGAAATTCTCCTACCAGCAATGTTTCTTCATCAAGCAGTTTCATGTGCATATCTATATGGTTAATATTATCATATAATAGCGCTTCCATTTTAATATAGCGATTTACACCATGAAATTTTTTTACAATGGTATCAATTTGTGCTTCAGTTTTGGGTGTAACATTATAAGGGTTACCGGGTTCGTTTTCTTCTAATATTAATTTTGATGCGAAAGCTGTTCCAAAACCATCTACCATCCAGTTACCACCGGTATTTACCAAATCATTGGGGGCCTGTGTTGTGCTGTATAGAGTAACACCTTTGTAGCTTGCTTGTGCATTTGGCATGGCATCATCTAAGGGGCGCGGGCGGTTATATATCCACTCTACCAGTACCAAAGAATCAACATCATTCAGATAGGCGGTATGTGCGCTGTAATCGCGTTGCCAGATACTGTTAAAGCCTGCAATTAAAAATTTTACATTGGTAAGCGGTATGCCTTGCCCTTGCAAGTATGATTTAACCTGATTAGAGTCCGAACAAGTAATTAATACTTCACATTCTTCCTGCGCGGCATCAACTATTTGTGCTAATATAGGCTGAAATGATGTCCAGGTAATGAGCAATGTTTGCACTTCTTCCCATTCACCTGCAGTTCTGATTGGCAGGCTAGGTGGTGTAGTTATTCCTCTGTTACCGGCATTCTGATTATACATCCATGAAGGTGCATTTAATTCTTCGGGTGCAAATCCTTTAGGTAAATCAGTTGTTCTTTGCGCAACAGAAACAAAAGATAGTCCTAAAAAAACAAGTAAAAATATTTTTTTCATTAGATTAAAAATTTACTTACAATTTTATTCGGCTAAATTTAAAAATAATTTACATAGTTGTAAATACCTTTTCTACAATAGGTATATTTTTAAAGATAAAAATATTTTTTTTAACATAAATATTTACATTTGTAAACTAACATCAATGCGTATAGACATTTTAACTATATTACCTTCATTACTTGAAAGCCCTTTTTCTGATTCGATTTTAAAACGTGCGCGAGAAAAACAACTGGTTGAAATACATATACATAACATTCGCGATTACAGCACCGATAAACACAAAGCAGTTGATGACTATCAATATGGAGGAGGCGCAGGTATGGTGTTGATGATAGAACCCATTGCATCTATAATAGAAAAACTATTATCAGAAAGAAAATATGATGAAATAATTTATATGACTCCGGATGGTAATACATTTAATCAAAAAACAGCAAATTTTTTATCTTTAAAAAATAATCTTATGATTTTATGTGGCCATTATAAAGGAGTTGACCAGCGTGTACGTGATTTATTTATTACGTGTGAGATTTCTATCGGAGATTATGTGCTTTCGGGTGGGGAGTTGGCCGCTGCTGTGTTGTGTGATGCAGTAATACGTTTATTACCCGGGGTATTAAATGACGAAACATCGGCACTTACCGATTCTTTTCAGGATGATTTACTTGCGCCACCGGTTTATACTCGTCCGGTAGATTATAAAGGACATAAAGTGCCTGAGGTTTTATTATCGGGTAACCACAAAAAAATAGAAGAGTGGAGAGAACAACAATCCTTAATTATAACTAAAAATAAAAGACCCGATTTGTTGCAATAATTTACTAGTATTTAATTATTTTGTTAAAGTAGTTTTTACCAAAATCATTGTTTATTCTGATGAAATAAATTCCTGTAGCCAAATCATCGGTTGAGATACTGCAAACATTACTGTTGATACCGGTTAAGGTTTTTATAGTTTTGCCTTCGGCAGATAAAATAGTTATTGAGGAGATGTTGTTGTTGGAAGAAATATTTATCAATCCGTCAAAAGGATTGGGATAAATGTAGAAGTCGCTGTTTATATCGGCTTCGATAAATCTGATGCCATGATTTTTGGTAGTTCCGTCAAAATCGGTTTGGGTAAGTTTGTAGTAGTTGGTTCCTTGCAGCAGGTTAAAATCGGTAAATTCGTAGCTGTTGTAGGCATTAGAGTTACCTTTACCGGGAATATCGGTAAGTTTTTCCCAGTTTAAACCATCAATAGATTTATAAAGGCTAAAATGACTGTTGTTGGTTTCGGAAGCGGTAGCCCAGTCTAAAAGAGCTG
>JBBIOU010000004.1:0-132074 GCA_037443205.1 Flavobacteriales bacterium | reverse complement strand
CGGCTTCGCTCTTTTCGGTGGTTTCGACTTCGCTCTTTTCGGTGGTTTCGGCTTTGCTCTTTTCGGTGGTTTCGGCTTCGCTCAACCACCGAAAATGTGGTGGGTGCCTGAGCGTAGTCGAAGGCACCCTATACCTGAGCGTAGCCGAAGGCACCGATTTAAATAATTAATAACAACATGAAAGGATGGATGTACATATTGGAATGCGCTGATGGCAGCTACTACACAGGTAGCACCAACAACCTTGAATTGAGATTAGCCCAACACCAGGCCGGTGAAGGAGCAAATCATACAAAAAAGAGATTACCCGTAAAACTGGTGTATTTTGAAGAATATAAACGAATAGATGAAGCCTTTTACCGTGAAAAACAGGTGCAGGGCTGGAGCAGGAAAAAGAAAGAAGCGTTGATAAATAATATGCCGGAACAATTACATGAACTGGCAAAATGTTTAAATGAAACAAGCCATGAGAATTTTAAAAAGAAAAGCTGATTGGGATTTGAGAAGATTTTATTCGGTGGTTTCGACTTCGCTCTTTTCGGTGGTTTCGACTTCGCTCTTTTCGGTGGTTTCGGCTTCGCTCTTTTCGGTGGTTTCGGCTTTGCTCTTTTCGGTGGTTTCGACTTCGCTCTTTTCGGTGGTTTCGACTTCGCTCAACCACCGAAAATGTAGTGGGTGCCTGAGCGAAGTCGAAGGCACCCTCATTAACTTTTTGAACAAATCAAACAACATGACCCTCACAATAATCAAATACATCAAAGTGCAGATAATATGGGCAGCAGTATGAGTGAAGAAATAGAAATACCGAAAGGTTGGATTATGACAAACATAGGTGAAGTCTGCAAACTTAAAAATGGATACGCTTTTAAAAGTTCCGAGTATTTAAAAGAAAACGGTATTCCAATTATTCGAATTTCAGATATTGGTGAAGGAAAAGTTGATTTGAATAGTTGTGTAAGAATCAAGGAAGATGAAGAATATGACAACTATGTTGTGTATAAAAATGAAATACTAGTCGCAATGTCCGGTGCGACAACTGGAAAGTTTGGCATCTACAAAGGCGAAGATAAAGTTTATCAAAATCAACGAGTAGGAAAGTTTGAAATTCTGTATAAAGATGCTCTCAATAATTCATACTTGCTATATCTTCTATATTCCTTAAAGCATAGAATTTTAAAAGATGCTTATGGTGGTGCGCAGCCCAATATCTCTTCAAGTAAAATTGAAGAACTTCCTTTACCCCTCCCCCCCCTTGCCGAGCAGCACCGCATTGTAGCCAAAATAGAAGAATTGTTCAGCAGTTTGGATAAAGGCATCGAAAGCCTGAAAACCGCACAGCAGCAACTCAAAGTATATCGGCAGGCGGTATTGAAATGGGCGTTTGAGGGGCGTTTCGGCTTCGCTCAACGCCCCCAAAACAGTGTAAAAGAAGGAGAATTGCCGGAGGGGTGGGTGTGGAAGAGGTTGGATGAAATCGCTTATATAAATCCAAAACTTCCATTTGAAAATATCTCGGATAATTTAGAAGTATCCTTTTTGCCGATGAAACATATTGAAGAAGTTGTCAATAAGATAAATCTTGTTGAAACCAGAAAATACGGGCAAGTAAAAAAAGGATTTACGCCAATGACTGATGGCGATGTGATATTTGCAAAAATAACTCCTTGTATGGAGAATGGTAAAATTGCAATAGTACATTCACTTAGAAATAAAATTGCCTTTGGTTCAACCGAATTTCACGTTTTTAGATGCAAGGGAGGATATTTGAATATGTATTTATTTCATTTTTTAGTACAAGAAAAAATACGTCAAGTAGCTGAAAGTAATATGACTGGTGCAGTTGGTCAAAGACGAGTACCAAAAAAATTTTTGGAAAATTTATTAATTCCAATTCCTACGACATTAGAAGAACAACACCACATCGTCTCCGAAATCGAAAAACGCCTGTCGGTGTGCGACAAGCTGGAGGAAAGCATAAACACCGCCTTGCAGCAAGCCGAAGCCCTGCGCCAAAGCATTCTGAAAAAAGCCTTCGAAGGCAAACTCGTTCCCCAAGACCCCAACGATGAGCCCGCTTGGGTTTTATTGGAAAGAATAAAAGCCGAACGGGAAGCCCATCGGCAGGCACAGGGCAAGAATAAGTCGGCAAAAAACGGAATGAAATCACGAAAATCAAAACCATCAAATAAATCACAGTCAAACAATGAGCAACGATAGTAATAATACATCAAGTATCATCAGCAAAGTATGGAGCTTCGCCACCGTATTGCGCGATGATGGCGTAGGTTATGGGGATTACCTCGAACAAATCACCTATCTGCTATTCCTGAAAATGGCAGACGAGTTTAGCAAACCGCCCTACAATCGCAAACTCCCAATACCCAAAGAATATAACTGGGAAAGCTTAGTTGCCAAGCGTGGTGCTGAATTGGAAAACCACTATACCAATTTGCTGAGAGAGTTATCTCAATCAAAAGGCATTCTGGGGCAAATCTTTACCAAAAGCTAGAATAAAATACAAGACCCTGCCAAACTCTTTAAGCTCATTGATATGATTGACAAAGAGCAATGGAGTACGATGGGAGTTGATATAAAAGGCAAAATTTACGAAGGTCTTTTGGAGAAAAATGCCGAAGATACCAAAAGCGGTGCAGGGCAGTATTTCACACCCAGAGCCTTAATCCGTGCCATGGTAGAATGTGTAAGACCCGAACCCATGAAAACCATTGCCGACCCTGCTTGCGGAACAGGCGGTTTCTTTTTAGCAGCTTATGATTTTATTGCCAATCCTAAAAACTACACGCTAACCCGTGAGCAAAAAGAATTTCTCAAACACAAAACCTTTTATGGGAATGAAATTGTAGCCGGCACCCGCAGAATGGCATTGATGAATTTGTTCCTGCACAACATTGGCGATTTTGAAAGCGAAAACTTTATCTCCCCTGCCGATGCATTGATTTCAGACACGGGTTTGAGAGTGGACTATGTTTTAGCTAATCCGCCTTTCGGCAAAAAAAGCAGCATGACTTTTACCAATGACGAGGGCGAACAGGATAGCGAAGATTTAACATACAACCGTCAGGACTTTTGGGTAACCACCAGCAACAAACAATTGAATTTTTTACAACACATTCGCACCATGCTCAAATCAGACGGACGAGCTGCTGTGGTGTTGCCCGACAACGTACTGTTTGAAGGTGGTGCAGGCGAAACCATCCGAAAAAAACTATTGGAAACCACCAACCTGCACACCATTCTGCGTTTGCCGACAGGGATTTTCTATAAACAAGGCGTAAAAGCAAATGTGTTGTTTTTCGACAGCAAGCCGGCATCTAAAAAAGCACAGACCAAAGAGGTTTGGTTTTACGATTTCAGAACCAACATGAAATTTTCGCTGAAGAAAAACCCAATGCGTTTTGAAGACCTGAAAGATTTTATTGACTGCTATAACCCAACCAACATTAACAAAAGGAAAGAGACATACCATGCCGAAACCAATCCGGAAGGCCGCTGGCGAAAATTTACTTATGACGAAATTATTGAACGAGACAAAACAAGTTTAGACATCACCTGGATAAAAGACAAGAGCCTCACCGACCTTGACAATTTACCCGACCCTGATTTATTGGCAAATGAAATCATTGAAAACCTGAAAGCAGGTATAGAAAGTTTTGAAGAAATAATGCTGAAAATAAACGGGAAATAACCAATGTCCCGATTGTTATCAGGGTAAGCATTCCAAATGCTATCGAACCTAATGAGTTAAAGCCAACGCTTAACAATAACATAATTTGGAATGCACTCCCCTTTTGGGAAGTTGGAGGGGGGTGGTGAAATACCTCCCATATACACGCCCGCGCCTTGCGTAGCTAATAACGATTTTGAGATTAAAATACCGGACAATCATAACTGCTTTGCCCCCTGTGCGGGCAGGCCGATATACCTAAAATAATTTCGTGCGAATTGGCACTGCTTATTTTTATACGCGATGTGGTGTAATCAAAAGCATAAGCCAGCGAAAAATATTTCAGAAAATTAATTCTAAACAAAGCAGCTACAGCATCCATGTTCCTCCAGGTAGCTCCTACAATGATGGTTTTTTTATATTCTGCTAAAAAATTTACATCAATGGCAGGCTTGCTCATGGGTGCAAACTTCAGGTTTGCTGATGGCATAAAGGTCCATTCGCCATTTCCATTTTCGGGTTTAAAACGTGTTCCGGCTGTTAAAATATAGTGATGTGTGTAACGTGAGTCTTGCCCGATATTTTTCATTCTGTTGCGCAACATTTGTTGCAAGGTAAACCCGGCAAAAAATTTAGTGTTATAAATCCAAACACCCGGATCTATTACCGGCCAAATAATTTTTGTGTTGCCGGCATTTAGTGAATTATCGTTATAGTTTTGAGCAAAAATTAGTGTTGCATCAAATTTTTGTTGTACAAATCCGGCAAAAAAACCTGCCGACATCATTAACTCGCGTGATAATGGAAAATGATAAGCATAGGCGGCATGCAGTTGTGTTCTTCCGTACAAACCTGCATTATCTGTTTCTACCCTTAATCCTACACCGTGTTTAGATTTAAGGTGTTTGTATTTGGAAGGTAATGCTCCATGTGCATTGGCAAACATAGTTCGGGGAGCTCCCTGAAACCCCACCCATTGTGTTCGGTAACCCAAACGCACATCTACACAACCCTTGATACCGGCCAGGGCAGGATGTGTTTCAAATGCATTAAATACATGGTGCGTAAATTGTGTAGTTTGTTGTGCAAGGCTACTATTATAAACAACAAATATTATTACGAATTGTATGATTTTTTTCATCAATAAACTATGTTTACATTTCCTGTATAGGCGTCACCTTCTTTTCCATTACCCGAGTTAAGTTCTATCACATAATAATATGCACCGGCAGGCAGTTTTCCGCCCGAATTAGTGCCATCCCAGGGATTGCTGTTAGAATAGCCTATTTTATAATATACTCTTTGTCCCCATCGGTCGTAAACACTCACTTTACTATTGGGGTAGCGCTCTATAAATAATATTATCCAATTATCATTTACTCCATCATTATTAGGTGTTATGGTATTATAGGGAACCACCAGTTCTGTAACCACAACGGTAACCGCATCGGTTTCGCAACATCCGTTGGTGCACACAGTTAGGTAATAAGTTGTGGTGGCATTGGGGGATGCTATGGGGTTGGGACAATTTGTACAACTTAATCCGTTTGTGGGGTTCCATGAAAAAGTTCCATTACCCGTTGCATTTAATTGAGCGCTTTGACCTTTACCTATCATTTGGTCGTTTCCTGCATCCACCTGTACCTCGGTAACAGCAATATTAATTGTATTAGAGGTTGAAGGTTGCGTGCAAGGTGTAGCACATTGTATAGTTGCAGATACTTGTACATCAGCCGTAAAAACAGGTGTAAACACCGGATTTGTAGAACTTAGCACAGGCACACTGTTTATCATCCATTGATAAGTAGCTGTTCCGCTGCAGTTTTGCGGAACAGCGGTTATGGTAACTTGTTCACCATCGCAGGCTTGTGTGGTATTGCTGCTGATACTTACGGTGGGTTGTTCGGGAGTTACGGCCGGCCCGCTAACGCTGATGTTAAAATCGCACTGAGCAGGATTGGTAATTCCCGGACCTGTCATATCTCCGTCAATCATTACATAATAAGTTGTGTTGGGTGCCAAACCGGTTGCCGTGAGAGTAAAATTTGCAGCGGCATTGGTAATACAGTTAGATACTGCAGTATAAGTGGTTGCATTGCAGGCTGTAGTAGCCTCAAAAATTACGCCCTGTAATTCATTGTCGCTGTTACCGGCAATTAAACAATTTATGCCGGTTACATCTACCTGTGCTGTACCTCCGGTATTGTTGGTTATAAATGTAAACCATACGGTATTATTAACTTCAAAACAGGCCGTTCCGGTAGGTGCAGTTCCATCGGCACAGTTAGGACATATTTGGGTGGTGGCATTGATGGTTGAACCGCTGTAAGTGTTGCCGGGGCAAAGTAAAGTTGCTGTATTGCAGTTGTCGTTTGCAGGTTGAGCAAGTACAACAATATTAAAAAATAATAACAGGTGTATAAAAATAAACTTCTTCACTTCCTGCAAATTTATGTAAAAAAATTAAGTTTAAACACATTCTATAACGCTCTGCGTACAGTTAATATTGCCTTTGCAGTAAAGCCATATAAAATCCATCGCAGTTATGTATTGATGGATAAATGTATTGTTCTTTTAAAAAAGAAAAACCGTGATTGTTTGCTAAAAAATTTTTTATTTGCAATTCGTTTTCTGAAGGCAATAAGCTACAGGTAGCATAAACCATCTTACCGCCCCTTTTGAGCATTTTGCTGTATTGTTGCAAAATAAGTTCTTGTGTTTTGAGGAGTTCATTTAATTTTTCACGATTTATTTTCCATTTGGCATCAGGGTTTCGTTTTAAAACACCCAGACCTGAGCAAGGCACATCCAGCAACAATCGGTCGGCCGAATTATGCAATCGTTTAATAATTTTTGAAGTAGTAATTTTTTTTACTTCAATAATGCTTACTCCGGCTCTTGCTGCACGCTTTTTCAATTCATTCAATTTCATTTCCTCTATATCCAGTGCTATGATTCTTCCTTTGTTTTGCATCAATGCAGCTAAATGCAATGTTTTTCCACCGGCACCGGCACAAGCATCAATTACACGCATACCCGGTTCAACTTCTAAAAAAGGAGCTATTGTTTGCGAGCCTTCGTCTTGTACTTCAAAAAAACCTTTTTTAAAATATTCATTTAAAAAAATATTTTGGCGTTCGTTTAATATCAATGCCTCTTTACTAAGTTTTCCATCTTGCGTAATTATGTGCTGTTTTGACAAAATCTCCTGAAGTGTATTTTTATTTGCTTTTAAAGTATTAACCCGTATTGTAAGATTTGCTTTTTCGTTCATGGCATGCATTTCAACCTGCCATTTTTCGCCCATTTCGCGGGTTGCTATCTCATTAAGCTCATCAGGTATCGAAGCTGCTGTAACAAAGTTATTTTTAATGGTCTGATAGGTATTATGAAGTTTATCAAAATCAAAATTTTGATTTTCGAGCCAATGTGTTTTTTGATTTTTAAATAAAAATAAGTATGCGCTTACCACATTGAGTAAACTCACCCTATCGGTTTTATAATTGTTTTCGCTTGCCTCGTTTAATAATCGCCAGTATCTTACTATATCGTAGGTACATTCGGCTATCAGTGCCCTGTCGTTACTGCCTGCATTTTTATTTTGTTTAAACAAATATTCAAGTACTTTATCGGCATAGCGCTGATTGGCAAATATTTCGTACAATGCCATGGTAATTATTTTTGCCTGAGGATAATGTATCTTCAAAATAAAAAATTATTTTAATCGTTCCGGGTTATGTTTAAGAAAGGTTGCCCAGTTGCTGTGTTTATTTTTGGATGCATTACCGGTAGTCTGATTGTATTGAAAAGCATGGCAAATAGCCACTGCCAGCGCATCGGTAGCATCTAAGTAAACAGGTTTTTCGGTAAGTTTAAGCAAACGTAAAACCATAGCTGCCACTTGCTCTTTGGAAGCATTACCGTTACCTGTCAGCGATTGTTTTATTTTTCTGGGTGAATATTCTGTAACTGTTTTATTTTTTACCATAGCAGCGGCAATGGCTACTCCCTGCGCCCTGCCCAATTTAAGCATTGATTGTGCATTTTTACCATAAAATGGTGCCTCTATGCTTACTTCCTGTATATTAAATTCATTTATCAGATGTTCGGTGCGCTGGTATATTTTTTTAAGTTTTTGATGCGCATCTTCAATTTTATCAAGTTTTATTACTCCGGCTGCAATCAGTTTATATTTATTAGGTTCGGCTTCAATAATTCCATATCCCATAATATTGGTACCGGGGTCAATACCCAAAATAGTTGATTTGTTTTTTATTTCGCTACTTTTGAGGGATGTCATTTTTTTATAACTACAAATAAAAGCAATTTCTTGTTGATATTTGAATACATATTTGCGGTTACAATGTTTTTTTATGTGTTGTTTATTTTTTGTGCTGCCTTTGGTATTATTAAACATAAAAAATCAGCATATAAACAAGCAAATACACAAGTAACACTTATTGTATGTGTAAGAAACGAACAAGATAATCTGGATAGTTTTTTTGAATCACTTAGCACCATTAATTATCCTGAGCTTAAGGTTATTTTTGTGGATGATTTTTCTGAAGACAACACCTTTGAAATAATCAATAAAAAGATAAAAGACTTACCCTTTGAGGCCTGCGTTATAAAAAATACAATACCCGGAAAAAAACAAGCGCTGACAGAGGGTGTAAAACAATCTTGCGGAAACCTGATTGTAACAACCGATATAGATTGTATCATCAAAACCAATAATATTTACGGGTTATCCGGTAATTTAGCGAAAGGTTATGATTTAGTGTGCGGGCCTGTTTTAATAAAACCGGATGGCAGTTTATTTTCAAGGATGCAATTTTATGATCAACTAGCTTTAAGCGCATCATCAGCCGGAATGGGCAATGCAGGGCTTCCCTTTATGTGCAGCGCGGCCAACATGGGTTTCAATAAGAATATTTTTACCGTTACAGAACCCTACAAAAATAACCTGCATCTAAACACCGGAGATGATCTCTTTTTACTTGAAGCTGCTATTCGTAATAATATAAAGTTATGCTGGCTGTATGATGAAGATAGCATCATATATACAAAACCCCAACATACCCCGGATAATTTTATAAAGCAACGTATGCGTTGGGCACAAAAAGCATCTTTATATCAAAACAAAACCGCCATATTTGTTTCGTTATTGATATTATTTATCAACTCATTATTAGCTTTCTGTTTGCTTATTTTGCCCTTTTATACCTGTTTAGGGTATATTACGGCTAAATACCTGTTTTTAAAATCTGTAATTGACAATTTGTTTTTATTTTTGGCTGCCTATAAGTTACGTGTTACTTTTAACCCCTTATATGCAATTTGTGCTTTTTTCTTTCATTTGATTTATGTACCGATAGTTGCAATTGCATCATTGGTTATAAATACAACCTGGAAAGGCAGAAAAGTAGAGATGGTTAAGCATGAGCAAAAAAACTAAGAAAGAAAACATACAAATTTCGCACTCGCTGAGTGCTATGGCATGGAAACGTATGAAACGTAATGTACCTGCCATGATGGGTTTATGGTTTATTCTGCTTTCTATTGTAGTTTCGGTATTAGGTGCTACTATTCGCCCCGACCAGTCGGAAGATGCCGCTACAGGGATTCAACCCATCGCTAAGAAAAAACCCGGATTTAATATTTTAATGCTTAAGGTTCGTAAAAATGAAGATATTCCTGACAAACCCTGGTATAAAAAATTACTGTTCGGCTATCAGGACAATCAATATAGTTATTACCCTATAAATGGTGATAATTATGAGTTTGATGGAACAAACATAGTTATTGAGCAATACATTGGCGATAAAAAAGAAAATGATTTTAAATCTACACGCATCCCTTTTAATATTGCTGATGTAGTTTATCCATTGCACCGCGATAACCGATATACCGAAGAACCTAACGGAAAAATTTCTTTTTATGATGTACACAACAATAAAATCGTAAGAGATATTTCAGAGTTGCAAAAAGAAATCAAAGAAAAATACATATTTAAAAAAACATTTTGGCTGGGCACCGATACATACGGAAGAGATATGCTGAGCCGTGTACAGGCAGGGACTATTGTATCGCTATCAGTAGGTTTAATTTCGGTTTTGATATCGTTAATTATCGGAATATCGTTAGGCGCTATAGCAGGTTATTACAGAGGTTGGGCAGATGATGTTATTATGTGGATAATAAATGTGGTATGGTCTATCCCTACTTTACTATTGGTAATTGCGGTTACCATTGCATTAGGAAAAGGTTTTTGGCAGGTGTTTGTAGCTGTTGGTTTAACCATGTGGGTAGAAGTAGCACGTATTGTACGCGGACAGGTATTAAGCATACGCGAAAAAGAATTTGTTGAAGCCGCAAAAGCTTTAGGTTATAACTCCTGGCGCATCATAACCAAACATGTACTACCTAGTGTTTTAGGACCGGTTATAGTAATTTCTGCAGCCAACTTTGCATCGGCAATATTAATAGAAAGCGGCTTAAGCTTTTTGGGAGTTGGTGTACAACCTCCTATGCCTTCGTGGGGGGCCATGGTTGCCAAACACCGCGATTTTATAAATACTGATTTTGCATACCTGGCGGTAGTGCCGGGCATTTGTATTATGCTTATTGTATTAGCTTTTATGATGGTAGGCAATGGTTTGCGTGATGCACTGGACACACGCGCCATTGAAGAAGTAAAAGGATAAGTACACCGGCTGCTTTTTCTATTTTTTAATTCACCTGTAGAATATTAGTACAAAATCATTAAAAATAAAAATGCTGCCATTAATATAATGTTGAGTACGGTAAACGTAATGAGTGCGTTACTGGTTTTATTATACAAACCCAACATTCCGAAAATAAACAAAGCAAGAGGCATTAAAATAAACCAACTTTTTATATACAGATAAGGCGTAACATTATTACAATTGGGTGTGTTCACACTCAGTAAAAATTTCATCAGATAGCTGGTTTGTATAGTAATTGTTTGAAATGTTGCAAAACAAGTGTAATAATCCGGGTGGATGGAAAAAATTTTTTTGTCTGTTTCGATGCGGCAAATCAATTCATCGTTATTTAATCCGGTAAACTTTAAGTCAGGAACTATATGTATTTTACTGCTGTTTTGTAAGAAAAAATACACATCATTTACTTTTGTTTCCGTTTTATTAACCGGTAATAAAAAAACATCCGTAAAAACAGCTCCTGATAAGATAATGCAGAATAATAGAAACGAGTGCAAGGCGCGTTCAAAATTATTTGATTGATTATCCGGGTAATCACTTATAGAAGATTGAATGTCGTCAGATTGTTCTGTATTACGATATGATTTGCGTAAAAAATTCATTCAACTAATTTGTATTTAATCCAATCGCGAAGCAACTACAACGGTTTTTTTGAAACGTTGCACATCGCCTTGCAAATTAAATACCTCAAAAAATATCAAATACGCACCTACGGCCACTTTCTCGTTTTTATCGTTAATACCATCCCAACTTATCACTCCTCGGCTACCCAACAATAAATTTCGGGCAAGCTGTTTTACCAATCTTCCTGAAGCATCATAAATAGTAATGTTTGCAACATATCCGGGTTCTGCAAAGTTATAGGTAATGTTTACCACATCCTGATAGCCGTCATTATCGGGCGAAAAAATAGGCGGGTCAGTGTTTACATTACTTTCTACAGAAGCCTGATAATATTGTGAATTTTGATAACCCGGAGTAGCAAAACCTACTGCTTCTGCTGCCGAATGCCAATTGGTTCTGTCTGTTGTAGGACGGTTAAAATCTATTCTTTCCAGCGAAACACCTTTTACATTTTGCAAAAGTGCAAAGTGCATTTTCTCATCGTATTCAAAATCATCGCTTACCTGGTCAAGATTATTTAACAAGATTACCCGGCCACTTGTGTTGTTGTAGGATGGTAAGCTGCTCAATTCTAAAAATCGGTCTTGAGCGCTCAGCGGATATTCGGCAATTATATTGTTTTTATTTTGGGTAAGCACTAAATACTCTTTCGGATAGAGAATAAATCCCTCTGTAGTAATATTTTTTTTGTTGGCTATTGTGCCATTGCTATAGTTGGCCAGTTTCCAGTTTTGTAAAGAAATAATCCGGGTTGAATTATTGTATATTTCTACGAAATCATAACCACCCGTCCGGGGGTTAAACAAAACTTCATTAATGATTAAATCTCCTGGTAAACCTTGTTCCGGAAGAGCAAAATTATATGTTTGCATATTGGTTGTATTACCCACACAATCGTTGGTTCCGTTTACACTTAGTGTATAAATAGTATTGTACTGGAGGTTGTTAGATAAATTGAGCTGAACAGTTTTATAATTAATAAATGTCAGCGATGAAATATTAATATTATTGTTGATAGAAAACGTTGCAGTAAAAATACTCAGGCTATCTATACTTTCATTAAAAATTACCCAAACGGTATTTGCATTTTGCGGGATAACATTTATTATTTGTGGTGGAATAAGGTCAGGATTACTCGAAAAAATTGAATTTTGAATACCGGGCGTACCTTGGTTCTGGTCAACACATGCTCTCCAGTTATTCGCTTCTCCGCAGGGGTTGTTAGGGTCAATCATTTCTAAGGACCAACCGCCTGCTTTTTTTACCTCATCGGCATACCAGGAGTCAGCATAAGCCATTTGGTGTATCATTTCCCCATTGGCTTTTCGCAGGGTAATTGTATCGGAAGAATTATTTAAAGATGGCCAACTGCTAAGCCCTATTACATTGCCAAATGAGGTAAATTGCTGCAATGCAGATGCC
The DNA here is from genome assembly GCA_037443205.1 of Flavobacteriales bacterium. Classification (GTDB taxonomy): domain Bacteria; phylum Bacteroidota; class Bacteroidia; order Flavobacteriales_D; family UBA2798; genus JBBIOU01. The sequence goes on along the minus strand of JBBIOU010000004.1, from coordinate 119,597 downwards.
GGGCAAAGAATTAAATACGAATAGGGGTATATCACGGCATTATTTATGGTAGTTGTGCTAGATGCATCCGACCATTTATATCCGTTTAAATTGAGAACTTTATTTGTGTTGTTATAAAGTTCAACATATTCATAATCGGGCAGGTTTGTTACTCCTGATGAGTTTGCCATAATTTCGTTAATAACAACTTCAAATTTTTGTGCGGGTACACCTATGGCAAAAGGCAGTGTTGTTTGCGTCATCGTATTTCCGATGCAATCCTGAGCACCCGAAACAGTAATTGTATAAGCATTTTGTGGATTAATAGGCGGTCCTATAAACAAATTAACCAGAGTAAAATCAGGACCTACAGGTTGTATTACATTTACGCTTAATCCTCCCGAAAGTGTATATACAGCATTTACTAAACTCAAGCTATCCATTGGTTCATTAAAAAGTAATTGTAATTGATTTGTACTTACTACGCTTACACTATTTAACAGAGGCGCCTGGGTATCGGGTGTAGTATCGTATACTGAGTTTTGTGTACCCGGGGTTCCACCGGCTGTTGCGTTCGAGGCTATCCAGTTATTTGCTCCGCTGCATGGGTTTAAGGGGTTAATTAATTCCAATGTCCAGCCACCGTTTTTCTTGGCATTATCCCGGTACCAGGTGTCCGAGTAGTTAACTACATCAATCTGATTGTTTGCATCATCTCTTAAACTTAGATTATCGGAACTATTATTTAAGGAAGGCCAGGTACTTAAACCAATTACATTACCAAATGCGGTAAACTGAGATACATCCGCACTGGCACACAAAATAACATATTGACCTGCTTGCAAAATAAAATTAGTATTAATAGTGCCGGTGCTTGTACCATCACTAAATGTCCAGTTTAATAAATTAAAATTCAGATTGCTTGGATTATAAAGTTCAATAAATTCTTTGTCGGGCAAAGCTACAACAGGCGATGGGTCGGCCATGATTTCATTGATTATTACATCGCGCCAGGAAGGAGCGGAAATTAAGTAAAATGTAAAATTTGCCTGTGCATTATTTACGGCATTAGCCGATAAATCCTGCACATTATTTATTGTAAGGGTATAGTTTTGTGCATTTACAAATGCATTAGAAAAGGTAAGGTGTACCAATTTAAAATTAATTGCATCGCGCACGGCCGTAAGCGGATTTCCTATACCGTTATTAACACTGTAATTAGCAACATTTTGAGAAGTGGTTAAATCAACATTTTCATCAAACAGCACATCTAATTGAGTTGTGCTGACAGGATTAAGGGAAACAATTACCGGAGGTGTAAGGTCGTATATGATTGGACCTATATAAAAATCATCAAAAAAATGTTTCTGAAAAAAACTAGAAGTAGATTGGGTAATTAAAAAACCAAAATACCCACCGGATAAAATATTTGCATCATTTACCGTTCCTTCTAAAAAATAATTGCTGCCGGTTCCGGTAATATCGCGTTCTAAACTCCAATCGTTGGCAGCATTTCGAATAACTTTAATTTTAAGTATATTGTTAGAAAGATTAGTAACTCCATCTGCTCCATCAATAATTTTTGTGTTTACGGTTCCATTGCGCCTGTATAACGAAATTTCATCTTGCGTATTACCTATACGAACAAAATAACCGTTAAATGAGGTAGTCAGCAAATTGGCATTGTCGCTTGTTAAATATATATCTACATAGTTGGCAGAAGAAGTATTAAATTGCAGATTTACATAAAACTCCCATTGACAATCGCTTATAAATGTGCTGGATGTAGAAAGATAAAAACTGGTAGAAGCAATTTGTTTGTTAGAGCGTAGCATATTATTGCCGCTTACTGATGCGATTGTAAATACTGTATCGTCTCCTGTCCAGGTGGGGTTATTATTAAAATCACCATCTGAAAAATTATCGGTTATTTGTGCCGTTGATAATATACGCAAACAGAGATAAGTACAGACAAGTATAAATTTTAACGAAATATTCATGGTAACGAATTAATATCAAGTGCTAAATATAATACATTTGCAGCACTTTTTAACCACTTAACAATACTTTAAAATGAAATTAGCTGTTGTGGGAGCTACCGGCCTGGTAGGCTCAAAAATGATGCAGGTATTAGAAGAAAGAAATTTTCCGGTAACAGAGTTTATTCCGGTAGCCTCAGAAAAATCGGTTGGAAAAGAAGTAATTTTTAAAGGTAAAAAATATCCGGTAGTAGGTATGCAAGCAGCTATTGATGCAAAGCCTGCGCTGGCGTTATTTTCGGCCGGTGGTAATACCTCCTTGGAATGGGCGCCCGGATTTGCTGAGGCCGGTACAACGGTAATTGATAATTCTTCAGCCTGGCGCATGCATCCCGATAAAAAACTGATAGTTCCCGAAATAAACGCACACCTGCTCACTAAAAATGACAAAATAATTGCTAATCCAAATTGTTCTACCATACAAATGGTGGTTGCGCTAAACCCTTTACATAAAAAATATAAGATAAAACGCATCGTTGTATCAACTTATCAATCGGTTACCGGCACAGGCAAAAAAGCCGTTGACCAATTAATGAACGAAAGAAAAGGCATAAATGGCGAAATGGCTTATGCGCATAAGATTGATTTGAATGTAATACCCCAGATAGATATTTTTTTAGACAACGGATATACCAAAGAAGAAATGAAAATGGTAAACGAAACTAAAAAAATTTTGGGAGATGAAAATATTAAAGTAACTGCCACAGCCGTTAGAATACCTGTAATAGGAGGACATAGTGAAAGTGTAAATGTGGAATTTGAAAATGAATTTGAGCTGAACGATATTTATCATCAATTGCAACAAACTCCCGGAGTAATTGTACAAGATGATGTAAGCAAGGCCGTATATCCGATGCCCTTAAATGCACACGAAAAAGACGAAGTTTTTGTAGGCAGAATACGCAGAGATGAAACCCAACCAAAAACATTAAATCTGTGGATAGTTTCTGATAATCTGAGAAAAGGAGCCGCTACCAATGCCGTTCAGATTGCCGAATATTTAAATGCTCATCAGTTAATACCTAATTATGCTTTAAAACATGCATAATTTGTATAAATGTTTATACCAACATTTTTATGTATGATATCTTATAAACCAAATAATATATAACTTTATTTTTGTAGGCTTTTTAATAGTAAATTTAGTATATTTAATTTAAAGCTGAATTTCTAACAAAAATTAACACATATCATAATAGTTTTACTATCAGCTTTTGATATATATTTGTTCAAATCTAAGATAAAATGAAGCCTGCACAACGTTTTTTTGCCCTGTTAAAAACTTATAAAAAAGAGATAGGGTACATCTATGGGTACGCGTTGTTTACAGGATTAATCAGTTTAACCCTACCGCTGGGTATGCAGGCAATCGTAAATTTTATTATGATGGGCCAGTTATCTACCTCATGGGTAGTTTTGGTGATTATTCTTACGGTAGCGCTTATTTTATACAGTATTTTTTTAATACTGCAGGTACATGTTACTGAATCTGTTCAGCAAAAAATATTTATTGTCTCTGCCTTCGAATTTGTTTACAGAATTAGCCGCTTTAAAAAAAGTGCCTTGTTTAACCGTTCAACATTAGAATTGGTAAATCGTTTTTTTGATGTTTTAACCATTCAAAAAGAAATATCTAAAGTATTACTCGATTTTTCGGTTAACTCACTTCAAATTCTCGTAGGTCTTATTTTGCTGAGTTTTTATCATCCGTTTTTCTTTGTTTTTAGTTTAATTGTGGTTGCTATTATTTATTTTGTGTTTAAATATTTAGCACCCAAAGGTTTGGATACCAGCCTCAGGGAATCTACCTACAAATATGAGTTGGTTCATTGGATGGAAGAAACTGCCCGCAACAGCGATATGCTGAAAATAAACATAGAAAAAGATATACATCTGGAAAAAACCGACAAACTTTTGCAAAAATATTTACTGTATAGAAACAAACACTTTAAGATACTTAGAGTACATTATATTTCCCTGGCCATACTTAAAGTAATCCTCATATCAGGATTATTAATTGCAGGCAGCATAATGGTTATCAATAATCAGCTCAACTTAGGGCAATTTATAGCCAGCGAAATTATTGTATTTATGGTAATATCATCCGTAGAAAAATTAGTGTACACCTTAGATACCATATACGATGTACTAACATCCATAGAAAAAGTAGGTAACATATTTGATATTCCTATTGAAAAAGAAAAAGAAAAAGACAAAATCAACTTACCCGCACAACAAAACTTTAATATCAAATTTAATCAGGTATCTATCGAAATCAATCATAAAATCATACAAAACAACTTAAATTTTGAATTACATCCGGGCGATAAAGTAATTTTACTTGGTAATACCGGTTCGGGCACTACCTCATTACTTTATTTACTGGCTGCTTACATACCTGCATCAGGTAAAATCACTTACAACGATATACCCCTTGAACAAATTAATCATCATTCCATCCGTCAAAATACAGGTTTTATTTTCAACGAATCCAAAATATTAGAAGGAACCATCATAGAAAATATTGCACTATCATCTGCCGAATATGATATAGAAAGAATACAGGAAATATGCAATATAGTTAAACTCAACGAATATATCAGCAAATTTAAAAACGGCTTTAACACAGTTTTATCACCCGAAAGAAATTACCTTTCAAAAGAAGTACAGTTAAAATTAGAAATTGCAAGAATTATATACAAACAACCCACGCTATTGCTAATTGACAACGATTTTCATTGCTTATCTGCAGCCGACAGAAAACATATCATTGAATATATACATAGTGCATTTAATAAGTCTATTGTTGTTTATAATTGTAAATCGAAATTTATAGCTCAAAAATGCAATAAGTTATTGCATCTGGAAGATCAGCAATCAACTTATTATCCGAATATACAAGAAGCCCTAAAAAATCAGGTGATTAATAATATACTCAATATAAATGAATAGTATAACTCTAAATAAGCTAAACAAAAAATTTGACCAAAGTAAATTACCATCATTTGGTAAAATATTGCAATTAAAGTTTTCATCAAAATTTGTCAGATGGTTATACCTGGTGCTTTTTATCTTTATCATTATACTTTTTTGCCCGTGGACACAAAATATTGAATCAAGCGGTTTTGTTACCACACTGCGTCCTGAACATCGTCCGCAAACCATACATACCACCATACCCGGCAGAATTGAAAAATGGTATGTGCAAGAAGGACAAAAAGTTAAAAAGGGCGACACCATTGCATTTATATCCGAAATCAAAGAAGAATATTTTGACCCCAAATTATTAGAGCGAACACAGGAACAAGTAAAATCCAAAGAGCAATCAATCATTTCCTATCAAAACAAAGTTAATGCACTTAACAACCAGATAGATGCCCTTAATCAGGCAATGGGTATGAAAATGGAGCAGGCAAAAAACAAAATAAAACAAGCCGAACTTAAAATAAAGATAGACAGTGCCGATTATGATGCCTCAGTTATAAATTACAACATAGCACTTGAGCAGTTTAAAAGATATGAAGAACTTTTACAAAAAGGAATTATATCGCAAACCGATTTTGAACAACGCAAATTAAAATTGCAAGAAGCACAGGCAAAAAAAGTTAGTGCCGAAAGCAAATTACTTACCTCGCGTAATGAATACATCAATGCAGTAATTGAACTAAACAGTGTACGCGCTGAATATAATGATAAATTAATGAAAGCCGAATCGGATAAATACTCAGCCTTATCCAGTATGTTTGATACTGAAGCAGCCGTAGCTAAATTGCAAAATCAGTATGCTAACTACGAAAACCGTACAGGTTTTTATTTTATTACTGCCCCGCAAGACGGCTATGTTACCAAAGCACTTACCACCGGTATCGGTGAAACTATTAAAGAAGGTACACCCGTTGTAAGCATTATGCCGGCCGACTATGAACTGGCCGTAGAATGGTATGTAAACCCCATTGATTTACCCTTATTGCGTTTAGGACAAAAAGTGCGTTTTATTTTTGACGGTTGGCCTTCACTGGTATTCTCGGGTTGGCCGGGCTTGTCGTACGGTACTTATGGCGGTACCATTGTTGCAATTGATAATGTTACCAGCAAACAAGGAAAATACCGCATACTGGTTGCTCCCGATAAAGAAGATCATCCCTGGCCCGAACAACTGAGGCCGGGAGGTGGTGCTGTTGGATTTGCTCTTTTACAAGATGTGCCTTTATGGTATGAATTCTGGCGCAAACTAAACGGATTCCCACCAAAATTTTACGATAATCAATCAGCCGAAAATGCCGATGAGGAAAAATAAATTTTTGCTGTTTATCATTTTCCTATTTGGCGTACTTTGTGGTTATGCACAAGCACCCACTATACTTTCTTATAGCGATTTTATTACGCAAGTGCAAAACAATCATCCCATTGCTAAACGAGCAGCCTTGATTGATAAAGAAAACCGATTCATTCGCATGCAAGCAAAAGGCGAACTCGACCCCGTTCTGAATGCCATGCACAACCAAAAAAATTATGATGAAAAAAATTATTATTCCATTTCATCTATTCAATTAGATATGCCCCTGTGGCCGGGTATTGACTTAAAGGCCGGTTATGATTATACACGCGGGTTTTATCTGAATGATGAAAATATTTTGCCGGGAAACGGTTTATTATTTGCAGGAATTAAATTCCCGCTGGCACAAGGCATTGTTACCGATAAACGCAGAACTGCTATTGCACTGGCAGGTATTTACAGCGATATAAATTTAAATGAACGCGAAATGATGTTGATCGGATTGTTTGCCGATGCTTACATTGCTTACGCTGAGTGGACTGCCGCATACATGTATAACGAAATTTATAAAGAAGCTCTCTCCTTATCAGAAAACAGATTGATATTTACCAGGGCTATGCAAAAAAACGGTGAAAGAGCCGCCATTGATACACTCGAAGCATACATACAATACCAAACCCGATTGATACAACTCAGCCAGTCGAATGCCGATTACATTACCGCAACCAATAATTTAGAATCCTTTTTATGGAACAATAATCTGCAACCGTTAGTTATTAATACCAACGTAATACCTGATACCACATTTTTAAAAAATACAATCGTTTCGTTTAACCTCGATTCATTGCAAAAAACCATCAGTAATATTGACGAACAAAATCCACAGATCAAACTCTATAAATTGAAACAAAATGTCCTTAAAACAGAATATATTTATAAAAGAGACCTTTTAAAACCTAAAATTTACGGTTCGTACAATTTCCTGTCAGAACCACTAAACAGTTCTTTTTTTGTACCAAGTATAAACAATTACAAATTCGGATTAGATTTTTCTTTTCCCTTATTTATTAGAAAACAAAGAGCAGATGTTGGCCTGAACAAAATAAAACAACAAGAAAATTCACTTTTTTTTGAACTGAAAAAAATTGAAGTAACCAACAAACTGCAAGCTGTTTTTAATGAACTGAATGTATTGATAAAACAAACTACAGATATGGGGAATATTTACAGTTATTATTTGCGACTTTATGATGCAGAACGCACAAAATTTATCAATGGTGAAAGCTCGGTATTTATGGTTAATGCACGCGAATCTCAACTGATAGAAAGCGAACTAAAATGGTACGAATTTATGGTGAAATATGCCCGCAAAAAAGCTGTTTATAATTACTTATCCGGACAAAAACCACTTCCTTAATCAATACCTAAAAAATTGTTAAGCTTTTTGGGGATTAAAAAACCACATATGCAAAAAATGCGGGGAATTAACCCCGCTTTTCTTATTCAATAATCAATTATTGAACTGCACCACTATCTTTTTCGCGTATCAAATACATGCCTTGCGGTAATTGTGCTTGTATTGTTTGTTTGTTAGCCGTTATAGTATGCGTACTCAACACCTTTCCGTGATATAGATTAACTAAAAAGTGAACGATTTATAGGAATAGATAAAAAATGTTGCATTATCAGGATTAGGATAAATTGAAAAGTTTATTGTAGCATTCAAATCTTTATATTATTCTAATTCCTAATTTAATGTCTAATCTGGAACCATTTCCATAAGAAACTGAAGCTCCGTAACGGTAACGAAATGTAAGGTATTCGACCCCGAAAAAAACCAATTTGCTTGTGTAAAGATTTATTGAATTTGAAAAAATATATCCTTTTGAATCTTTAGTATCAGCAGAGGCGATTGAAAATTCATGGCTTTGGGTATAACTTAAAAGAAGAAAATCATTTATTTTAAAGTCTAATTTACCCCTTAATCCTGTAGTTGCAAAGCCTTCAGAGTTAACATTGCTTGCCGTTAGTGCCCAAATATTTAAGATGTTTGCAGCAAGAGCTACATTATACCTATCTTTACCTATTATAGTTGCACCAAGAAACCATTCAGCCCAACTGGTTGCAAATCCTTTATTATTAGTTAATGAACTCCTATTTTTTATTAATATACTATTGTTGCTTAAGAAATCCGGCAATGCTCTGAGCCTGAAACCATACCATTTGTCCCATGATTCAGGACCTGAACCTTCAAATTCAAAAATCTGAGCACCAATACTATTAACATAGGGTTGATAATTAGCATAAATGTTCAAGAACTTGCCCTCATAAAAATCTTGGGAGATTTGAGATATTACATATCTACTTTGAATAAACAACAACAAGGTTAAAATTATCTTTTTCATCATATTCATTATATTGTATTTATAATACAAATTTCAAAGTATAATAAAATCAGACAATACTGCATATGCAGTAATTTTTAATTTGCATTGTCTTGAATATTAAACCCAAATTCAGCATTAGAAATTTGAAATAAATCCAAATTTCTAATGCTGAGTGCTTTGGCAAAAGGGTGGGATTTGGTTTATCCGCCTCAGGCGAGCATTACGCATACTAATGCGTAATGCGGGTTAAATTCTATTATAACACGATAAAAAAGCGGGGTTAATTCCCCGCTTTCCCTTATTCGATAATCAATTTCTGTACTATACCGCTTTGCGTTTCGCGTATGAAATACAGACCCGTAGCGAGATTTTCAGAAATTTCTGTGGATGTATTTTGCAAATGATAGGTATTAATTATTTTACCGGTATAATCCATTAACTCAAAAAATAATCCTGCATTTGCTTGTATGGTAAAATTACCTCTGTTCGGATTAGGGTAAATCGTCCAAACCGATTCAGTATTCTCTTCTTCTATTCCTAATCCCGAAACATTATAGCACAACGAAGTATCAGCGCAACCGTTATATACTACGATTACAGCAAAATCACCATTTTCAAATGCCGTAAATGTTTGCGAAGTTGCTCCCACAACGGGTGCAAAAGCATTGGTACAACTTACCCATTGATAATTGGCAGAATCCTGAAGGGCATTTAATACCGCACCAAACTGACTTACACTTACATCAGGTGCCGGTTTTACTACCACCTGATAAGTAGCAACTGAGTTACAGGTTCCGTTATTTACTGTTAAGGTATAAGTTCCTGTATTGGTTAATTGTGCAGAATTAATCGTTGCATTTTGCGTATTTGCAGTAAATCCGTTTGGCCCACTCCAGTTATATGATAGCATACCGTTTGGCAATCCATTTAACTGAATGGTTTCGCCTTCACAAACAGGTGAATTGGCTGCTATTACTGCATTAATTCCCGGAACAACCGTAATTGATATTGTATCCGAATCAAAACAACCGGCCGAATTGTAAGCAGTTACTGTATATACCCCACTATTGGCAGTTGTAAGGCTTGATATTACCGGGTTTTGGTTAGTAGAGCTAAATGCAGCAGGGCCACTCCAAACATAAGAACTTGCTCCACTTGGTGATGCATACAAATTTAACGGATTACCACCTTCGCACAGATTTGTAAAATTAGCAGAGGCTGCAACCATTGGAACAGGATTTACAAACACATCAACCGTAGCTGAATCGGTACAACCACCTATACCGGTAACATAAACGGTATATTGAGTTGAAACCGAAGGGCTCGCCAACGGATTTGCAATAGTATTTGAATTTAAACCGCTAGCCGGTGCCCACAGATAGCTTACACCACCCGAAACAGATATTTGTGCCGTATCACCCTGACAAATATTTACTGCACTGTTTATACTTGAAATGGGATTTGGAAATACTGTTACATTAATACTAGCTGATGATTGACAATTATTGTTATCAGTAACGGTAACTGAATAAGTTCCTGATGTATTCACCATAATTGAAGATGTATATTCATTAGTACTCCATGCGTACGTATTAGCGGGTGATGAGGTTAAGGTAACACTATCGCCCGGACAAATTGCCACAGATGGACTTGCAGAAATTACAGGAACCGGTGGGTTGGGGTTTACAGTTACGGTTACCGTATCGGTACCTAAACAATTACCATTAGAAACCGTAACGATAAATGTACCTGAAGATGCTACTGTAATGCTTTGTGAGGTAGCTCCGGTGTTCCAACTGTATGAAGTATTTCCTGAAGCGGCAGTAAGTACAACACTTCCACCCTGACAAAAAGTGGTTGGTCCGGATGCTGTAATATTAGCATTGTATAAATTTAACCCTACCTGAGTAAAACTTGAAAATACTCCGCAACCATTTGCATCTACTGCATATACTCTATAAAAACCGGCTGTATCAGCATCGTAATTTTGCCCTGTACCTACTATTGTGCTTCCTCTAAACCAGGTATAAGAAATAAAACCACTTTGTGCGGTAAAATTTACTGTATCTCCCGGGCATATTAATTGTGTAGTTGATGGCGTAATTGTTACCGTTGGCTGACTTACACATGGTAATACGCGTAAAACAGTTTGAAATACCGGCCCCCAATTATTAGCCGCATCTTTTACACGCACATTTAAAACATGCATTCCGGTATCAGGCAAATACGACCATGATTGGTTAATTGACTCAATGGCATCATTAAAATTACCGTCAAACGCAAGCATGGTAATACCCTGACCTTGCCCCGGATCGGTATCAAAGAAAAACTCTCCCTGCGTAATTTTAATATCTCTTAGAGCTAAATTGTTGGTAACATTTACAATGGTTTTAAACACAGGCCCCCAGTTGTTCATATTGTCTTTTACTCGGATGTTTAAAATGTGTAAGCCTGTTAAAGGCAGAGAAGTTGCATTAGCAGATATAGTCTCTATTGCATCATTAAAATTACCATCAAATGCTAACAAGGCATTACCATTACCTTGTCCGGGATCGGTATCCCAAAAAAATTCTGCCTGCGTAACATGAGCATTTCTAACTACTAAAGGTGCACTGGTATAAAAAACGGTTTTAAACACAGGCCCCCAATTATTCATATCATCTTTTACCCGAATATTAAAAGTATGTAAACCAACAGAACCTGCATTTATTCCGTTTCTGAATAAGGACTCAATGGCATTGTCTAAATTGCCGTCAACAGCAAGCACAGCTGTACCATTGCCTTGTCCGGGGTCGGTGTCAATAAAATACTCTGCCTCTATAATTTGCCTTTGCGCAAATCCGATTACTGAAACAAAGAGCATTGTAAAAAGCAGAACAGAAAATTTATAAACTAAAGGTTTCATATTCCAAAAGTTTTTTAAAGGTTAAACATTGTTTTTTTAACTTTTGAAATATTATCTGTCAAACGATTCTGCCTTAATATTTAAAGTGCCGCTTTGTAATACGGTTCTGGGCGCTTTTACAAAATATACCCTGGCTGCTCCGGTTATAGGATGAAAATTAGTTAAGCTAAATGAACCACCATAAGCACCTACATCGTTTACTGTTAAATCCAAATCATAAAAAGTTAAATCAGGGTATCCTCCGTTAATTCCATCTGAACCTGCATTAAGCTGGCCGGTAGTATAGTTAATGGATGAATTACTATTTAAATTATTTGTTCCATTATTTACAATGCCGGATAGTGTGCCATGTGGCGCTCCATAATTATATGAAAAACCAACGGTGGGTGTAGCTGTAAATGAATAAACATTATATCCACTTGCTAAGTCGGGTGTATATGAAATATTATTCTTAATATCAAAAACACCGCTTGTATTTGAAACAATTTGAATTGGATAAAAAGTACTGCCGTTTTGATTTGGATTATTGATAGTATTGTTATAAATACAATTTGTTCCTACCATTGAAGTTTTGTGAATATAAAATCTTATTCCGTAACAATCAGAATAGGTGCTTAGTTTGGTTAAATAATTATTCGAAATATAAAAATACTGAGCATTTGAGTTAATTGTAATATTATTATAATAGGTACTTACCGTAGATTCAATTTTAAGAATATTACCAACTATATACAAAGTGTCGTTAGTTGCAGAGGCATCTGTTGAATAGTATAATAAAATACGATGGTTATATGGAGTAGGATAATACATATTTGTATATGTACTTGCTGTTATATTGTTTCCAATAACATTACCATATCGTAAAGCAACGTAACCATCAGATAAAACGTTTGAAATTACATTTACATCAAAATAGTTGTAATCGAAATTTATATTTCCATTCATTAATTCGCAGTTCATAATATTTACTTTGCATCTTGTTCCTATAGGGCTGTGTCCGCTGGCAGTGATGTTTCCGCCCGTATTTTGCATGTGCATGATAGCAATTGTTCTTCCAACTGCGGGTGTAACGGTTATATTACCGGCCAAACTCCACATTACTCCTTCCTGATTCGATAGCAACTGAACAGATTTATTTATGGTTAAATTTTCAACGTAAGGTGCGTTGCCTGTTTTTGGCTGTATTAAAATTCTGTCGCCATCATTGGCTGCGGTTAGCGCAGCAGTAATAGTTGAGTAACATCCACCGCTACCGGCTTCGTTTACACATAAATCGGCAGCAAATAAATTAGATGAAAAAAATACACAAGCAATGGTGTTTAAAAGTAAATTTTTAGTTTTTATAGTTTTAAATTTAAAGTTTATCAATAATTTGGCACAAATTTTAAAAAACGATTAAAATTTTAAAATACTGCATTTGCAGTATATTATTACAAAATGAGCAAAATCCTAATCATATCAATTTTAAAGAGCTATACAAGTATAAAATACTATACTTTATTATTAGTAATAAGTATGGTATTGGGGGTATTTAACTGCTTTTCTCAAAACATGGATAGTTTATTATATGTTGCCGATAGCCTTTACATGGCTAATAACTACGCGCTTGCAAATAAAACATACATGGATATTTATAAAATAGCAAAAGCAAATAATGATTGTAAGAAAATAGCACGAATTGAAAGAAACATTGGTACATGTTATTATCATTATCACGATAAAAAGAATGCCTTAAATTGGTTTTATCAGTATTTAAACACAACTAAAACGTGCAATTTAGATTCTTTAAAATCTGATGCATATTATACGGTAGGTGCAATATATATTGAATATGAAAATCTAGATTCTGTAAAAAAATATATATATCCTGCTGTTGAATTAATGAAAAAAGAAAAAAATTATAGCAGACTATCTCGTACCTATTCTATTCTTGCCGAATTACACATTAATAAAACAAAAGACATAAATAAAATAGAACACTACTTGAAACTTGCCGAAGCTTATGCAGATACTTCTAAAAACATAAGTGCTATAGCATTTGCTGCTACTAAATATTACAATTATTATTTCAGAGTTAAAAAAGATTATGAAAAAGCACTTATTTATATAAATAAAGTTGAAAAAACACTTAAAGAACTTGGTGATAGAGAAGCTCTGACTAACGCATACAGAGGAAAAGCCGAATGTTTGATAATGCTAAGAGATACATTAGCATTAAAATATATTAGCAAATGGTTTTATTATAAAGATTCCATTTTTTATTTACAAAAAGCCCAAGAAATTGCTAAATACGAAGAAATGTATGAAACCGAAAAAAAAGAAGCTGAGATAAAACAATTACAAAATGAAAAGCAAATAAGCCAATTAGAAATAGCCAACCGTAAACGTACCATATATGTTTTAGCATTAATCCTATTGTTGCTGGTATTTTTTACATTATGGTGGATAAATAGAAGCAACATTAAAAAGAAACAACAACAATTAGAGTTAATACAAAAATCACAAAAAGAAAAAGAACGTATAGCACGCGACTTACACGATAATGTAGGTGGACAACTATCCTATTTAATTACCAATTTGGAATGGTTGGCAAATCATCCTGAAAAAATTAAAAATGAAGATGAACTTAAAAAACTCCTGCTTAACTATAGCGCAACAGGTAGAAACGCCATTCTTACGCTCAGAGAAACTATTTGGGCGGTAAACAACGAAAAATTAAGTATTATAGATTTTGCCGATAGATTTAAAAATTATGTATTAAAACTTCAAATAAAGAATAATGTAAAAATTGATTTTATAGAAAATTTTAAAAAGCCTGAAAATATTCTTATGCCGGAGCAGGCATTAAATATTTTCAGAATCTGTCAGGAAGCTTTTCACAATGCTTTAAAGCATAGCAAGGCAAATCAAATTAATATTTTATTTGAAAGCAGTGATAAGTGCTTATTCAAATTTACGGTTGAAGATAATGGTATCGGTTTTGATTATGATAAACGATACAAAGACGGACATTATGGAATGAAAAATATGGAAGAACGCGCCAAAGAAGCCAATGCAGAAATTGAAATTATTTCATCAATAAATAACGGAACAAAAATTTCAATATGTGTAAAATACCTTAATGCAAATGAAGTATTGCAATAAAAAATAATCCCTATGACCTTTGCAGAAAAAAATACTCAAAATATGATAAAAGTTGCGATTGTTGATGACAAACAAATTAACAGAACAACGCTAAAAGAAAAACTTTTGACTAAAAACAATATTGAAGTACTTTTTACTGCGAGTAATGGTGATGAATTCTTAGAAAAAATGAAAGAATCACCAACACTTCCTGACATTGTATTTATGGATATTGATATGCCTGTAATGAACGGTATTGAAGCTGTAAATTCAGCATCTGAGGTTTATCCAAACACCAAATTCTTAATGCTTACAGTTTTTGATGATGATGAAAAAATTTTTGAAGCGATAAAGGCCGGAGCTGTTGGATATTTATTAAAAGACGAAAATCCGGATAGATTAATAAATGCTTTATACGAAGTGGTTGAATTTGACGGAGCTCCTATGAGTCCACGTATTGCACGCAAATCGCTTCAGTTGCTTTCAAACGCAAAAATTGAAAATAAAAAAGCAGAAAATTCTGTTTTAACTGATAGAGAAATGAATATTCTTAAGGGTTTGGTAGATGGAAAAGATTACAAAGTATTAGCCAAAGATATTGGCTTAAGCCCCAATACAGTTAGAACACACATTTCGAATATTTACAAAAAATTGCATGTAAATAACAGAACCCAAGCCATAAAAATTGCCATGAAAAAAGGTTGGTTTGGATTTTTGTTATGATCGTAAAGTATATTTACCCAAAAAATTGTCTGCAACCACCAACTTTTCCTAGGCTGATGCAAGCACTTATGTATGAGGGTATCATTGGATTAACCCTGTTTTAGATTTTGTTAGAATTTCTTACCAAAAAATAGAAAATATTTCAAGAAATTTCTTAGAAAATCTTAGACACCCGGCTTGTCGGGAAAAAAGTCTAATGACTTTTTGGGCTTTACTTTTTTAAAGTATTTGAATTTGAGTTATTATTCGAACAAACGAAACAAACCTCCATTTACTGACACACCACCGTATCGTATGCAGGACCATATCCGCCCCATATACCCAGTCCTTCGTTGATATTTGACTTTACCGGAGCGGGAGCTGCAAAAGGGTTACCGTTATTAGAAACCTGAATTTCAAAAGTTCGCCAAAACTGATAATGAGCCTCATCAATGCTGCAAAATTTTACAATTACCGTATCCCCGATTTTAAAATAACCTCTCTCTTCGGGGGGTTCAGGCGTAGTTGCAAAATCATCATCTCCGCGGTTAAAAGCAAAATTAAAAGTTGTACCGTTTATAAATTTATCATCAAAAGCCGAACCCATAGGGGCAATAAACGAAAAATCTTTTCCTTTTCGTTTTGCAAACCAACGATAACAATTACCCGATGCCGGAGGGTCAGTAAGTGTTGCCCAGATAAATCCTAAATTTGTTGCCGGTGGCTGAACTTTAAACCATACACTATCTAAAGCTACCGGTTGTGGAATTTCTGTCTCGCTGCTCAAGTTATAATTATCAAAACTAATGTTTAAAAAATATTTTTTTCCTGTCTGTCCAAAAATATTATTATCAAAAGTAGTGTAAACGCAATAATTTACCTGACTAAGGGTGGCACTGTCTACTCCCAGATATTCGGCAATAACCGGTAGCAATGAAGGAGAAACATTTTGCGAGCATATTTCACTAAGTGGTGCAGTATAATTATCTGTAGTAACTGTAACGGTAGCGTTGTGTATAAATAAATCCGATAATTCAGAAAAATTAGTTGTACCAAAATAAGGCTTAGATTGGGTAAGAATAACAACCGGTGGCATACCGGGTTCTATCCAACCATACACTACGGGCTTTTGTTCACCGCCTTTAATATCAATGGTTGCATCACGTTCGCAGGAAACTGTTGTTATCAGTATAAACAATAAAATGTATGGATGTATTTTTTTCATATTCTAAAAACTAAAATTCCAGGTTACGGATGGCAATATCGGAAACAAAGATACTTGTTTGGCTTTGATGGTCAGGCTACCGTCAAAAGGACTTCCGCTCTCATCAATATATAAAAAGTATGGATTTAGCCTGCTATAAACATTATAGATAGAAAAGTTCCAACTGCTTTTAAATTTCTTATTTTCTTTTCCTTTAACAGTTAAGGATAAATCCATGCGATGATAGGCCGGCATACGTATGGAGTTGCGAGGTGCAAATTCATAAACTACTTCATCTTGTATCAAATACCAGGTGTGAGGTAAAGTAATGGCATTACCGGTACCGTAAACAAATACCAATCCAAAAGTTAATTTTTTATTTGGCTCATAAACTATCGCTACTGAAATATCATGTCTTCTGTCGAACTTGGCATAAAATTCTTCCCCAAAATTCAGATCAACAAATTTTCTTTTGGTCCACGACAAGGTATATCCAATCCATCCGTTTAATTGTCCGGTGCGTTTTTTCACAAAAAATTCTGCTCCATAGCTCCAGCCCTTTCCAAACACAAAATTATTATCGGGATTATCTTTCACATCATCATCGGGCATAGCGCCTTCTCTGAACTCTACCTGATTTTGCATTGTTTTATAATATAACTCTATGGAGGATTCATATTTATTTTCTTTAAAATTTCTGAAATATCCGGTGCTATATTGATAACCTATTTGCGGTTGCACTCTGTCGGTACTGGGTACCCACACATCTGTAGGCAATGATACAGCCGATAATGAGGCTAAATGTATATATTGAAGTGTACGTGTAAACGCAGCTTTTAACGAAGCCTGTTTGCTGAGCGTATAACGCATTGATATGCGTGGTTCCGGACCATGGTAGCGACTTACACTTTGTCCCTTATTGTAAACAATGGTGTCGCTTGTTGTGAGTAGTGTAGGGTCTTTTACATAACGGGTAAATGGGCCTACCTGGTTAAATAATGAATAGCGCAGGCCAAAACTAATTTTGAATAAGTCGGTAACATCAAAATCATCATTCACATAAAGGGCTGCCTCGTGAGCAAATAGTTTTGTTTTATTGCCGGTGTCAAAAACTGTTTCGCCCTGACTGGCGCTTGCAGCCGTAGGAACAAATATATGGTAAATGTAATTGGCGCCAAACTTTATTTGATGTCTTGAAGTGGGGAAATAATAAAAATCTAGTTTGTTATTAATATCAGTGATTCCTGATAATAAAGCAAATTTAAAATCATCCTGGCTGGCTCCAAATTCAAAATCGTATTTAGTAAAAATAGTACTAACATTCATAAACAGTTTGTGGTTAAATAAATGATTCCAGCGAAGCGTAGCAGTGGCATTACCCCAGGGAATACGCACATTAAAACCGGCATCCGAATTTTTATAATTAAACACATCGCGACCAAAATAACCGGATAAAAAAATGCGGTCTTTGTCGGAAAAACGATAATTGAATTTTGTGTTTAAATCATAAAAATAATAACCGGTACCTTTAAAGGGAGAATCTTTTTTAATAAATGGCTGCATCAATACATCAATGTATGTTCTTCTGCCCGATATGATAAAAGATGAAGTATCTTTTTTAATCGGTCCTTGTACGGTTAATCGAGAAGAAATAATGCCAATACCACCATCAACCTGATATTGCTGATTATTTCCTTCTTTCATCGTAATGTCAATAACAGATGCTAATCGTCCGCCAAAATTTGCAGGCATAGAGCCTTTGTATAATTCTACACTTTTTACTGCATCAGCATTAAACACCGAAAAAAAACCAAATAAGTGCGATGCATTATAAACAGGCGCTTCATCTAATAATATTAAATTTTGGTCAGGCCCTCCCCCGCGCACATAAAAACCCGAATTACCTTCACCGGTGGCTTGCACACCCGGCATTAATTGTATAGTTTTTAAAACATCTACCTCGCCCATAAATGCGGGCAGTGTTTTTACTTTTTCCATATCCAGTTCTACCTTGCCCATATCTGTACTTTTGGTATTTTGGTCAGGCGCTTTATCGGTAACCACTACTTCTTCCATCATTTGATTTTTAGGACTAAGAGCAACATTTAATCTGATGTCTTTGTTTAACTCTACCACTTGTAATACTGACTCGTAACCCGCGTAATTTATTCTCACCGAATAGGTTCCTTCATTAAGTGTAATCGAAAAAAAACCATAATTATTGGTTACCACACCTTTGCCGGTTTCTTTTATAAAAATAGTTGCGGCAATCATATATTCGCCCGTAGCAGCATCTTTAACATAACCGCTGAGTGTATATTTTTTTTGCGCATAATTTTGCAGACAAAAAACACAAATAAATATTGTACCTAAAAAGTATTTCATTGGTTGTTCAAATATAATTCATCTTTACCTGTACGTATACACAATTTTTGTTAAGCTATTATTACGCCCAATAAATAAATATATTGTTCAGACAAAAAATCATATAACAAATGCTGATATTTTAAGTTTAGAATATCAAATCTGTTTTTTACTTTCGTGTCGTTAAGGTAAATATTAAAATTATGAAAATACAGAATTATGCCATGGGTCAATGGGTTGAAGGAACTGACGAAGGACAAACCCTATACAACGCCATAACCGGTGAAGCCATAGCAACAGCCAGCAGTAAAGGACTGGATTTTGCCGCCATGATGAATTACGCCCGCAAAACCGGAGGACCGGCATTACGAAAAATGACTTTTCAGGAACGCGGACGCATGCTCAAAGCACTGGCATTACACTTACTGGAAAAAAAAGATATTTTTTATAAAATAAGCTGGGCTACAGGAGCAACCAAGGCAGATAGCTGGATAGATATTGAGGGAGGCATAGGTAATTTATTTACTTACGCAAGTTTGCGCAGGCAATTTCCGGATGAAACATTTTGTTATGACGGAGAAACTGTAAAATTGAGTAAAACCGGCAGCTTCATCGGGCATCATATATGTGTTCCTAAAGAAGGCGTTGCCATACATATCAATGCCTTTAATTTTCCTGTTTGGGGCATGTTAGAAAAAATAGCCGTAAACTTGCTGGCAGGTGTTCCTGCCATAGTAAAACCGGCTACACTAACCTCTTTTCTTACCGAAGCAGTAGTAAAAGAAATTGTTGCCTCCCGGATACTGCCCGAAGGCTCTTTGCAGTTAATTTGCGGCAGCGCAAACGGTATATTAGACCATGTAATTAATCAGGACGTAGTAACTTTTACCGGTTCTGCAAGTACAGGTATGATGCTCAAAGCACATCCCAAACTCATACAAGAAGCGGTTCCGTTTAATATGGAAGCCGATTCATTAAATTGCTGTATTTTAGGAAGCGATGTAAAACCCGGAAGTGCAGAGTTCGATATTTTTATAAAAGAAGTGCTGCGCGAAATAACCATTAAAGCCGGTCAAAAATGTACAGCGGTAAGAAGAGTAATTGTTCCCGAAAACATGATAGAAGATGTGCAAATTGCTTTGGGTAAAAAACTCGCCTCAACCACCATTGGCGACCCCAACGTTGAAGGTGTACGCATGGGAGCATTAGCCGGTAAATCGCAAAAACAAGAAGTAATCGAAAAAATTAAACAACTTGCCCAAACACAAGAAATAGTTTTTGGAGATATAGAAAAATTTGAAGTAGTTGGAGCAGATAAAAATAAAGGCGCTTTTCTTTCACCGATTCTATTCTTAAACAAAAACCCTTTTAAATATCAAGACTGCCATAATGTTGAAGCATTTGGACCGGTAAGCACCCTAATGCCATATAAACACCTGAGTGATGCCATAGAATTGGCCAAAATGGGTAAAGGCTCATTGGTATGCTCAATCGTTACTGCCAACGATAATATTGCCAGAGAATTTGTAGTTGGAGCAGCTTGCATGCACGGACGCATATTGATACTGAATGCCGATTGTGCCAAAGAAAGTACCGGCCATGGCTCGCCCATGCCCATGCTAACACATGGTGGCCCCGGAAGAGCCGGAGGAGGCGAAGAAATGGGCGGCAAACGAGGTGTGTACCATTACTTACAAAGAACCGCCATACAAGGCTCGCCTACTACATTAACTAACATTATGGGACAATATCAATATGGCTCAAAATACATAGAAAAAGAAAAACATCCTTTTCAATATTATTTTGAAGAATTAGAAGTAGGGCAAACCCTTATAACTGCAAAACACACCGTAAGCGAAGCAGATATTGTAAATTTTGCAAACGTAAGCGGAGATAATTTTTATGCCCACATGGACGCCACATCTTTGGATGGAACAATTTTTACAGGCCGCGTTGCACATGGCTATTTTATACTTTCTAAAGCAGCCGGATTATTTGTTGATGCTAAAAAAGGCCCCGTATTATTAAATTACGGTCTGGATGAATGTCGCTTTGTTAAACCGGTTTATCCCGGAAATACCATTGGCGTTCGCTTTACCTGTAAAGAAAAAATTGACCAGGAAAAAAGAAATCCCGAAGATATTGCCAAAGGAATAGTTAAATGGCTGGTTGACGTGTATGACGAAACAGGAGAAACCGTAGCTATAGCCACTATTTTAACGATGGTGAAAAAAATTAATCAGGATTAATACAAGCCAACAAAATTATTATGTCTATATCAGTAAAAAATATATCTAAGGTTTACGGGAACCAATATGCGCTAAACAATGTTTCCTTTGAAATAGGAACCGGAGAAATAGTGGGATTTTTAGGCCCCAACGGAGCCGGCAAATCTACCATGATGAAAATTCTTACCTGCTACTTACCCCCTACCGAAGGAAAAGCAGAAATATGCGGTATAGATGTGATGGAAGACGCCATACAAGTTAAAAAACATGTTGGTTATTTACCGGAACATAACCCGCTCTATTTAGATATGTATGTAAAAGAATATTTAGCCTTTATTGCAGGCCTACATCATATAAAAAATGCTAAACAACGCATTGATGAAATGATACAAATTGTAGGTTTAGGAATAGAAAAACATAAGAAAATTGGCGCGCTTTCTAAAGGATATCGCCAACGCGTTGGGCTTGCGCAAGCGCTTATACACGACCCTAGCGTACTTATCATGGATGAACCTACTACCGGATTAGACCCTAATCAACTTGAAGAAATACGTAATTTAATTAAAGAAATCGGTAAACAAAAAACGGTGATGCTTTCTACCCACATCATGCAGGAAGTTGAAGCCATCTGCAGCAGAGTTATTATTATTGATAAAGGAATAATTAAAGCAGATGATAAAACCGATGCTTTGCAAACTCATTCAAACAATAAACAAGTCGTTTATGTTGAATTTGACAAAGAAATACACGCAAATAAATTGACATCCATACCCGGGGTAAGCAAGGTTAAACACGTACAAAATTTTGAATGGATCATAGAATCTAAATCATCCAACGATATACGACCGCAAATATCAAAGTTTGCAATCGAAAACCGGCTACTGGTACTTACTATCAGAAAAGAAGAACAAAGCCTGGAAGAGACATTTAAAAAACTTACGGCTAATAAATAAAATTGGATTACTCTTGTATTCCTATTGTTACCGTTTAATAATTTATTTCTTGATATTACAGCATTATTATGTACATTTCACTGCATAATATTGAATTTTTATGAAACCCAGCAACGAGTTGTTCGATTTAATTAAATCTTTAACTAAATCCGAAAAAAGATTTTTTAAACTTAGCTCTGCACTGCAATCAGGCGACAAAAATTATCTAAAAATATTTGATGCCATAGAAAAGCAAAAAGAATATAATGAAGACGAATTAAAACAACAGTTTAAAAACGAAACATTCATCAAGCATTTACCTTCCGAAAAAAACCATCTGTATAAGCTGATTTTAAAAAGCCTTAGAAATTATTATGCCGAATCGAGCATCAGCTCTATACTCAGAACAGAAATAAAAAATATAGAAATATTACTAAAAAAAGGGCTGTATAAAGAAGCTGATAAATTCTTGCAACGCACAAAAAAATTAGCTGTCGAAAACGAAAAATTTTATTATTTGTTTGAATTGATAAATCTCGAAAAACAATTGCTGGAAGAACACTACGAATCGGGCGATTTTGAAAAAGATTTAAACCAATTGATAAAAGAAGAAAATGAAGTATTGGAAAAACTCAGAAACCTTGCCGAATACCATATCATTTACAGTAAAATAAATTATGTGTTCAGAAAAGAAGGTTTTGCACACAACAAGGAAGAAAGAAAAACTGTAAACGAAATAGAAAATTATCATCTTATAAAAGGAAAAAATACCGCCTTATCATACAGGGCATCGAGTATTTGCTACTACATAAAAGGTTTATGCGCTGCTACCAATAGAAATTATAATGAAGCATTAAAGAATTTTTTAAAAGTAAAAGATATTTTAGACTCTCACCCCCATCTGCGCAGCGACCTCGCAAAAAGGTATTTACGCACTTTAAATCATCTTTTATATTGTTACATTGATGCTGCCGATTTTCAATCTGCCGAACAACTAATAAATAATATCTTATCATTAAAAAATTACAATGGATTTGATACCCTCGAAATAGAAATAAAAATATTTACCATTACCCACATTGGATTACTGCAAATAAACAATAAAATGGGTTTATTTAACAAATCTATTACCTTACAATCATCCATCATACAAAATCTTGAAAAATACAACACACGAATTAACAAAGAACAATTGCTATTATTTTACTACCACTTTGCCTATGCAAACTTTGGAGCCGGCAATTATAAAGAAGCCTTGCATTGGATAAACATCATTATAAATGATACCGAACAAACCTTAAGACACGATATTTTTAACTTTACCCGTTTATTAAATCTGCTTACTCACTTTGAAATTGGTAATAATGATTTATTGGAATACACTATTAAAGCTACCATTAGATATTACAGCAAAAAACAAAAAGATTATTTTGCCGAAACAGTACTGTTAAAATACCTTAAAAAACTCATTAAATTTAATAACGAAGCCGACCGACAAATTATTTACAAAAATCTGAAAGACGAACTTGAAAAATTATTTGAAAATCCTTTAGAAAAAGTAGTATTAGATTATTTTAACGCAACTGCATGGTTAGAAAGTAAAATAAGTAAAAAAAGCTTTTCTGATGTTGTAAAAAATAAAATTAAAATTGCTCAGCATATATAAACATATAGTCTTCTTATTTGTATAATTATAATAAAGATATAATCGCTTAAATAAAAAAATTATTACTTTTATATTGCATGAGCAACTTAAAAAAGCAATTTCAAAAGTATGGCACCTGGTTGGCTGCCATAATAGTTTTTTGCTTTATACCCTATACCATTTTAGTAATTTATAATGTAAATAATTACAGAAAATATATTGAGATAAACGCTGAAGCTATCATCACTTTAAATAATACTGAACAATTTCTGATAGAATTATCAAACAGCGGTTTTCAACATACCGGATCTTTATCCAGCCAATGCGGTGAATTAAAAATTGAGCTTGAATCAATTAAAAAAAAGATTAATAATCCAACCATTACATCGCAATTAGACAGCATACTTACCGGGATAGAAGATATAAAATACATTGATAAGCTATTAAATCCAATATTATTTACCAACGAATTGATTTCGATTAGTAAGAGAGTTCAGCATACATTAAGAAGTAATTCGGCACAAATATCTTTGCAATTAAATACATACTGGTTTAAATTATACACCTTACTAATTATATCTTGCCTGCTGGCAATCTCATTTTTTATATTAAGCTTATTTATGAGCAAAGAAATAATCCGCAGAAAAAAACTGGAAAACGAATTAACAGATAAAAATAAAAGTTTAGATGCATTTGTATATAAAGTATCACACGATATTAAAGGCCCGTTAACGTCTATTATTTCTGCTGTAAGAGTTTCAGAGAATGAAGAAAATATTACTTCAATTAAAGAAAACCTTGCAGAAATAAGCAATAAAGCATGGTTTCTGAACGACCTGGTAAACGATTTTCTGGAACTTACCAAAAACACCAAAAGCGAAATAAAACCCGAAGCTATACGATTACACAATTTTATTAACGATTTGATTAAAAAAATTGAACTACCCGAAAACATACATAATGTAAAGTTTTTTAATCATATAGATAATTCAGTAATTTTTATAAGCGATAAAAATATACTCACCAGTATACTACTTAACATACTCATCAATGCCGTAAAATACAGAGATACCGAAAAAAATCAAACAGAAATTGACATCAGTTACAGCACCAGTAAATGGGGCTCTATAATAATCATTAAAGACAATGGTATAGGCATTGATAAAGAGCACTTGCCTAAAATTTTTGAAATGTTTTTCAGAATAAACAAAAATATTCCCGGAAGCGGTATTGGTTTATACTTAGTTAAACAAAGTATAGAACATTTAGGAGGAAATATCTCGATACATTCTGAATCAGGAAAAGGTACCGAAATAAAATTGTTCTTTCCTAACGTAAAAAAATAATATCTTTGCATTGCTTGGGGTGCCTATTGGCTGAGATTAAACCCATTTCGTTATTAAACGAATAAACCTGAACAGGATAATGCCTGCGTAGGTAAAGCGATTAAATACGGAATCCTGCGGTTTTACCCCGGCAATTTAAAAACCATAATTATGAATACCGCAGTAGAAATAAGTTTATATCCACTTACCAAAAACTACATCCCCCTGATAGATAAATTTATTGAAGGGCTTCATGCACATCCTGACATCCGTGTAAGCACCAACGATTTAAGCACCCATATTTATGGTAATTACGATTCGGTGATGCGTGCGTTAAATAAAGAAATAAAAAATATAATGAGAACAAAAAATCGCGTTTCATTTGTAATTAAAATTTTAAATACCGAATAAAATGCCCGAACATTTTATACAAGCACTTACATCAGAAATTAAAGAATACCGGGCAATAGATTTTATAGTTTTGATATCCGGTGCTATCAGTTGTTTCTATTCCATC
Source organism: Flavobacteriales bacterium (assembly GCA_037443205.1). GTDB lineage: Bacteria > Bacteroidota > Bacteroidia > Flavobacteriales_D > UBA2798 > JBBIOU01. The sequence goes on along the minus strand of JBBIOU010000004.1, from coordinate 93,971 downwards.
CAGCGCAGCATTATCACCTATCCGTTTGGATTAATCAGTGTTAGCTTATCTATATATTTATGCTATATAACCGGCATATATGGCGATGTGGCTATTAATATTTTTTATTTTATTATGAGCTTCTACGGATGGTATAATTGGCATAAAAACAAAAAAAGCGATACCGGTAAAATTAAAATTACTTATTGCACATCAACTGAAAATATGATGTATGGTTTAATTGCTCTTACAAGTTATCTCATTTTATATTTCTCACTAAAAAAATATACCGATAGCGATGTATATTACATTGATAGTTTTACAACCGCGTTGATGATAAATGGCATGATATTAATGGCATACCGTAAAATTGAAAACTGGCTGTATTTTATAGTTGCCGATATTATTTCTGTTCCGTTATACCTCTATAAAGGGCTATATTTTTCGGCTATACTTTTTGTGTTACTTACTTTTATGGCGATAGTTGGTTTTGCCAAATGGAAAAAAGAATTATTAAATAATGAATAATAAAATTAAAAAAATAGTTTTTACCGGTGCCGAAAGTTCAGGCAAAACTACCCTAAGCGAATTAACGGCAAAATATCTGAATGAACCCTGGGTAAAAGAATATGCGCGCGAATACTTACAAAATAAAAACGGAAAATACACACAAAATGATTTATTAAAAATCGCTCAAGGACAAATAATGCTCGAAGAAAAAATTACAAAACAAGCCAAACGCATTTTGGTTTGCGATACCGACTTAATGGTAATAAAAGCATGGAGCGAACATAAATATAAAAACTGCCACGAATACATTATTCGCCAAATTGAATCCAGAAATTACGATTTATATTTTTTATGTAAAAACGATTTTCCCTGGCAAGCCGACCCGCTAAGAGAAAATCCCCTGCTGGGAGAATACTTTTTTGATATTTATCAAAATGAATTAACTAAATACAATAAGAAATATATTGTATTACAAGGAAGTATTGAACAAAGATTTAACGAAATAAAAAAACAATTAAAAAATTTGTTTGTTTCAGAATTGTTTACATAACTTTGTGTTACCAAACGGGGTGCCTTTCTGCCATAAGCAGATGAAATACAGGCTGAGATTATACCCGTTTTTGCAATAGTGCAAAAAACCACCTGATCTGGGTAATGCCAGCGTAGGGACAAAAAAACAAATTATGAAAACAAAAAATTTTTTAAGCCCAACCGGCTTAGCGCTGCTATGCGCCTTTATTCTGCTTTATCAATCCGTACAAGCACAAAATTCGCCCTCGCAATTTGTGGTAAGCGGCAAAGTACTTGGCGAAAATAACGAGCCTTTGGCCGGAGCCATCATACTTGTTGAAGGTACACTATATGGTGTAAGCACCGATGAAAACGGATATTACAAATTAAAACTACACAACGGCCAACACCGCATCCGATATTCTTTTACAGGATATAAAACCCACTACACAAACATTGCCGTAAATGAAAATACGACTCTGGATATTACATTGGAAGTAAATACTGTATTAACTGACGAAGTTGTGGTTACCGCTACACGTGCCGATAAAAACTCTGCGCAAACGTACAGCGAACTGAAAAAAGAAGATATTGAAAAAAACAATCTGGGAATAGATTTACCATACCTCTTAGACCAAACACCATCCGTTGTAGTTACTTCGGATGCAGGAGCAGGCATTGGATATACCGGCATACGCATCAGAGGCACCGATCCCACCCGCATCAATGTTACCGTAAACGGTATTCCGCTGAACGATGCAGAATCGCACGGTGTTTGGTGGGTAAACATGCCCGATTTTGCCTCAGGCACCGAAAACATACAAATACAACGAGGTGTTGGTACCTCAACCAACGGTGCAGGCGCATTTGGCGGCTCAATAAATTTACTAACCAACACCATCAAAGAAAAATCATATACCGAAATTAACAACGCTATAGGAAGCTATAACACACGCAGACACACCATCAAGATAGGCTCAGGAATAATAAATAATCACTTTACTTTCGATTTACGGTTATCTTCCATTTATTCAGATGGGTATATAGAACGTGCTTTTAGCGACTTAAAATCTTTTTTCTTTTCAGGAAATTATTTTGACAATAAACAAACCATTACAACCAACATTTTTTCAGGCAAAGAACATACCTATCAGGCATGGGCAGGTATTCCTAAGGACTCGCTGGCTACCAACAGAAGATATAACCCCTATACTTACGACAATGAAACAGATAATTACACACAAACACACTATCAATTATTTTACAATCGTAAAATCGCCAACAAGTTAAATGCTCACCTGGCATTATTTTATACCCGGGGAAAAGGCTTTTATGAGCAATACAAAGAAAATCAAGATTTTTCTGACTACAACCTTAACCCACTTATCATTGGTAATGATACCATTCAAGAAACAGACCTAATTAGAAGAAGATGGCTCGATAACCATTTTTACGGAACCGTATTTTCTTTTAATTATAACGAAAACGGGAAATTTAACGCCATTTTGGGTGGAGGCTGGAATAATTATACAGGAAAACATTTCGGTGAAATAATTTGGGCAAGATATGCATCAAACTCAAATATCAGACATCGTTATTATGATAATGATGCGGAAAAATCAGATTTTAATATTTATACGCGCTTTAATTACAGATATAAAAAATTAGTAGCCTTTGTAGATTTACAATACCGCACCATTTCTTACAACTTTTTAGGATTTAACGACAGTCTCTTGCCTCAGCAACAAACCGTAAACTTCGGATTTTTTAACCCCAAAGCCGGACTAACCTACAACTTGTCGGGTAATCAATATGTTTTTGCTTCTTATTCGGTAGGAAATAAAGAACCCAACCGCAACGACTTTACCGAAACCTCACCCGGTTCAAGACCCAAACACGAAACTTTATACGATACAGAACTAGGTTACAGATTAAGCAAACAAAAAATTTCAGCCGGTGTTACACTTTATCATATGCAATATCACAATCAACTTGTATTAACCGGACAAATAAACGATGTGGGAGCTTATACAAGAACCAACGTAAAAAACAGCTTTCGCAGAGGAATAGAGTTAGAACTGGCAGTTAAACCACATCAAAGAATTATTTGGGCCGTAAATACAACCTTAAGCGAAAATAAAATAATAGATTTTAATGAATATGTAGATAATTGGGATACCTGGGACCAAATAAAATTAGAATATTCCAAAACAGATATTGCGTTTTCTCCCGGTGTAATTGCCGGAAGCGAAATAACTTTTAACCTTCTTCATACAGCAAATAAATTAGCTGAAACCGAACAGCAGGTTCTAAAAAACCAACACAAACTGGACGCATCATTTATTACCAAATATGTTGGCAAACAATTTATAGACAACACCTCAAGTACAGAACGTATGCTTGATGCCTATACCGTAAATGACATCAGAATTACTTATGCGCTGACTTTTAAAAACAAAACACAACTTGCATTAAATTTTATGATTAGAAATGTATTTAACGAATTATACGTTTCTAACGCATGGGTTTACAGATATTACGAAAATGCGCAATATCAAAACATGTTTGGATTTTATCCGCAGGCCGAAAGAAATTATTTGTTAGGTCTTAACATACATTTTTAGAATTCAATTTGCCCATTAAAGCTATACACTCGCGCGCTTGTTTAACATCGTGAACGCGCAAAATATCAGCGCCCTTTAAAAGTGCAAGAGTATTCATAACCGTAGTTCCGTTTAGTGAATGTTCAGGCAATGTATTTAAAGTTTTATAAATAAAAGACTTTCTGGAAAGCCCTACCATCAATGGCTTATTGAATACCTTATAGGCACGCAGATTATTGATGATTTCAAAATTCTGATCAACGGTTTTTGCAAAGCCTATACCCGGATCTATGATAATATCATTAATTCCAAGCTGTTTTAGTTGTTCTAATTTTTCTGACAATTCAAATACTGATTCTTTAACCACATCCTTATAATTACAATGGTTTTGCATATCTTGTGGTGTGCCTCGTATATGCATCAACACATAAGGTACCTTTAAATCAGCAACACAGGCAAACATATCCTTATCTATACTCCCTCCGCTGATGTCATTTATCATAGCTGCACCGGCATTTACAGCAGCTTTAGCAATTACACTTCTAAAAGTATCAACCGAAATAATTGCCTGTGGAAAACGCTTGGCCACCAGCTCTATTGCCGGTAATACCCTTTGCAATTCTTCTTCTGTACTGATATTTGCAGCACCGGGACGCGATGAATACCCGCCTATATCTAAAATATCTGCCCCTTCGGCAAGCATTTGTTCAGCCTTACCAAGCAGTATATGCTCATTGCTTACCCTGCTTTTCGAATAAAAACTATCGGGAGTTACATTTAGTATGCCCATAAGCCAAGGTTGTTTGCTTATATAAAGCTTTTGTCGAAAATTCATACTCAAAATCATTTTACCAAATATTTCTAATTTATTAGTAATCTATTTGTTAACGTCATACAAATAAACGTTTTAAAAAAGTTAATATCCTTACACACATGCATATAAAAGTGTATATTCGGGCATCAATTTAAGCATGAGCAACACCTCTCATACCGCTTTGCAATACGATGCAGCATTTGCCAAATGCTATGATGTTTTTGTAAAAAAAACACACGATTATGGCACTGCCTGGCGCATCTTGCGCACTTCATCACTTACCGACCAAATATACATCAAAGCACAACGCATACGCACAATCGAATTAAATAAAACACAAAAAGTAAATGAAGGCATAGAACCCGAGTTTATTGGCATTATCAATTACTCCATCATGGCACTGATTCAATTAGATCTGGGCACTTCAGACCATGAAATGACAGCCGAATCAGCCATTAGCCATTACCAAAATATGGCGCAAAAAGCCAAAAAACTCATGGAAAATAAAAATCATGACTATGGTGAAGCATGGAGAAATATGAGAATATCTTCCTTTACTGATTTGATATTAATGAAAATACTAAGGATAAAACAAATTGAAAGCAATCAAGGTAAAACACTCATTTCTGAAGGCATTGATGCCAATTATTTAGACATAATTAATTATGCTATTTTTGCCCTGATAAAACTAAGTGAACAAGAAAATAATGGCTAAAAAATTACTCACACTGCAAAGTATTCTTGGCCTGGTTTATTTGCTGCTGGGATTAGCTTCGTTATTTTTTCTTTATTTCCAATCAGCAGATATCTATACCTCATCCGAAACGGGTTTTACTTTTATATTTCAAAAAACCGCCAACCCTGATGAAAGTATCGTGAAGGGCTTTAAAGTACTTTACCATATCATTGCCTGGAGCTTAACTATTTTAGGTATCATCATTATTTTGGCAGATGAAGGAATTTATTTTGCTACCTATGTTTCACGCATTGTAGTAGGTTCGCTTTTTGTAGTTTCGGGACTAATTAAAGCAAACGATCCTATCGGTTTTTCTTATAAACTGGAAGAATATTTTGATGAAAAAGCCCTGGGTTCTTTTTGGGCAATGTTTCATGATTATGCCTTGCCACTGGCTGTAATTATTGCAGTTACTGAAGTAGTATTGGGTTTGGCCATTTTGGTAGGTGGTAAATCCAGGATGGTAAGTTTTACTCTGTTAGCAATGACCCTGTTTTTTGCCTGGCTAACATTTTATACTGCCACCTGCAATAACAACCAAAGTATTTTTCAAAAACAAAGAAGCGAACAATTAAAATCACTCGAAAAACAATACGAAGCATACTACCCTTATGCCTATCAGGAATTAGACAGTACTTACACAGATGAAGACAAAAGAATGATTAAAGAGTACGAAACCAAACGCGGGCAAATAGAAAACCAAAGTTTTGATAAAGTTTGTGTAAACGATTGCGGATGTTTTGGAGACGCATTAAAAGGTTCTGTTGGACGCTCATTAACTCCGTGGGAATCGTTTTATAAAGATGTAGCGCTGTTGGTATTTGTTTTAATTATATTTATTCGTCAGCAAAAAATTCAATTCAACAGCTGGCGCGATGATATTTTTATACTACCTGCCACATTGATTGCCATTGCACTATTTTCAGGAGGATTATTTAACTGGTGGTTTCCTTTATTATTCGCTGCTATATGTTTAGTAGTTTATTTGTTTATCAAAAAAATCAAAGTAAGATTTTTGGGTAACGAATGGGCTGTCGCAACTGCTTTTATTATCATCAGTCTGCTCTTTACACTTTATTGCATGCGCTATTTGCCTGTAAAAGATTTCAGGCCATACGCCATAGGTAAAAACATTAACACAGAAAGAACCGATATACAACCTAAATATCAGTTTTTCTATAAATTAAAAAACAAAACCAGCGGAGAAGTAAAAGAATTTGATGCCTTTCCCGAAAATTATGAAGCTGATTGGGAATATATAGACATGAGACAGGTAACGCTTGACCCGGGTAAACCCGCACCGGCACGCGATTTTAGTGTAGCAGATGCTTTTACCGGTGTTGAATACACTGATTCATTGCTCAATTTAGATTATGTAATTTTATTAATCAGCTACGATTTAAAAACAGCCTGCGATAAGAAAATAAATAAAATAAAAATGCTGGCCCAAGAAGCTTCAGCAAACAATATCCCGTTTATCTGCTTAACTGCATCGCCTGTAAACATCATTCAGGAAAAAATAAAAAGCTGGGAGCTAAATATACCGTTTGCTCATACTGACGAAAAAGTTTTAAAAACCATGATACGCTCCAATCCCGGTATCATGTTACTAAATAAAGGATGGGTACTGGATAAGTGGCCACACCCGCTTATCCCGCCCTTTAACGATGTAAAACTTAAATACTTCAAATAACTTTGTTACGCTACATTATACGAAAGATTGTTTACGGATGCCTGGTTTTATTTGGCGTTATAACGGTTGTATTTTTCCTTTTTCACAGCAAACCCGGTGATCCTGCCCGTTTGCTGGGTGGGCAAAACGTAAATGAAGAAATAATAAAATCCATACGTAAGGACCTGGGACTTGATTTACCCTTGTATAAACAATATTTGCTTTATTTAAATGACTTATCTCCCCTATCAATTAATAGTACCAATGCCAACAGTCATCTTTATCTCGACTCGGCAAAATATACCTCCCTGGCCGCTGTACCTATAGGCCCCGAAAAATTACTTGTAATTAAAAAACCCTATCTGCGCAGATCTTACCAAACCAAACAAAGAGTTTCGGAAATTATTTGGGACACACTGCCCGAAACTATTTTGCTTGCCTTTGTATCTATTTTAATCGCTACCTTACTTGGCGTATTTCTAGGCATTATGGCAGCGCTACGCAAAGGAAGTTTTTTTGATAGTTTCTCTATGGTGGTTGCCGTATTAGGTATGTCAGGGCCTTCGTTTTTTTTGGGTGTTATCATTGTTTGGATTGGAGCCGAATTATGGTATAAAATTACCTACCTGCCACAATTACCATTTTATTTCTTAGGTTTAGGTTTAATCTTTGGTGTTGCCTACAACCAATACCGTCAAAATAGAATCAACAAGCGATTTTCAATAGGTTTTTTAATTGAAAGCGGCTTAAAAGGATTTGGATTAGGTATGTTATTTTGGTTAATAGGCATAGCTATGAATGGTATGCTGGGTTACGATTTATTGCCCTTAATCAATAATTATTTTGAATTACCGGGAACTAATTTAAGCATTGGTCCCCTTACCGATTTTGATGATTTTACCGGAGAAGTTTATTACAGACCCTCTAAAATTATATTGCCTGCTTTAACGCTCGGCATTCGGCCTTTGGCTATTGTTTTGCAACTTACACGCAGTTCCATGCTCGATGTTTTATCACAGGATTATATTCGCACGGCTAAAGCCAAAGGTTTAAGCAGTTATAAGGTAATATATAAACACGCTCTTAAAAACTCGCTTAGTCCGGTAATTACTGCTATATCCGGATGGTTTGCTTCGTTGCTCGCAGGGGCTGTGTTTGTAGAAAATATTTTTAGTTGGAACGGTATAGGCAAAAAAGTTTTTGATTCTGTAACCAACGATGATTTACCGGTAGTTGTTGGCAGTGTTTTAGTAATTGCTACCATGTTTGTTATAATAAATATTTTGGTAGATATTATTTATGGGTTTCTCGATCCAAGAATTCGACTTTCTTAGTTTTTCAATAATCGTTTGTTAATAACCTTAGCACCCCCTTTATTTATAAAGAATTTCAAACAGAATTAACACGCTCCTGTTTAATACTCAAATCCAAACAAAAATATTGCGCAATTCATTGTAATAATTTTGAGTGTGCAATTACGCTTAATAATCATATTTACAGCTATACACTTTTCACACACGCTTGCTTACACTCAATCCAAGCAGGAAAAATCTCTTCTGAAAAATGCCCGTAAGCATTTTACGGAAGAGAATTATAAAGAAGCTAAAAAATATTACCTCGAATTAATTAATTTAAACGGTACTAACAGTCGTTATCTGTACGAAACAGGTTTATGTTTTTTTAATTCGGAAGTAGAAAAAGAAAAATCCAAAGAATATTTTGAAAAATCTTTAAAAACCATGATGGGTAAAGATACCATCGGTGAAGTATATTATTATTTAGGCAGAGTTAACCAATACACAAATAATTTTCAGGAAGCCATACGTTATTACAATGAATTTAGAAGATTTATAGCAAAAGGCAAAGCCGGTGAAACACTTAACCGCGAAGTAAAAGGTTTTATAGAAATGTGTAATAATGGTGTTGCCGAATTAAAAAGAGAAAATAATACCACCCTCATTCAAAACTTAGGCTCTAAAATTAATACAGAATATGCCGAATACGCACAAATAGTAAAAAAAGACGAATCGGTATTGCTGTTTACCTCGCGCAGAGAAGGTACTACCGGAGGCAAAATGGATAACGACAGCAAATACTTTGAAGATATCTACGTGAGTAAAAAAATAAATGGCGAATGGAGTACTCCTTTACAAGTTGATGCAAATGACGAACTGGTTAGCTCTAAAATAAACACCGAATATCATGATGCCGTGATTGCCTATAACAAAGATGAAAACAGGCTTTATATATACAGAAATAAAGATATTTGGCAATCAGAGCTGCAAAATGCAAAATGGACCGAACCCGTTAGAATGAACAGAAATGTTAATTCTAAAAAACAAGAACCATCCGTGTTTGTTACTCCGGATGAAAAAACTTTGTTTGTTGTTAGTAATAAAAATGGCGGTCAGGGAGACAGAGATATTTATATCTCTAAAAAACAAGAGGATGGTTCATGGGGTCCGGTCATCAACGCGGGTAATGTTATCAATACACGCTTTGATGAAGACGCACCTTTTTTAGCAAGCGATGGAAAAACATTTTACTTCTCTTCCAAGGGGCATACAAGCATGGGTGGCTATGATATATTTAAATGCGAATATTTACCCGATGGAACTTTTACTGACCCCATTAATTTAGGAATACCCATTAACTCCGGTGGCGATGATATATACTACTTTATAAATCCTGAAACTGCCAGCGCGTACTTATCCTCTAATCGTCCGGGTAATATTGGCGATTTAGACATCTTCCATGTGCAATTGGAATGTTTAAATATTCCAAGCACCGAAGTAAGAGGTATAGTAGTTGCCGGAGAAAAACTGATACCCACAGGCGCAACTATTCACGTAAAAGAAAAATTAACGGGCAACTCAGCCGGCACTTATACTGCAGATAATTTTACCGGTAAATATACCATGGTGTTAAAACCGGATGCCACATACATTTTGGAAGTAGTAGCAAACGGATTTGAGGTTTCCAGACCTCATACAGAAGAATTTACTATCCCCAAACAATGCGAACAATATCATTTATTTCAGCAAATTAATATTCAAAAAATAAAAAATAAAGACAATAAAATATATGCTCAACAGGCCACTTTTCAAAATGCACTGTTTAACATCAAAGACTCTGCACTGAATCATTTTCAAATAAATGACATCCCGGAACAGGGCTTAAATTTTAATCCGGTTATTTCGCCCGAAAACAAAGTTTCTCTTTCTGGAGTTATGATGCACAATGATATTGTACCGGTTAAAAAAACCGAAATATTTTTAGTAAATACACAAGGGGAAATTGTCAGAAAAACATACACGGATAATACAGGATTCTTTAACTTCAATAACCTGAACCCGGTTGAAAAATATACTGTACTGATTAACGAAGATGATTTAAAGATAAGTTATTACGGAGATAATAAAAATAATACCGAAAGTATTGTAAATGTTAAGGGCAAGCTTACCTGGACCAACCTTGATTTGAAAGCAGAAGTAGATGGAGCACAAGTAAAAATAACCTTGATAAATGAAGAAAAAAAGAATGTAAACTTTACCCGGAGCGACAATAAAGGAAACTTTAAAATAGACAATCAACCTAAAGATCCAAAAATTATTGCCGAATTAGACAAAGCATTTTCATATCCGTACAAAATAGATTTAACAGATATTGACCAGCTATATTCAGCCTATATTAAAACTTTAGATACCAAAACCAATAAATTTTATACCGAAGTAATAGATATTATAGAAATAGAGCAACTGATTACAAAATTTCCTGAATTTGAAAATATATTATTCGACTTTGATAAATACTTTTTAAGAGATAAAAGCAAAAATGTTTTAGATGCTTTAACTATGTTTTTAAAAGATAATAATAGAGTTACGATTGAACTTCATGGGCACTGTGATTGGTTAGGTTCTGATGAATACAACATGATATTATCTAAAAAACGGGCAAATGCTGCTTATGATTACTTAAATAAAAAAGGTATTGAAGGTAGTCGCATGAAGAAATTATGGTTTGGCGAGTCTAAACCGGCTGTAGCTAATGCTAACCCCGATGGAAGCGATAATCCGGATAACAGACAACTGAACAGAAGAGTTGAAATTAAAATTGCTTTACCCGGGGTGGCCGATGTAGTAATGAGTTTTTGAACCTAAAATTTTAATCGGCCCAAAAAACAATTTTTAATGTTAATGCAGAGTATATTTGGTTATTTATTTACAAAAATCATTTCTTATACACATATTCATAAAATTCCATGTCATATAGATTTTTATTGTCTTTAGCTTTTATGTTTTTTTTAGTTATTACCCATTTATCGGGGTCTATAGCAGGGAAAAAAGCATCTGCTTCAAAATGATGCAACACTTTGGTTACATATAATTTTTGCACTAGATTTTTATTGATAGCCTCGTTATATATCTGTGCACCTCCAATAATAAATATTTCTTCTTTTTCAATAGCGCGGGCTTTTTCTATAGCATCTTCGAGCGTATGTACTACAATGGCTCCGGGTGCTGAATAATGTTGTTGACGAGTAATAACAATATTTGTTCGGTTGGGCAATGGTCTAAATTTTTCCGGGATGGATTCATAATTTTTTCTTCCGGTAATAACACAATGCCCGCTTGTTTTTTCTTTAAAAAATTTCATATCAGCCGGCAAATGCCATAGCAATTGATTGTTTTTTCCAATGGCATTATTTTCTGCAACTGCTACTATTATTGAAATCAATTTTTGATAAATTTTATGGTTTGATTTTCTATTTTTATAAAATATATCCCTTTTTGTAAAGCTGAAACATCAATGGTATTAAGTCGGGTAGTTAAAATTAATTTACCGCTAATATCATATAACTGAATAAGGGCATCAGGCAAAAAATTATGATCAATGATAATAAACTCGTTAGACGGGTTTGGATAAAGTTTAATTTTATAAGATATATTTTCTATTGTCTGCTCAGAAGTTAAATTACAATCTGGCTGTGTCCCGGTAATTTCGTTTAATATGCCATTATTAATAAACCAATAAAGCCACTGTCCGCCATTTGTAGTTTTCCAATCGTTTAAATTAAATGTGTATTGTGCCGTAGGTGTTCCTTTAATTTTACAAACTATAATAGCAGCACTATCTCTAATCCAGGTAATGGGTTGATTGGCCGTAAGTGCTTCGGGAATGTTGGGTTGTTTACAGTTTATTTGAATAAAATAAGCATTATCATCGTATGAAGGAAATTCACCAAATACTTTTGCAATGTTAGTTGAATCTATACATACTGCGGTGTATTCATCGCAGGCAATTCCATATACAGTATCTTTTCCGATGTTTTGTAATCGTGCTAAAAAAACACTGTGCCTACCCCTTCTATCCGGATTATCGTAATGAGTATCGGTTATAGTATTTTTAAGCAATGGATGTTTTATAAAATCAGATGTACCAATTGTTACCGTTGAATGAAATGGATTATTAAGCGCTGTAGTTGAATTTACGGTTCCATTTAAAGCAGAAAAATAAAATTCTCCTAAAATTGCCATCCCGGCACTGGTTCCGCCAATAACTCCTTTTTTAACATTTATAAAATAATTTATTGCTGAATCTAAGGCGGTATTTTTCCAGTAATTAATATAATCTGCCTGATTGCCACCGGCTATAAAAATTGCTTCGGCATTTAATACTTGTTGTTTTACATAATTGTTATTGGCAGCCTGAACAGAGGGAATCACCAAGGTTTGCACTGAATTTACATTAACACCTAAAGTACTGTATAAATAATTATTATATCCATCGCTACCGCTTGCTCTTAATACCAGCACATCTCCTCCATTTGCTTTGTTTAAAAACCACACCATGGCACTATCGTTTTCGGTAGCACCGCCCATTAAGCAAATACCCGGTTCAGGTATAACTTGTAGGTCGTTAGTATCGCCAACAAAATAACTTGTGTAGCTTTGAGCTTTTGTTGTTTGAACATTAATTAAAGTAAAAATCAGTATTAAAACTTTTCTAATCATATTTTAAACTGCAACTTCGGCTTTTATATGCGGATGCGGGTCGTATCCTTCGAGGGTAAAATCTTCGTATTTAAAATCGAAAATATTTTTCACTTCAGGATTAATTTTCATGGTTGGCAATTTTCGGCAATCTCTGGATAATTGTAATTTAACTTGTTCTATATGATTGGAATAAATATGTGCATCTCCTAAAGTGTGAATAAACTCTCCCGGTTTTAAACCGCACACTTGCGCAACCATCATTGTTAACAGTGCATAGGAAGCAATATTGAACGGAACACCTAAAAATATATCGGCACTGCGCTGATAAAGCTGACATGATAATTTTCCATCGGCTACATAAAACTGAAAAAATGCGTGGCAGGGAGGCAACTTCATATTTTCAATTTCGCCAACGTTCCATGCGCTAACTATTAATCTTCTTGAATCGGGGTTTTTCTTTATTTGTTCAATCACCTGGCTTATCTGGTCAATATGCCTGCCATCAGCCGTAGGCCAGCTTCTCCACTGGTAACCATAAACCGGACCTAAATCTCCGTTTTCATCTGCCCATTCGTCCCAAATACTTACTCCGTTATCTTTTAAATATTTTATGTTGGTATCGCCTTTTAAAAACCAAAGCAATTCATGTATTATTGAACGTAAGTGTAGTTTTTTAGTTGTAACCAAAGGGAATCCATCATCTAAATTAAAACGCATTTGATAGCCAAACACACTGATTGTTCCGGTTCCGGTTCGGTCTTGTTTATAAATACCTGTATGTAATGTATGTTGTAAAAGTTTATGATATTGTTGCATAAGAAAAATTATATTGCATAAAATTAATGGTGATAAGTGTTTGAAAAAATAATTTGGCTAAAACTTTATAAAATATTTTTAACAAAATGTTTATGCTACTTTGAGTTTAGCCAGTTCAGATTTTTTAAATTTCTCCTCGGCATAGGGTAAATCAACTTTTAATACTTCGATTTCTTTATGAGAAGGTAATTCGTACATGGCATCGTTTAATATAGCTTCGCAAATGGAGCGTAAACCACGCGCTCCCAGTTTATATTCCATAGCTTTATCTACTATAAATTCTATCACCTCTTTATCAAAACTTAATTTAATATCGTCCATCTCAAAAAGTTTGATATACTGTTTAATCAGAGCATTTTTAGGTTCTGTAAGAATGCGTTTTAATGTATTTCTATCTAAAATATTTAAGTAAGTAAGAACAGGAAAACGACCGATTAATTCGGGTATTAATCCAAAGGTTTTAAGGTCTTGCGGACTAATATATTGCAATAAATTTTCTTTATCTATCTGGTCTTTATCTTTTCCTGAAAAACCTATAGCACTGGTATTAATTCTACGGGCAATAATTTTATCAATACCATCAAATGCTCCACCGCAAATAAAAAGAATATTTTTTGTATCAACCTGTATTAATTTTTGTTCCGGATGTTTTCTGCCTCCTTGCGGGGGCACATTTACAACTGTGCCTTCCAATAATTTTAAAAGTGCTTGTTGTACACCTTCTCCGCTTACATCACGCGTAATGGACGGATTATCTCCTTTACGAGCAATTTTATCAATTTCATCAATAAAAACTATTCCTCTTTCGGCAGCCGGAACGTTATAATCTGCAGCCTGCAACAATCTGGTAAGTATGCTTTCAACATCTTCACCAACATAGCCGGCTTCGGTTAATACCGTAGCATCTGCTATGCAAAATGGAACGTTTAAAATTTTTGCAATGGTTTTGGCAAGCAGAGTTTTTCCGGTTCCTGTTTGCCCTACCATTATCAGGTTAGATTTTTCTATTTCTATTTCATCGTTCTTTGATGTATTTTTCTGAAGCAATCTCTTGTAATGATTATATACGGCTACCGATAATATTTTTTTTGCTTCATCCTGACCTATCACATATTCATCTAAAAATGCTTTGATGTCTATGGGTTTATATAATACCGGCTCTTGTTGCACCGGCTTTATCTGACTCATAGTTTCTTTTACCAGAGCTTCGGCCTGTATTACACAATCGTTGCATATATGCCCGCTTTCTCCGGCTATAAGCATCCCAACGTCTTTTTTACTGCGACCACAAAACGAACATTTTGCTATTTTACCATTCATTTTACAAAGATACGAATTAAGGTTTAATCTCAGATTATCATATACACTATACCCGACAGTTATTCAAACAATGCATGCACAGGGCAAACAGTTAATCTGATTTTTGTTTTTTCCAATTTAAATAAACAGCTTGTTGCTTAGGGCGGTTAGGATCTATTTCCGTAAGGGGCTCGCAAGGTTTGAGTGTAGCATACAATTCGGCAGGAAGTTGCTGGTATAGTTTTGTTCCGGATGTTTTCCATGATAACATTTCATCGCTTACCTCTTTAATTATTTTTGCCGGGTTACCCACGGCTATTTGTTTTTCAGGTATTTGCATTCCTTCGGGTACTAATGTTAATGCTCCTATGATGCTGTTATCGCCAACCGTAACATTGTCCATAATAACTGCATTCATTCCCACCAAAACATTTTTACCGATTGTAGCTCCGTGAATAATCGCTCCGTGACCGATATGTGCAGAAGCTTTAAGCCAAACCTTGATACCCGGAAACATATGTATAGTGCAGTTTTCCTGAACATTACAACCATCCTCAATAACTATCTCTCCCCAATCGCCACGCAAAGCTGCTCCGGGGCCTACATATACGTTTTTACCGATTATTACATTGCCTGTTATACAAGCCTGCGGATGAATAAAGGAACTTGGATGTATTACAGGTTTATAGCCGTTAAATTCGTAAATCATACTTCCAAAAGTAAGCAAATATTCGGTTAAAATATTACAAGGTGTTTTTTTGTGTAAAATACAACAACCGGTTGTTGTATGTAGGGTATTTAATAAGAAGTGTTAGAAAACCGTATTACTTAGTCATCGAGCAAAAAATCATATATTGTAATGTGTAATGGGTGCCCGAAATCATAAAGATAAAAATGTATTTATCCTAAATACATTTTTAATAATTTGCTTCGTGAAGTATGTTTTAGTCTGCGCACAGCCTTTTCTTTAATTTGCCTAACCCGCTCACGGGTTAAATCAAATTTTGCACCTATCTCTTCCAGAGTAAGCGGCTGTTTGCCATCTAATCCAAAAAAAAGTTTTACTACATCCGCTTCGCGCGGAGTGAGGGTACCCAAAGAGCGCTCTATTTCTTTACGCAGCGATTCTTTAAGTAAGTCATCTGCAGGGGTAGGGTTATCTTCCGATGCATATACATCCAACATCGTACCGCTATCATCCTCTGAAGCATTCAAAGGCGCATCCATAGAAACATGGCGCCCTGAATAAAACATAGATTGCCTTACATCATCCTGACTTAAATCTAAACTTTCTGCCAATTCAGATTCGGTTGGTGTACGTTCAAATTCTTGTTCAAGTTTAGAAAATGCTTTATTTATTTTATTGATAGAACCAATTTTATTCAGGGGCAAACGTACAATGCGCGATTGTTCGGCTAAGGCCTGAAGTATGGATTGCCGTATCCACCATACCGCATAAGATATAAACTTAAAGCCCCTGGTTTCATCAAAGCGCTGGGCGGCTTTTATTAATCCCAAATTGCCTTCGTTTATTAAATCTGAAAGCGTTAAACCTTGATTTTGATATTGCTTGGAAACCGATACCACAAACCTTAAATTAGCTTTTACCAAACGCATAAGCGCTTTTTGATCGCCTTGTTTAATACGTTTGGCAAGTTCTACTTCCTCATCTGCAGTAATCATTTCGCAACGACTTATCTCTTGTAAATATTTATCTAAGGAAAGTGTTTCGCGGTTAGTAACCTGCTTTGTTATTTTTAGTTGTCTCATCCGGGCAAAAAATTGTTTGCTTTAAATATTAGAAACGTAAACAACAATTACAAGTTACAGCAGATGTTTATTATTAAAGCTAATTAATGATTATTAACCCAAATTTATGACAAAAATGCTTTTTTTGTTTATAAACAGTCGTTCATATATTTTTAACAAAATAAGTATTTATTCACAATACAGTAATAATTATTTATTTTCCTTAATTTGGCAACTAAAATGAAACACATTATAATTATTGGTAATGGTATATCTGGCATCACTGCGGCACGCCATATACGCAAGTTAAGCAATTATAAGATTAGTGTTATCTCGGCAGAGAGTGAATATTTTTTTTCGCGCCCTGCGCTTATGTATATTTATATGGGCCACATGCCCTTTGTCAATACGAAACCCTATGAAGATTGGTTTTGGAAAAAAAATAATATTGAATTAATTAAAGCCTTAGTTACAAAAATTGATTTTACAAATAAAGAATTACTCTTAGACAACGAACAAACATTAAATTATGATGACTTGATAATTGCTACCGGCTCTAAACCAAACTTTTTAGATTGGCCGGGAAAAAGTTTAAAAGGTGTTCAAGGACTGGTAAGTTTGCAAGATTTGCAACTGATGGAAGAAAACACAAAAGGCATAAAAAAAGCTGTGGTTGTGGGTGGGGGATTAATCGGTATAGAAATGGTTGAAATGTTGTTGAGCAGAAATATTGAAGTAACATTCTTGGTAAGAGAATTCAGATTTTGGAAAAATGTATTGCCCGAAGAAGAATCAAAAATTATACAACAACACATTGATGAGCATCATGTAACATTAAAATTAAATTGCGAAGTAAAAGAGTTTAAAGGTGATGACACCGGCAAATTAAAATCTGTTATTACCTCTTCGGGTGAAGAAATACCATGTGAATTTGCCGGTATAACCATTGGTGTTACCCCTAACATTGATTTTTTAAAGAACAGCGGATTAAAAATTAATAAAGGTATATTGGTTAACGAATACATGGAAACAAATATTCCCGGTGTTTATGCCATTGGCGATTGCGCAGAATTTAGCCCTCCCCTGACCGGACGCCTGTCTGTTGAACAAATCTGGTACACGGGACGTATGCATGGAGAATCGGTAGCTTATACCATCTGTAAAAAAAGAACACCATACCGGCCGGTAAACTTTTTTAATTCAGCTAAAATATTAGACATCGAATACCAGGTGTACAGTAAAAACACCTTTATTGACAACCATTGCGATAGTGTGATATGGTACGATCAAAAAGAAAAAAAATCTATTCGCATATATTATCATGCCGATAGACGATTTGAAGGCATTGTATCACTGGGTATACGATACCGGCATACTGTATTTGATAAATGGCTTCGCGAAAACAAAAGTGTTGAATTTGTATTAGAACATTTAAGCGATGCAAATTTTGACCCCGAATTTTACACACACTATGAACACAAACTCATTGAAATTTATAATAAAAAACACAACAAAAATTTAAAATTAAAAAAGAAAAATTTACTCAGAATTTTTAGTTAAACAATGAAAGGCACACAAAAAGCGGGTCTTTGGCTATTTATATTTAGTTTACTGATATTTGTCTTTACTTTATCCGGTAATAAATATCAATTAACCGTTGATGTTTTAAAGAAAAATTTTGCTGACAAATATACCGGCAGCGGCAAATCATACTACGAACATCTCTTTCCGGCTACGCAACACATGCTCAATAAAGAATATGATTCTAAATTTTCTTTTATCAATGATTTTAAAAATGCCTACAACCATGTAAATGAAAATTTTAAAAAGTCGGGCAATTGGGATAATGTGATGTATGACATGCGCTTATTTTATGTGGTAAAACATTCCGGCTATGGTTTAGTGAATAATTCTACTATCCGGATAATTGCTTTTTTTATTTCATTTATATTAAGTTGCTTAGGTGCGTTGTTGTATATTATTCCTGAATATAAAGGAAAAACAAAAGGAATAAAAAACAATGGTATATACCACAATGCAGCAACATCAAGGGGATGGTTAGGTATAATTGTAGGTTGCTTGTTGATTGTATTTTATGTTTTTTTATACTGGTTTCCCGAATATATTACCAATTGGGCAGTATTGTTAGACCCGCTTTCTAAATTGATGAGCGGAAACGAAGCAAGCGAATGGTTTGTGTATGGCTTTATGTATTGTCTGGCCATGACAGTAATGGGCATCCGAATGATGCTTAAGTACAGAGGAAATAAATACCAGCAAATACGAACCCTTTCGGTAATATTTTTTCAGTTGTGTTTTGCTTTTACATTACCCGAAATTTTAGCACGACTAAATTTACCGGCTAATGATTTAAAAAACATGTGGCCGCTAGATTATAAATTCTTTTTTGACTACAACATTGATAAGCACATACAGGCAGGCACAGCAGGCATATTTTTATTAGGCTGGGGAATAGCTTTATTTTTAATTGGTGTTCCGGTATTTACTTATCTGTACGGCAAACGATGGTACTGCAGTTGGGTATGCGGTTGTGGTGGTTTAGCAGAAACACTGGGCGATCCTTACAGGCAATTATCTGATAAAAAACTAAAAGCATGGAAAATAGAAAGATGGCTAATTCATGGCGTATTACTTTTTGCAATAGTGATGACCATATTGGTGCTTATTTCATATTTTATAAAAAATGATAACGTGATGGGAATCAGCTCCGGCTTCATCAGGCAGATATATGGTTTTGCAATTGGTGCTGTATTTTCGGGTGTGGTGGGTACCGGTTTTTATCCGTTAATGGGCAACCGTATATGGTGTAGATTTGGATGCCCGCTCGCTGCCTATATCGGTATTATACAACGTTTTAAATCGCGCTTTAGAATTACCACCAACGGAGGCCAATGTATATCCTGCGGGAATTGTTCTACTTACTGTGAAATGGGTATTGATGTGCGTGCTTATGCGCAAAGAGGACAAAACATTGTTCGGGCTTCGTGTGTGGGTTGTGGTGTATGCTCGGCTGTATGCCCCAGAGGCGTATTAAAACTTGAAAACGGCCCCGCAAAAAATCGCATCAACGACAATCCTATTATTATTGGTAATGATGGGATAAAATTAAATCTCTGAATTTTTTATAATCTAAATATTAAACCCAAACTAATGTTCCACATATTCATGGGCGTTCTGTATAATTCGGCTACTTTGTGTGTATGATACTGGTTAGAACTTAAATTGATAAAAGTTGCCGTAAATTGATCGGTTGATTGCTGCGGATGGTTGTGGTGTATATGTTGAGAAGGAAGCGGCCCATTAAGTTCATCAACACGGTGTTTTACATTTATATATTCTAAATTACCATGGCTTCTGAGCAAACCAACCGAAGTATATAAAAATATACCGGCTCCTTTGTATTGTGGATTTTTTCGTAATTTTTTATTTAAATTAAACTCAATGCCTGCTTCTGCACCATAAACAAAACCATTAAACTTATGCACCAATTTATTTTCTAAAGGTTCGCAATCGGTTTCATCCTGCGGATCAGGTATATAAATTCTTGAACGCATAAATGCATAACCGGCAAATACCGAAGCATAAGGTTTTATAATACTTCCCGATTCTACATCAACAAATTTTAATCCCAACATAGCTTTATTCATGTTGCTTTTATATTGGACCTCCAATTCGGTAATATTGGTGCTATCAAAAGTAAATTGCATATTTTCTTTGCCCCATGCATAGCCGCCTAATGAACCTCTTAACTCTATACCTACCGGTAAATTTTTAAATGGAAACGCTACATACGAACCTCCGATAGAAATATTATTACCCATGTGAGGCATCACTTTTCTATTGGGTATATCAAACGACAACACATTCATAGGCAAAAAAAAGATTGGTATTTCCAGAATGGGTTTGGTTTTAAACAGGTTTGAATCGCATACAGAACAAAATTGAGAACTGACATTTTGCGAGCTTAAAATAGCTATTAATGCAATGAAGTGGATAAAGATTCTTTTCATAAGCTAATATTTTTAGAGTTATCCTTGCAACACCATCCTTAAATTTATTAACATATCATTAACAAATTTAATGCCTAAATAATTAAGAATTTAGCAGTTATGAAAATTTAACAACCCTTAAGATGTTTAGTATTAAGCTTACGTTGATTGATAAATATAAAGATTTATTTATACGGTTGGTTTATATAAGGTATATATCCTTTAATTCAATTAAAATTAAATCCTAAACCAAAAGAAATTCTGAGCTCGCTTAAAGAAAAGGCATGGTAGTTATCTGTAAACTGTCCATAAATATATCGGGCATTAAGCGTTAAATGAAAAAACTTGGTTCCGTAGTAGTTGATTCCGGCTAAAACAGAAATAAGAGGGCTTGCCGTGTTTTGCATGGGTTCTCTATCAGGCAAGGGTATATGCTGAAAAAATTCAGGCTCAGTTTGTTTGCCTAAATTAATTCCGGGCTGAAATCCCACATAAGGGTCAATGTGCGAATTTGTTTTAAAATGATAGTTTATACCCGAAAAAATTGAATGATGCACTACCATGGGTTTTAGTCCGTTAAATGAATTAAGGAAAATATAACCATCACTGCGAAAACTAAAATTATCACTTGAATAATATTCTATGTCGCCATGTAAAAAAATGTTGTTTGTATTATGCGAAAATAATTTTCCATAGCTTAATGTTCCCATGAAACGAATTAATCCCTGATGAACAAACTGCTTATTATCTTGTGTATATGCCTGCAAACTGATGAACAAACAGCAGGTAAAAAAAACGATTCTCACCATAAATCAGCTATTTTTACGTTGCAACTTATTGTAAAAAGTAAATGTCCTTCTAAAGTAAGATTATTCCCATGCACATGGTCGTCAATGTGTAATTCTTTTATGCCGTTGTGTTCATGTACATGTGTATGAATGTCATTACCCAGATGTATCATGAATTGTGCAGCGATGGAAATATCTGTTCGTTTGTTTAATTGCAGATGCGTACCTATACCTGCTTGTGCGGCAGAACTCCATCGGCTGCGCGATTCTGAAGTTCTTATTTCGTAAGGAGTATTAAAGGGTGTTACTTTGGTATAATCAAAACAATGGCCTGCAAGCAAATAGGGATGAAAATTTTTTTCTGCTGTATTAAAAGGATAAAACATTACACTCCAACCAATGTGGCCGTCATTGCGTTTACCCAGCCCTCCCAGATTTGTATTGATATAATCGGCAAACCACTCGCTGTTGAGGCGTTTAGCCAGCATTAATCTGAATTGTCCGCCAAATCCCATGCCTGCATATCCGTTGCTGCCAAAAAAACTTCCGGTACTGCGCATGCCTAATTGTAATGTTCCGCCCGGGGTTTCATTTTTTTGGGCGTTGATTACAAATGGTGTCAGCAAATTAAGTATCAGAATAATTTTTATTAACTTCATAAATTTCAATATTTTACTGTTTTTTCAATAAGTCTGTAACGACAAATGCACATATTTATGTGCAAATAATTTATGAAATTACAATATCACCTGATGATTTGCAAATATATTTACACCAATATATATGATTTATAAAAATGCTTAAGCTATTTATTAGCATATGTAAAATAACATTGGTTGTGTTATTATTGGTAATACTTGCCGGAAGCATTGTGCGTATGACCGGTTCGGGTATGGGCTGCCCCGATTGGCCTAAATGTTTCGGTAAGTGGATACCACCCACCGATAAAAATGAATTACCCCACAATTACAAAGAAATTTACTCTGCTAAACGTGAAAAAAAAATAATTGATTTCAGTAAATTATTAGATGCCATTGGTTTTACCAACGAAGCTCAAGCCTTGATAAATGATAAATCTCTTTTGATAGAACAAGATTTTAATGCAAATAAAACGTGGACGGAGTATATTAATCGTTTACTGGGTTTCTTAGCCGGTAATTTAATTTTACTGATGGTGATTTTATCAATCTTTCTATTGAAATATGACAAGCGTATTTTTATTTACAGTTTTATTAATCTGATACTTATTTTATTTACTGCCTGGTTTGGTTCTATTGTTGTAGCTACTAATCTGTTGCCATGGATAATCAGCATTCACATGGGAATCGCATTAATTATTGTTGCCATACAGGTATATGTTTTACATCTTGCCACAAAACCTAAATATCGTTTTGATGTCAGTTTAATTTTTATCTGGCTCTTGCGTTTATTAATAGCTGTAAGTTTTATACAAATTATTTTGGGCACTCAGGTTCGCCAGCAAGTTGATGAAATTGCTCTGCAGTTGGGCGATGCACTAAGACATGAATGGGTTAAACATTTTGATTGGGTATTTTATATTCATCGCTCATTTTCTTTAATTGTATTAACCCTTATTAGTTATTTATTTTATCGTAATTGGAAATATTGCTTAGGAATAAATATTATCAATTTATTATTGTTGATTGTAATATTAGAAATTCTGAGCGGAATAATTTTAACCTATCTGGGTATGCCTAAATATTTACAGCCGGTACATCTTGTTCTTTCGGCAAGTATGCTGGCAATAGAGTTTTACATATTATTCAGGGCACGCAGATCTCGAAGGGTACTAAATTAAACCAAAATCCCCGTACTATGGGTTAGTATAATTTTATCTGACAATACTGCCGTTAAAAAAATCATCCTCTTGCGGCATTACAAAACACAATTTACCGGTATTATCTTCGGCCATCAAAATCATACCGTGCGACTCTATGCCTCTGATTTTACGTGGCGCTAAATTAGCCAGGATACAAACTTTTTGCCCAATAATTTCATCGGGTTTATAATGCTCTGCTATGCCCGATACAACTTGTCTTCTGTCTATTCCCGTATCAATAATTAGCGCTAACAGTTTATCTGCATTTAATACTTTTTCGGCAGCAATTATTTCGCCAACTCTTATATCAAGTTTGGTAAAATCATCATAAGTACAGGTTTCTTTTTGTGGTTGTAAGTTCATAGCAGTATTATTTTTACCGGCAAATAATTTATCAATTTGTTGTTGTATAATATCATCTTCAATTTTAGCAAATAGTAATTCAGGTTTCTGCAGTTGATGCCCTGCAGAAAAAACTATTTCCTCATGCCATAAAAATTTTGATTTTAAATTTAATTGTGCAAATATTTTTTGAGAAGTATGAGGTAAAAAGGGTTGCAAACAACAGCTTAAATGAGCTATCAATAATAAGCAATCGTGTAGTACTTCGCTGGAGTTCTCGGGTTCTGTTTTGATGGTTTTCCAGGGTTCGGCATCGGTTAAATATTTGTTGCCAAAACGAGCTAAATCCATCACTTCAAACAGTCCTTGTCTGAACTTATAACTTTCTATATTTTTTTGCAGTGAGTTATAGCATTTATCTATAGCCTGGTAAACATCTTTGTTTGCAATATCTATTTTTCCGTTACCCTGTATTTTACCCTCAAAATATTTATGCATCAACACCATAACACGATTTACAAAATTACCCAATACTGCCACCAGCTCATTGTTTACCCGTGTCTGAAAATCTTTCCAGGTAAATTCGCTATCAGCCGTTTCGGGGGCAATAGAGGTAAGTACATATCTCAGTTCATCTTGTTTGTTTTTAAAATCCTGCAAATATTCGTGTAACCAAACTGCCCAGTTACGCGAAGTAGAAATTTTATCACCTTCCAGATTTAAAAATTCGTTGGCAGGAACATTATCAGGTAAAATAAAATTTCCATGACTCATTAGCATAGCCGGAAAAATTATACAATGAAAAACAATATTGTCTTTACCAATAAAATGAACCAGTTTAGTATTTTTATTTTGCCAGTAATCTTGCCATGTATCGGGTAATAACTCTTTGGTTGCTGATATGTAACCGATAGGTGCATCAAACCAAACATACAGCACTTTGCCTTCTGCACCTTCAACCGGAACTTTAACTCCCCAATCCAAATCGCGTGTCATGGCTCGTGGTTGCAAACCTGCATTTAACCACGATTTACATTGACCGTAAACATTGGTTTTCCAGTCGTCTTTATGTTGTTCTATAAATTTTTCTAATTGCGGTTGAATTTTATCTAAAGGCAAAAACCAGTTTTTTGTTTTTTTAAGTACGGGTGTTTCACCGCTTAATGCAGATTTTGGGTTAATTAAATCTGTAGGGTTAAGTGAAGTACCGCATTTTTCGCACTGGTCGCCATAAGCAGAGGTATTACCACATTTAGGGCAAGTGCCGGTGATGTATCTGTCAGCCAAAAATTGTTGTGCTTTTTCATCATAATATTGTTCGGTAATTTCTTCGATGAAGATATTTTTATCATATATCACCTTAAAAAAATCGGCTGCTGTTTGATGATGAATGGGTGATGATGTGCGCGAATATATATCGAATGATATGCCAAACTCTATAAATGCATCGCGCATCATGGCATGGTACTTATCAACCACTTGTTGCGGGCTGATGTTTTCATTTTTTGCTTTAATGGTGATTGGCACACCATGTTCATCCGAGCCGCAAATAAATTTCACATCATGATTATGCAGGCGCAAATAACGCACATAAATATCTGCGGGCAGATAACATCCTGCAATATGGCCAATATGTAATGGTCCATTGGCATAGGGTAAGGCTGCAGTTATTAAATATTTTTCGGTTTTATTCATGTTGCGGGCAAAATTAGCAAAAATATAGTGTCAAACTTTGTAGCAGCATACAAATACCGTATCAAACAAAAATATTAGCTTTGCAACCATAGATGAGAAAAAAAATAATTGCCGCTAATTGGAAAATGAACTGTACAGCTGTACAGGCATCTGCATTGTTTAATGATATACAAACATCGCTTGATAAACTGACTCATTGCCCGGCAGAAGTTGTACTTTGTGTGCCATCTTTGTACATCAAGCATTTTGCCGAATCCAAAAAAACAAACAAAATATCTATTGGTGCACAAAATTGCTATTTCGAAAATAAAGGGCCTTATACCGGTGAATTGTCTGCCGAGATGATAAAAAGTTGCGGAGCAGAATTTTGCATTATAGGTCATTCTGAAAGAAGAAATATTTTTGGCGAGAGTAACGAGTGGGTTTTAAAAAAATCACAAGCTTGTTTACAAAACCAATTAAAACCAATCATTTGTGTTGGAGAACCTATACAAATCAGGGAGCAAAATACCTATATAAGTTATATACAACAACAACTTGAGGCCGTTTATAATCATTTAAACACTGAAGAAGCTCAAAAAACCATCATTGCATACGAACCTGTATGGGCAATTGGTACCGGAAAAAATGCAAGCCCCGAGCAGGCACAAGAAGTGCATCATTTCATCAGGCAATTCCTTAGAAAAAGATACTCCCCAAAAACAGGTGATGATTTTATCATTTTATACGGTGGGAGTTGCAACGAAAAAAATGCACGGGCACTTTTTTCATGTAAAGATATAGACGGAGGTTTAATTGGCGGAGCTTCGTTAAATGCCCAATCGTTTATTCAAATAATTCATGCCGCTATCTGATTTTATAGAAGTAAATTTATTGGTTAACCCTGTATTTCCGGGAAATGATATATTAATTACCGAACTTTCAGAAATTGGCTATTATATGTTTACTGAAAATGAACAGGGCTTTTTGGCTTATATTGATGAAAAATCATACAACCATGAATTACTTGTAAACAAATTAAATATTTATAAAGCACAATTTGAAATTCAATATATTATAACGAAAATTAAAAATCAAAACTGGAATAAAACCTGGGAAGAAAACTTTAATCCGGTTATACTCAATGACGATTGCATTATCAAAGCTCCCTTTCATAACATTGAAAAAAAATACAAATATGAAATTATTATTCAACCGCAAATGTCATTTGGTACAGGCCATCATGAAACAACTGCTTTGATGGCTAAAGAGATGTTAAGCCGCAAAAATATCTTTTTTAAAAATGCCGTACTTGATATGGGTACCGGCACAGGAGTGTTGGCGATTTTAGCCGAAAAATTAGGCGCTAATTATATTTTAGCTCTAGATATTGACGAATGGGCCTATAATAATGCCTTAGAAAATATAACTATAAACAACTGTAAAAATATTGAGTTAAAACAAGGAGATGTTAATCTTTTGCAAAATAAATCATATCATATTATTTTAGCCAATATTAACCTGAACGTATTACTGAATGATATACACGCTTACACCATGCATTTACAAAAAAACGGTCTCATATTCTTTAGTGGCATATTATTTTCAGATTTTGATAAGTTAAATGCGAAAGCTGAAAATTATGGCTTACAATTTGAATCGAAACAAAATATGAATGACTGGTTGGTTTGTGTTTACAAGAAAAAATAAATCTTATGAAAAAAATATTTTTAACATATTTTGTACTTTCATTAAATTATATATACGCGCAATTTAGCGTAGAAAAATTTCCTAACGAAGCACAAAGTTTTCTGTCGCAGGAATACGACAAAAGAGAAGCTAAAAAATTTACCGAAGAGTTTATCCCTGTTTGGACAGGCATGAATACTTCACACAAAGAACAGGTTGTAGCCTTTGCTAATGCCATGTATGCAAAATCCATAAAAGCTTATCCCTCATTTTTAAATTATTTAGAATCAGTAATGGGTTTTGCACAGAATAACCATAGCGATGAAAGTTTTAAAGGATGGATGTCTATACTCGATAAACTGATAAACGCAAGAGAAAAAAAACAATTACCGGACTTTTTAGCGTTCAGTGCCGGGCTATTTTTAAGCGGAACCATTTACAAAAGCTCAAGCATAGAATGGCGAATAAAAGAAAAAAATTTTTCGTTTGAATTTGAAAACAATATACCCAAAGTAAATTTTACCAACGTTACTCTGGGCTGTTATATGCGCTATGACAGCTCACTCATATACCGTACCCATGGAGTATTATACCCCTTAAAAAATAGCTGGGAAGGAAAAGAAGGCATCATCACCTGGGAAAGAGCCGAATTAAAAAAAGAAGAAACATATGGCGAATTAAACCGATACACCATCAATCTCAAATCAACCGGATTTACGGCAGATTCAGTTATTTTTCATACGCCCTACTTTAAACAACCCTTATTAGGAAGAGTGATAGAAAAAGTGGTGAAAAATTCTGATAAAGCCAAAGCTGTTTTTCCCGAATTTCAATCGTACAGTAAGCGTTTATTTATAAAAAATATTTTTCCCAATATTGATTATGATGGCGGTTTTGCTATGCAAGGAGCAAGTTTATTCGGTTCGGGAACATCCGAACAACTTGCACAGCTTATTTTTTACAACAAAGACAAAAAATTTATCGTGGCCAAATCAACCGCCTTTATCATTAAACATGATGCCATTGACGCAGAAAGAGCAGAAGCTTATGTTTATATTGAAAAAGACTCTATTACTCAACCTAATTTAAGACTTAAATACACCCAAAAAGACAATAAAGTAATTTTAAGTCGCGGAAAAGACGGACTATCCCAAGCACCTTTTAACAACAGCTATCACAAGCTGGACATGTTTTTTGAAGCGCTTTATTGGAAAGTAGGCGACCCGATAATTGAATTCGGTCCACTGTTCGGCAGCACCGATTATACAGCACGTTTTGAATCTGTAAATTTTTATAGCAACAGCGTGTACAGGCAAATGCAACAAATAGACGACCAACATCCCATGATTCCTATTGAACGCTATTCCATACGCTTAGATACAACCATATTAAAAGTAAACGAATTAGCCTCATACATGGGGCGAACAACCGAAATGATTATGCCTACTATCGGAGATTTAACCCGTGGAGGATTTATTACCTACGACCCCGACAGACAACTGGTTTTTGTAAAACAAAAATTATTTGATTATATTAAAGCCAACGCTAAAAAAATTGATTACGATTGCATCGAGCTTTATTCTGATTTAACACCTCCGCAAGATGAAAAAAAACGTCCCGAAAACAAGAAAAATCAGGATATTGAAAAAAACGCCCTGTTAAATTTACAAACCCTCGATTTAATAATTAAAGGGGTAAAACCTTTTAATTTAAGCGATAGCCAATTTGTAAAAGTATTCCCAAGAGACCAGGAAGTAATTATCAGAAAAAATCGCGATATGAAATTTGCCGGTGCTTTGCGGGCAGGACAAACCGAATACTTTGGCAGTGAGTTTTTCTTTAATTACAATGAATTTAAAATTGACTTAATTGTCTGCGACTCCATGCGTCTGCGTGTAAAACCCTGGCCTGCAGATGTGAGAAAAGATATAGACATCCGTCAGCAGGCTATACGACTTACTTCTAAAATCATTGGCCTAAAAGGTAACATCATTCTGGATGGAAAAGACAATAAATCGGGAATTAAAAGAGGGTACGAAAAATATCCTATCCTAAACAGCATCAAAGAAACTTATGTTTTTTACAATGATAAATCCATTCACCGCGGAGTTTATGACAGTTCCATCTTTTACTTTAAAATAGAACCATTTGTAATGGATAGCTTAGATAACTATGCCACCCAGGCAGTTGAATTTAAAGGCGAATTAACCTCGGCAGGCATATTACCTAAACTCAAAGAAACACTTAAAGTACAAAAAGATTACTCCTTAGGTTTTATCCGAAAAATTCCCGAACCGGGTATTACCCTTTATGGAGATAAAGCCGTATTTAAAAATGAAATACGATTATCCAGCAAGGGTTTACAAGCCGATGGAAAAGTAAACTTTTTAACATCAGTGGCCGAGTCTAAAGAGTTTACTTTATTTCCCGACTCACTGGCAGGTATAGCCCAAAGTTTTATTAATACAGAATCAAAAACACCCGTAGAAGTACCACAAGTCAGAGGAGTAAATGTTTATGTAAGATACGTCCCAAAACAAAAAGTTATTTACGCACAATCGCAGGATTCTTTGATAGATTTTATGGGCAATCAATCTAAATTACGCGGACAATTAGCACTAAGACCGGGTGGCATGACCGGCAGAGGAAAAATGTTTTTTGGAAAAGGCGAACTTAGCGCCAAAGAATTTAAATATAAAGCTAAAATTATTGACTCTGACACAGCCGCTTTCCGCTTAAAAGATTATGACCTGAATGTTCATGCGCTGAAAACCGAAAATGTAAATGCACATGTTGATTTTACTCAACGTGTAGGCGAATTTAAATCGAACGATAAAAATACCTTTATAGAGTTTCCGCAAAACCAATATATCTGTTTTATGGACAGATTTAAATGGTATATGGATAAAGAAGATATAGAATTAGTAAAAGACAGAAAAGGTGGAAATGTTGATATCGAAAGCGACATAGATTTAACCCTGCCCAATTTCTTTTCCATACACCCCGAGCAAGACTCGCTCAGGTTTCTTGCCCCCAAAGCACGCTATGATATGCGCAAGCATGTTATTACTTGTAACGGGGTAGATTATTTACCTATTGCCGATGCCAGAATTTATCCCGATAGCCAAAAAGTTATCATCCGAAAACAAGCAAAAATGGATGAACTTAAAAATGCAAAAATTGTAGCTAACTCCATTACTAAATACCACCAACTATACAATGCCAAAGTAAATGTTTTAGCCAAAAGAAAATACACCGCCTCGGCCGACTATTCATACCGCGATGAAAATAACATGGAACAGAAAATAAATTTTGCCAATATTTATGTTGATTCTACCTTTCAAACATACGCCAGAGGTAAAATAGAAGATAAAGAAAACTTTATGCTCAGTCCGCATTTTCAATACAAAGGAGATGTAGAATTAAAAGCTGCCGATGTGGGATTAAACTTTAACGGTGGAGTTCGTTTGTTACATACCTGTTCGTTGATAGAAAAAAACTGGCTTAAATTTAAAGCTGTGGTTGACCCGAAAAACATCCAAATACCGGTTGGCGAATTAGACGACTATGATGGAGGAAAACTTGGTACAGGTATTACTATTATCAGCGACTCAGCAGGTGGTTTTTACCCTACCTTTTTAACCAAAAAAATTAAATCTTTTCACCCCGACATGACCCAGGCTAAAGGAATACTTGTTTTTGACAAAAAAACACAACAATATCAAATTGCCACTTCCGATAAATTGAACGACCGAACTTTACCTGGAACATTTGTCGCTCTGTCAAAAGAAAAATGCGAGATAGAAGGCGATGGAAAAATTAACTTCGGCAATAACTCAGGTAAATTAAAATTAACAACCGTAGGCACCGTAAAATATGACACCAAAAGCAAAAACTTTCATGTAAATGCAAGCATGCTTATAGATTTTCCTTTTTCTGAAAATGCCCTGGAAATTATGGCAGAAAGTATCAACAATGCCCCCGATTTAACTCCGTTCGACTTTGATAAATCAAACTTTGAAAAAGCCCTGCGCGAAATATTAACCGACCAAAAAGATGCTGATAAAATTATGTCGGACTTGCGTTTAAAAGGCGAACATAAACGCTGGTACGAAGCAGCCAAGTCTATCTTTATTGGCGACATTAACCTCTATTGGGACGAAGAGCTGCAGGTATTTTACTCCAAAGGAAAAATCGGAATATCGAACATCTTGAATAAGCAGGTAATGAAATATGTTGATGGTGCCGTAGTAATTGAAAAAAGACAAAATGTTAAAGATCCGGGGTCGGAAGATGTGATACATGTTGTATTACTGGTTGAAACGAAATATTATTATTTCCGTTACAGGCGAGAAGTGATGGATTGTGGCGCATCAGGGGATGATAAATTTAACAACACCATTAGCGAATTAAAAGAAGATAAACGTACCTTTAAACCCGAAAAAGATGAGAAAAAAGAATTCAAATACCAACTTAATACCTCTATAAAAGGGGCTGAAAGAGGAATGGTAAGAGAATAAATTTTTTTAAGAAATGGAAGAAATATCGCTGATTAAAGTTTTAATGGTTTTGGCTGCCTATTTATTAGGGTCTATACCTACAGCCGTGTGGGTAGCCAAAAAATTTTACCACATTGACATTCGCCAGCATGGCAGCGGTAATGCCGGGGCTACTAACACATTCAGGGTGCTGGGTAAAAAAGCAGGTATTCCGGTGTTAATTTTTGACATATTTAAGGGATGGCTACCTGTGTTTTTGTTTTCCCGTCTTTCGGGATATGAAACAGCAAGCGTAGCCTATGTAAATTTTCAGCTAATTATAGGTGCAGCAGCCCTCTTAGGTCATATATTTCCGGTATTTGCCGGTTTTAAAGGCGGTAAAGGCGTGGCTACCTTATTGGGAGTTGTTATTGCTTTACATTTGGAAGCATCGCTGGTAAGCATAGCGATATTTTTAGTAATATTTTTAGCTACCCGCTACGTATCGCTCGGTTCAATGATTTCTGCATTTACTTACCCTATCCTGCTATTTCTTTTTTTTAGACCTGTTCCTCTGTCGCTTATCTATTTTGCTATGATAATTGCCATTATGGTTCTATTTACGCATCAAAAAAATATAGAACGTTTGGTAAAAAAAGAAGAAAACCGAGTAAAATTTAAAAAAATCAAACACAAAATGTGAAAAATTTCAACTAACTTTAAAGTTTGGTGTACCGATAAGCGTAGTAACTTAGAAAACTTGAAGTTAAAGTTGAGTATAACAAATTATTACAGGCAGGGCTTTTTTTTAATAATGCTTCAACTGCCCTTACTATTATTTGCTCAAAACAATAAAGCTGAAGCCGAATTATATAAAAAAGCCAATAAACTATTTGAAGAAGAAAAGTTTGTAGAGGCAGGTAAAGAATTTCAAAAACTTTTAAGTATCAATCAATACAATGCAGAATATAATTACAAGTATGGTACATGCTTGTTGTACAGCGATGGAAATAAATCTATCGCCATCAAATATTTAAAATTTGCTTCGCAACAAAACAATCCGCCCAAAGAAGTATTTTTTTACTTAGGAAAAGCCTATCATATAAACTACCAGTTTGCCGATGCCATAAAAAACTATCAGAAATTTATTTCGTTGGCAACTAACAAAGACAAAGAAAAATATCAGCCCGAACGCGAAATAGAAATGTGTAATAACGGTAAAAAGTTATTGCGAAACATCAGTGATTTAATAGTAATTGATAAAAAAGAATTTCGCCAAAATGAATTTTTCAGATTATATGATTTGCGCGATATAGGCGGAAATATTATAGTGGTTGACGAATTGCAAACATCCCTCGACAAGAAAAAAAATCACCGCCCCTTGGTGCATATACCCAAAACTACCGATATAATTTATTTTGCCAGCTATGGTGATAATGAAAATACAGGAAAAGATATTTACCGGGTAAAAAGATTTCCTGATGGTAAATGGGCAAAACCACAATTAGTTAACGGTTACGTTAATACTAAATACGATGAAGACTATCCGTACATGTCGCCCGATGGAAGATATTTATATTTCTGTTCTAAAGGTCATAATTCAATGGGAGGATATGACGTATTTAGAAGCTATTACGACCCCAACACCGAAACTTTTGGACCACCCGAAAACGTTGACTTTTCAATTAACACTCCGGCCGATGATATATTTTACATAGTAGATTCTCTTGATCAAAACGCTTACTTTTCATCTAACCGCGAAAGCAGAGAAAATTTTATGCATGTTTACAGAGTGCGGGTAGAACGCATACCCGTGCAAATGGCCATCATTAAAGGTAAATTTTACAACGAAATAAATTCGGCTAATTTAT
This sequence comes from Flavobacteriales bacterium, assembly GCA_037443205.1. Classification (GTDB taxonomy): domain Bacteria; phylum Bacteroidota; class Bacteroidia; order Flavobacteriales_D; family UBA2798; genus JBBIOU01. Next base: position 60,595 of record JBBIOU010000004.1, on the reverse strand, counting down.
CGGCAAGTATTACCGTTGAAGATGCTGCCGGGAATGATGTAACCGGAATATTTAACACCCGGCAAGCCGATGGAAACTACCTGATAATTTTGCCCAAAAGCGGTAAATATAAATTTACTGTAGTATCTGATCACAGCAAACTGAAGCATACCGGCTTTGTAGATATACCTTACCAAAAAGAATTACGCCCGTTAAAACAAGAATTATTATTGGTTGACAATAATGGCCAGGAATTATTAAAAATAAGAAACCTGTTTGATGAAGAAGTTGAAGATGCCGATTTAATATTGGCAGAAGTTCTGAAAGATAAAGCCCTGCTAAATCCCAATGCATCCAATTATGATATAGATAGCCTGAACAATGCACAAAATAAACAAGAAAAAGATGAAATAGTTGACAAAGCCCTGCCATTAAATTTAAGCAATGAAGAACTTATAAAAATGGTAAAAGAAGATGCTGCACAATTGAAAAAAGAATCAGAAGAAATGAAGGCTAAATCTGAAGCAGCATTTGTTGTGGCTAACGATAAAAACGAAGCGGCAAAAGAGAAAGCAAGAAATGCCGAACAACTGCTTGCCACTGCCGATAAAGTTAGCGACCCGCAGGAAAGAAAACAAATTATAGAAAGTGCCGAAGAATTAAATAATGAGTCTAAAAAACTATTAATTGAAGCGGCAGCCGCTTATGAAGTAGCTAATAAATTTGATAAACAACAGCAACAAAAAGAAAAAGAAGCCAAAATTTCAGCCGACTATGCAAAAGGCATTGAAGACGCATTAAATCAAAAGAAAAAAGACGAAGCCATTAAAAAATTAAAAGAACAACAAGAATTTATTAAAAAAATAATGGCTCCGGATGTAAACAAAACCGATGTGGCAGATGATATAAAAGTTAAAGCATCCCAAAAGCAAACACAGGCCAATAATGCCATGCAGCAAGCACAACAACTAAGAAATGATGAAGAACAAATACAGCGCAAAATAAAATCATTAAATGATGAGTTAGCTATAACCAAAAATGAAAAAAACAAAAATCAGCTAGTAAAAGAAATAGAACGTTTGAATGAAGATTTAAGTATTGTGCAAAACGAAGTAAAAGCTGCATTTAAAAAAGCTGATGCCCTGCAAAAAGAAGCTGACGAACTTAGCGCGCAAGCCAATTTGTTAAATGAATTAGAAAGCATTACTGCCAATAACACAACCAATACAAAAAAACTTACCGATTCGCAAAAAGCTGATTTGGCCACAAATATTAACGAGGGTTATGCAAACAAAACCATCGAAAAAAACGAAAAAACACTTTCTGATATTAAGCCTAACGAACGAGAGCAAAAAGAATTGCTTAACGATTATATGGCTTCCAAAGAAAAATACAGACAACTAGGCGCAAAACAAGAACAAATTAAATCTATTAGCAACGAAAAAACACGCCTGGAAGAACAAAATAACTTAAACCGACAGTGGATAGAATCTATAAATAATGACCTGAGCGAATTAAAAACCGATTACAATAACGAAAATAACCCCGCAAAAAAAGAAGAAATAAACAAAAAAATTAACGCCCTGGAAAATTTCATAAAACAAAAAGAACAGGAAATAGTTGTTAATGAGAATCGGTTAAATAGTATTGCTTTAAATAACAATCCGGATAAACCCAACTCTAATAACTCATTAAATAATACAATAAATAATGTAAACAACACAAACAATAACTCAACTGCAAACAACCAACTGAGCGTTAAAGAACAACAAGAAATACTTTCAAAAACGTTTCCGGGATTTGAAAAAAGAATGAATGAAATATATAATTCAAATAAAACTACCGAACAAAAAGCTGCCGATGAAAACAAACTCTTAAATGAAAGTATAAAAGCAATAGATAAAGAACTGTTCTCAATAAATAAACAAATAGAAAAAGCGCCAGAAAGCAAAAAACAAGAGCTGGAACAAAGAAAAACAGAATTAGAAAAAGTAAAACTACAACAACAACAAATTATTGCACAAAACAACAATTTAATTACCGGTAATAACACTCCTGATAACATTGCTGCAAATACCTACAACTATAAAAAATCGGAAGAAAGCAAAAACACAGCCGAAATCATTGACCCCGGATATAATACCCGAATGAATAAGATAAATAACAGTAACCGGCCTATACAAGTAAACGCAAATAATCGCATTGAGGAAAATGAAAAATTAATAGAAAAAACGAACACCAGGATTCAGGAACTGACAGAAATACTTGCAAATAATCCGGGTAACAAAGCTGAGCTCGAAAAGGAAAAAAGCCAACTTGAAAAATTGGTTATTGAAGCCAATAAAGAAATATCAGCTGACAAACAAACCATAGAAACTGAAAACAAAACTCAGAAAGCGCTCAGCGAAAACTCAGATATTGTAAATCGTGTATTTCCTGAATATAAAGAAAAGCAGGAACAAATTAATCAAGTTGAAAACGAAACTCAAAAAATAAACAACAAAAACAAAATTAACTACGAATTACTTAAAAAAATTGAAGCCGAAATAAGAAAAACAGAAAACGAACTGTCCTTAGGTCTTATAAGCCCCGAAGAAGCTGAAAAAAAATTAAAACTACTTAACGAATTGCGAAATGTAGTATTAGAAAACATTAAACTGGACAGCAGAAAACTAAAGGATGCCGGTGTAGTAAAAGATGAGCAACATATACCGGCTGATGCTTATATTACGGATGAAAAAAATTACACCCAGGAAAGCCGGATAAAAGAAATACAAACACTAAATGATAAGGTAAGTACACTGATGCAACAACAAAACAGAATAGACGAACTCAAAATAAAATTAAGTGAAACCCGGAATGCTGAAGAAAAACAAAAGTTAATTACCCAAATTGCTAATGAAGAAAAATTATACTACAAATCAGAAAACGATATTGCAGCAACTCTTAAAAAAATAAACCGGCAACAAATTGAACAAAACAATAAAGACTACAACACACAGTTGCAAAAAGCAAAACAAAACACTGCTATACCTGCAAACAGTGCAGCTATAAATCGCGCAGAACAATTGTACAATGAAGCAAACAGTTTATACAATAAAGCTCAAGAGTTAAGAAATGCTGCAACAAACGAAAAAGATAAAAACAAACAAAGTACATTATTAAAACAAGCCGTAGAATTAGAAACCACAGCCATACAACAACAACGCGAAGCTTTAGATATATTAAATAAAATTAACAACAACCCGGCATTGGCATCAGCAACCCATATTAAAAATAAAACTTATAACCCTGCGCAGCACACATATTATGAAGCCATAATTACCAATGAAATTATGCCCGGTTATGCAAATAAACTCTCTGAATTAAATAATTCTGACTTAAACGAAAAATCAAAAGCCGAACAAAGAATAAAATTAAATGAAGAATTACTGGAAAAAATTGAAGCTAAAATTTTATCAGTTAATCAACAAATATCTCTGTCTGAAAACCAAGCAGAACAATCTGAGCTAAATACAAAGAAAAACGTGTTAAATGCTCTTAAATCTGATAAAGAAAATGAAATAAAAAGAGATGAAATGATTGTTTCGGGTAAAATGAGTACCTCTGATATAATGGCAAATACTGTTGATGTTGATGAGCAACAGATAATTCAAAATATATTTCCGGATTACTATATACAACTAAATAATATTGATAAGAGCACCGATAACGAAATAAAAAAATCCGACAAAAGAATAAATCTTAATAAACAGATGCTTGCACGTATTGAAACTGAAATCAATTCGGTTAAAGCAAAAATTATTATATCGCAAGGGAATTATAAACAAAAACTTGAAGAAAAACTAAACAGTCTGCAAAAAATCAAAACACAAATAGAGCAAGCTGTTAATGATGATAACTTCATATTATCCAGTAACGGTATTGTAAATAAATCATCGCTATACCATAGTACAGACAATGAATTGTATAAATCCAGCGAAGCTCAAAACGAATTGCTAAAAGCAAATGCACAACAACAAGAAATACAAACGATAAAAAACAACATCAGTAAACTTCAGGATAAATTAATGAATACCAATGATGAGAAAGAAAAGAAATCTATACAAAGCCAAATTAAAACAGAGCAAGACAAATTGATAAACAAAGAAATTATTTACGCAAATACACTTGAAAAAATAAACAGTAGCGAAAGACAGGCAATTAGTATATTAATAGCTGATAAAAGAAAACAAACAGAGCAATTACCGTTAAATAACAACGGTAATAACGCGCTTACAGAAGCATATAAACTTGAACAAGAATCGGGCAACTTGTTTACAAAGGCAAATCAATACAGGCAACAGGCTAGCAAAGAAACAGATAAAAATAAAAAACACAATTTGCTGGTACAAGCTTATGAAACAGAAAAGCAGGCGCTCCAGCTTCAAAAACAAGAAGCGTTGATATATGATAATCTGTTAAAAGAATACGAAAACGAACAACAAAACCTTACGCAAAAAACCGGTAATAACAATAATTATTCAAACTTTATAACAAACAGCCGTGATGTACCCGATAATGTGGAACAAAGACCATCGGCACAACAATACAAGTTGGCCAAAGAATTAAGACAAGAAGCCGATAAATTAATGGAACGTTCGCGACATCTGGAAGATAGCGCTAAAACAGTAAAAAAGAAAAAAAGACAGGCAGTATTAGACGAGGCTTTAGCCATAAAACAACAAGCAGCCGATTTATATGCCCGCGCAGATGCCGCCAACACAAGAGCCAACAATATGGTGCAACAGGAAGAAATTATTATTGCACAGCGTAAAAAAGAACGCGAAGAAGAACAGTTAAGACAAGAAATTGCCAAAAAATTAATCCAAACAAACGAATATGCAAAGGTATATGATATAATGCATAATCCGGCTACACAATATAAAAACATAGAAGAGATTAATCTTGCAGCAAATAAAGAAAGAGAAATAGCCGGTAAACTGCTGAGCGAAAGTAATCAACTGGAATTATTATCACTAAATGAAACCGACACACAAAAAAAACAAGAATATATAAACCAGTCTAATGAGTTAAAAAAACGAGCAGGTATAGCTCTAAATCGTGCAGACTCGCTTGAAAGTCTTATTAAAACACACCAACGTAATTATAATATAGCTTCACAAAAAACAGACGATTACCTGGCTGCTATTGATAAACAAAAAGCTGATGATATAAAATTTGTAATTGGTAACGATAAATTAAATTTACCCACACCCGAAATAAAGACCCCGATTGTACTTGACGAAAACATACTTGCTAAAAATTTTATTGTTCCCGAAAAAATAGAAAACGAAATATACGTAAAAACAACTAAACCGGCCTACTCGGTAAACAATCCAATACCGGTAAACCCCAAAATGCCCGAAGGAATATTTTTTAAAGTACAGATTGGTGCCTTCAGAAATCCCATACCACAAGATTTATTTAAAGAATTTGTACCCATTACCGGAGAAACCACACCCACCGGGTTAACCAGATACACGGCAGGATACTTCAGTAATTTTAAATCAGCAGATGACGCTAAAAAAGATATTCGCAAGATGGGTTATGAAGATGCCTTTGTTGTGGCATTTTGTAACGGCCAAAGAATACCTGTTGCTGATGCTGTTAACGGCAATTGTAATGGAAATATCCTGGTAAACAACAATACAAACATCAACATTAAAAATAATAACACAAACAATACCGCAAATAATAACGCAAACAATACTAATACTGCAAATAATACACAAATTTATAATGCAAATAATAATACCCTTAATAATAATGCTAATAACAACACACAAACCTTTATAAATAATTATAATCCTGATAACAAAGCCACCGATTATTATAAAGCCAATCCCAATGCAGCTAAAGCTAATCAGGTAGAAGCCTTACGAGGCTTATTCTTTACCGTTCAGGTAGGTGTATATTCTAAACCTGTTAGTGCTGATAAAATTTTTAATATCAATCCGCTAAACAGTGAATTAACCACTGACAATAAAATAAGATATACTACCGGAATTTATACCAATATTGATAATGCGCTTATTCGCAGAGATGAAATCAGAAATATTGGTGTAACTGATGCATTTGTAACAGCCTATTTTAATGGTAAAAGAATTACCATTGCACAAGCTCGCGACAGCATTGCTAAATACGGAAACACAGTATTTGTAAATCCGCAAGATGTAAAAGTGGGTAAAACCGACCTTGCTGCAAATGTAAAATCTAACAATAATAACAATCCTGTCAATAATCAAAACAACAACACAAATAATAACACAAATAATAATACAAATAATAATACAAATAATAATACAGATAATAACACAAATAATAATACAAACAACAATATAAACAATAATATAAACAATAATACTGATAATAAAACCAACACAAACAGCAGCAGTAAACTCTATGTTATTTTAGGAGAATATTTAGGCGAAGTACCCGTAAAAGATGCAGAAATTTATTTGAATAATATGCGATATAACATAAAAGCAGTTATACAAGGCAAAAAAATTACTTATTATACAGAAGCAGAAAACGAAACAAAGGCTAACGAATTAAAAAATCATTTTACCCGACAAGGCTTAAACAAAGTAAAAATTAATAACGATATGCCCGGTGGATCAGCAATAAATAGCAATACTCTAAATAAAATTCCCAAAGAAGTAAATAACCTTGTATTTCAGGTATATTTAGGAGAGTATCCCGGTGAAGTACCTCCCGAAGACGCATTAATATTTTTACAAAATAGCAGTAAAGGAATTTTTAATAAAGAAAAAGACGGATATATAATTTATTATACCTGCAATTGTAAAACATATGATGAAGCTTTGCGTTCTAAAGCACATTTTATAGCTGAAGGTATTACTACAGCAAGAATTATTGCATTAATTGACAATAAAGAAATATCTTTGTCGCAAGCATTAAAAATGATGTATGAATAAGTTTTATTTAAACACATTAACCGAAACCGTAGAAGATGTTTTGGTGCTTACGGAAACAGAAAAAACAAATCAAATTATTCTGTTTAATGATGATATAAATACTTTTGATTTTGTAATAGAGTGTTTAGTGCACTATTGCGGACATGATTACATACAAGCTGAACAGTGTGCATACATTGTACACTACACCGGAAAATGTTCGGTAAAAAAAGGTTCATACCGCACCCTACAGCCTATTTGCGAAAAATTATTAGAACTTGGTTTAACCGCAGAAATTCAATAAATAATGGATAAAAAGATTTTTACTTTTATTTGTATCTATCTTCTTTTTTATGCATGCGTAAGAGTACCGGTAACCAACAGAAAACAATTAAAACTACTCCCCGAAAACCAACTTATTGCCATGGCAGATACTGCCTACAAAGATTTTTTATCAAAAAGCAAAGTGTTGCCTCTAACAGACCCGCGAGCGAAAAAAGTCAATGACGTAGGTAAAAAAATTCAGCTAAGTGTAGAATCATTTTTAAAAAAACACAAGGCTGATGAACGTATCAATGGTTTTCAATGGGAATTTAATACCGTAGAAGATTCTACAATAAATGCCTGGTGTATGCCGGGCGGGAAGGTCGTGGTATATACCGGTATATTAAAAATTACTGAGAATGACGATGAATTGGCTGTAGTGATGGGACATGAAATTGCCCATGCGGTTGCCCGACACGGAAATGAACGAATGAGTCAACAATTGGCTATATACGGCATCGGACAAACATTGGGTGGTGTTATGCGAACAGAAATGGGCAAACAAATTTTTAATCAATCTTATGGTATAGGCACTACACTGGGTATATTAAAATATTCCCGAACACACGAAACCGAAGCAGATAAATTAGGATTGATTTTTATGTATGTGGCCGGCTATAATCCCGAAAAAGCAATAGATTTTTGGCAAAAAATGGCAGTACAGGGAAGTTCAGTACCCGAAATATTAAGCACACACCCCAGCGATGAAACACGCATTAAAGATATTAAGATATTTTTGCCGAAAATAAAAAAATATGCTCAGTAATTACTCTTTAAAATGGAGCGGTATTTTATTACATTATTAATTTAATCGGAGATTAAAAAAACTTATCCCAAAATATCATTAAGGGGCATAGTGTAGTTTAATGCAAGCGCGCACGTAAGTAGGTGGTATTTGGGTTAATAAAACAAAATATCTTACCCGCCTTTGAAAAAAAGTAATATATTTGCACTCGCAAATGGCCTCGTAGCTCAATCCGCCTGAGGCGGAAGCATTTGACTAAATCCTACCCCCCGTGTATTTTGTCTATATCATTAAATCCGAAGTAAATGGTGTATTATACAAAGGACAAACACACGATTTATTCAAGCGATTACAAATGCACAACAACAAAGAAGTAGCATATACTAAAAAATATGCACCCTGGAAACTGATTTACTTCGAAACATTTGAAACAAGAGCATTGGCTATGCAACGAGAAAAATTCTTTAAATCGGGCGCAGGCCGAAAATTTATAAAACAAAATATCTTACCCGCCTTTGAAAAAAAGTAATATATTTGCACTCGCAAATGGCCTCGTAGCTCAATCCGCCTGAGGCGGAAGCATTTGACTAAATCCTACCCCCGTGTATTTTGTCTATATCATTAAATCCGAAGTAAATGGTGTATTATACAAAGGACAAACACACGATTTATTCAAGCGATTACAAATGCACAACAACAAAGAAGTAGCATATACTAAAAAATATGCACCCTGGAAACTGATTTACTTCGAAACATTTGAAACAAGAGCATTGGCTATGCAACGAGAAAAATTCTTTAAATCGGGCGCAGGCCGAAAATTTATAAAACAAAATATCTTACCCGCCTTTGAAAAAAAGTAATATATTTGCACTCGCAAATGGCCTCGTAGCTCAACTGAATAGAGCATTTGACTACGGATCAAAAGGTTTCAGGTTTGAATCCTGACGAGGTCACTAAGTTTTTGAAAGACTGTAAACAGGTGTTTACAGTCTTTTTTTTTCCATTATGTATTTTATCGGCTTATATGCAGGTAATCAGAAATTAATCAAAAACAATTTTTCGCTTGCTCTGGTAAAAGCGGTGTAAAGCCAACGTAAATACTCTAAATTAAGCATTTCATCGGTAAAATAACCTCTATCTATAAATACACAAGGCCATTGCCCGCCTTGTGCTTTATGGCAGGTAACGGCATAGGCATATTTCACTTGCAAAGCATTGTAATAATCGTTATTAAGTATTTTTTCTCTTTTTTTATTCTTATTGGGTTCATCCATGTAATCCGGTTCAATATTTTTATAAAGCTCTTGCATAACTTGTTGCGGCAGATTGGCACTTTCGGTATATAAACTTGATAGTATTATTTTTAGTTCAATGGCTGTATCTTGTTCATAATCATTAAATTCTACACGTACATTTGCAAAATCCTGTGCATACAGGTTTTCTTTATTTTTCACTCTCAGCAGTTGAATAATATCCCCATTAGCTATAAAACCTATCGGATTATGATTATCCAACCAGTGATAATTATTTTTTACAACCATCAATCGGTCACCGGCACAGAGTTCATCCTCAAATTGCAAAATGCGGGCTCTGATTTGCCTGTTAAAGTTATTTGCGCGTTTATTGCTTCGTGTTATTACCAGGCACCCCTCTATGCCATATTGATTATAAGCTGTTTGCAGTTCGTCTTCTAACTGTGTGGTACTTATATTAACAATATCAGGAAAATTAAAATTTATTTGCGGATCTACTGTATGATTCAAACTTATGAGTTTACGTATATGGGTTGCATTGGCAAGAATACCCGATAGCGCCTGCTGTCTAACCACATCCGTAAGCAATGCTTCAAAAACCACAAGATTAAAATGTTGTTCTATGTAAGTTTTGTTAAGAGCCGGACTAATAACACTGCCTACCGGAGGTAACTGGGCATCATCACCGCTAAATACAGCCACACATTTTTTTCCGCGATAAATGTATCTAAGCAAATCTTCCAATAGCCTGCGTTGTTGTCCAAAATTTTCGTTGCTGCCGGGGGTATTACCAATCATCGAAGCTTCATCAACAATAAAAACTGTATTATGATGGGGGTTGTGTGCTAACTCTAAAAAAATATATCCGGCATTTCTTTTTAGGTTATATATCTGTTTATGAATAGTATATGCTTTTTTACCGGTATAGGCAAACAATACTTTTGCAGCCCTGCCTGTAGGCGCCAGCAGAACCACGTTGATATTTAATTTTTCTAAAAAATGCACATAAGTTTTCAACATGGTGGTTTTACCTGTGCCCGCATAACCTTTTAGCAAAAAAATTTTGAAGCGCTCATCTGACGCCATAAAATAAGACATCCTTTCCATAAAAGCCCTTTGCGAAGCCGTTGGCTCAATGGTAGATGTTTTTCGCAATAATTCTAAAATATCGGTCGTTTTAATAGCCAAAAATATATTAATTTTTTATAATCCTTTCTGATAATTTAGCTATGCAATTTAAAAAAAATGTAGATTTGTCCCTTATTAAAAATTGTAAAAATGAGTAATTTAAAAACATACGAAAATATTAGCAAAGAATTTATCCGCTACCTTGATACTCTTATTTTGCTTTTCTTGGGTAGCGTAATGATGAGTATAGCGCTATATAAAGATCCTGACACAAACTTTACTCAAAATAGTTTGTTCATGGCCGGTGCAATTGCTTTGCTCGGGATGTCTGTAATATCATTTCTTTATGTAAAGGATATCATCAATAAAGCCTTAAGAATAATATTATTTGGCGTCTTATTTACCTTGTGCGTTGTTTATGCCTATCTTGATTTTAAATCTATTAACGATAAAATACAGCATGATGCAATGGTAGAGCGTATTGAAAAAGAAGTTAAACAACGTTTAAAAGATATACGCGATGCACAATTGGAATATATGAGGGTAAACGGAGTATATGCCCAAGATTATGCAACCCTCAGAAAATTTATTAAAGAAGGTAAAACCATCAATGTTAAAAAAGAAGGTGATGTACCCGAAAAAGTAACCGATGAAATTTGGGCAAAACTTAAAGAAACTTTTCCAAACGATAAAAAATATAAAGATCGTCCTGATAAATTAACCGAATACGAGGCGATGAAATTAGGTTATATCAAACGCGATACAACCTATGAACCTGTAATTACGCGTTTATTTTTAAACCCCGAAGCCGAAAAAAGAAGGTCGGCAAAATCCATTTATCCGGTATTTGATGTAGATTCTATTGGCATTTTACCTTTTAGCGGTGGCAAAGAAATTTACATGAAAACAGGCAAAATATCCAAAAACAATATTGAAACCTGGGTAATATTAATAAAAGACCCTAGACCGGTAGGTAAAGATACCCTGATGATTGGCTCCTTAACTGATGTTAATACCAATGGAAACTGGGGAGAATAACTCTCTTATAAAATTTACGGAAGCATTACTTAGCCTCAATAAACCCGTATTATTTGTAGAAACCGGTTCAGACTTTTTATATCTGCTGGCTTTAGAAAAAAACACTTCTAAGCAAGCTTTTTGCGCACTGCAACAAACAAATGCCCCGGACGAAATGGCAAAAATTGCCTCTGATAAAGCAATTAAAAATAATATCGGTAAATTGTTTGTAAGTACCTGTAATTTAAAACACACATTAATACCAACTGCAATTTTCGAAAAACAACTGGCATCTGATTACCTTAAACTAAACTGCGAAATAACTTCCAACGATATTATACAATACAAAATCATTGACGTGTTTGATACGGTTTCGGTATATGCATTTGAACAAAACATCTCACAACTTGCAACACAGCTTTACCCGGGAGCCGAAATAGTATCTTCGGCCTACCTGTTTGCCTCGCACGGCATCAATAATGCTGCCGACTCTTTTAACTTATACTTTTATGACCACTTATTGATGATTCGCTATATCAAAAACAATAAAATTCACTTTTTTAATAGCTTTACCTACAATTCAATAACCGATGCCATATACTATATTCTATACTGCTTTGATCAATTAAGCCTCAATAACGAAACACAAAATGTAGAAATAGCAGGTAACTTAAATACATTGACACAAATAGTCCCCGAAATAAAAAAATACATCAATAACATTAGCTATAGCGAAAAACCCGAACACCAATATCTGAATTTATACAACATTGAAAAGTGCGTATAATAGGCGGAACATATAAAGGCAGAATTATACACGCCCCCCAACTTAAAGAAACCAGGCCAACAACCGATTATGCCAAAGAAGGACTATTTAATGTATTACAACACAATTATAACTTAGAAGGAATCACCGTACTTGATTTATTTTGCGGAACCGGAAGCCTGAGTTTGGAATTTGTTTCGAGAGGGGCATTAAAAATTACTTCGGTTGACCATTCATTTAAAGCCATACAAAATTTAAAAAAAATTTACACAGACTGGGATATTAAAAATGCACATACTATCAAACAAGATGCAATAAGCTTTTTAAAATCATGCAACGTAAAATATGATATAATTATTGCTGATCCTCCTTTTACCTTTAAAAACACTGCCGAAATTCCCGAAATAGTATTTCAACGCCAACTATTAAACAACGGATTATTAATTATAGAACATCCCGCTGAATTAGTATTAAAAAATTGTAGTAACTTTATCGAAACTCGCCACTACGGCAAAGTAAACTTCAGTTTTTTCAAATCATAAACAACCTGTTATGAATCGTATTGCTGTATTTCCGGGTACCTTTGACCCCCTAACCAAAGGACATGAAGCCATTGTAAAAAGAAGCATCCCCTTATTTGATAAAATAATTGTGGCTATTGGCACAAATTCTGCTAAAAATGCCATGTTTAGCTTAGAACAACGAATGGAATGGATAAAAATAACTTTTATTAACGAACCTAAAGTAGAGGTAAAAACGTATGAAGGTCTTACGGTAGATTTTTGCATGAAAGAAAATGCACGTTTTATTTTAAGAGGATTACGAACGCCTGCCGATTTTGAATACGAAAAAACAATCAGCCAAATGAACCTTGCCATGCAGCCCTTGGTAGAAACAGTATTTTTGATTACTGACCCTATATACTCTGCCATCAGCTCCAGTATAGTAAGAGAAATAATTAAGCATGGTGGAGAGGTAAGTAGTTTTATACCCGCTTCAATTCATATTAAATAAATCAAACTTGCTTTATAAATTTATACATACCATTTATTGCCTTTTTATAGTGCCATTAGCCATTGCACAAACATGCGAACTGATTATTCAGGCAAAAGGATATGAAAATCATACCGCTTCTGTATGGAAAACAAAAGACTTTATAACCTTTGAGAAAGAAAAAATAGCTGAAACAACCTTAAATAATGACGGAAAAACAAGCATAAAATTAAATGTAAATGAAATTACACACGCACACCTAAAAATTGGTGATGCCATCGGAACAATATATCTATCGCCCCATACACAATATCAAATTACTTTTCCCTTACCCGATAAGGAACAAAAAAGACCCTTTGGCGAAAGTAAAGTAGAAATATTATTTGATACCCTGGATATATATGATATAAACAATTTGATAATTGATTTTGAAGAAAGAGTAAATTTCTTTTTAGCCGAAATGATTCCCTATATAGGCAAGCCTGAGTATAAAACCGAGCTGGATACTTTTGTTATGAAAATAAGCAAAGTATATAAAGGCATAAGAAACGAATATTTTATTAATTATGTTACTTATGGCATAGCTATGTTAGAAATGTTTCAGCCCATTAACAGTGATGTAAAACTAGAAAACGCCTTGGTTTACAAAAAATATTTATCAGATAAAAAAATAAAGTATGGGCACATAAAATTTATGGAATTTTTTAATCGCTTTTATGCTGATTACTTTAAACTGGCACTGTATAGTAAAGAAAGAGAAGTAATTATGGCAGTAAACGAAAAAGCCAGTGCCTATCTCTTTAAAAAAATATTTCAAAGTGACGATTTTATAAGAAGCGAACAAGTTGCTGAACTAGTAATGCTCAAATCAATATTATCTGAATATCATCACCCGGGTTTTTATCAGGAAAATTTTATCACAATACTGGATTCTGTAATCAGGTTCAGCCCATATCCCGAAAATAAATATATTGCATTGAATATTAAAAAAAATTTGACTCATTTATATATAGGTTACGAAGCACCTATGTTTACATTAAAAGACCCGAATGATAAAATAATTTCGCTTAGCGATTTTAAAGGAAAATACGTGTATCTGGGTTTTTGGGATACACGCAGTAGTACTGCTACAAACGAACTGAAATTAATTCAAGGGTTAAAAAATAAATATGGTGCGCTTATTACATTTGTTAGTATAAATTGCAATGAGAATACAGAAGATTGGAAAAACCACTTAAAACTTAATCCGCAGCAAAACTGGGTTCATTTACATTATAGCGCAAATCCCGAAATAAAAACCCTATACAAAGTTAATACATACCCGCTGTATTACCTGATAGGAAAAGATGGTAAGTTAATGCAATCGCCCGCATATAGGCCGACTCCTGCCGGTAATTCAATAACCATTGAAAATACTTTTTGGGAAATATTTAAAAAAGAAGGAATAAAACCTAATATACCCAAACAGCCAAAGCAAGGTAATCGTTAATCCTGTAATATCGAAAATCAGGATTATAACTACTGTGCAATATACCTGTAAATAATTTTTCCCTCCTGAGGTTCGGGTGATACAGATGAGGCTGTAAACTTAGCTCTTTTTGCATAAGCCAGTGCCTCGCGCATGCACTCTTCGTTGTAGCTTGATTCATTTTCGTTTATTTTAGCATCTATCACCTTTCCGTTTCGATTTACTTTAATGATAATGGTAACTGTGCCGCTACCAATACATTTGTAGGCCGGTATGGGTAAATACTCTTTTTGGCGCATGTGCAGTTCAAAATCTGCTGTGGTTTTTCCGAGCAATTTACCCGAAGATGTAGGTTTATTTTGTATTTCGTTGTCATTATTATCTTTATTCTTTTTATCACCTGTATTTTCGTTTACGGGATTTAATCCTGTTTCGGTTGATTTTCCGGCTTTCAGTTTTTCAAATTCATTTTTTTCAAACTCTTTAAGCTCTTTGTAAACCTGATCTTCCAGGTGTTTATATCTGGCATCGTAATTTTCTTCGCTATATTCTCTTTTATCTTCTAAATTAAATGCCTTATTAACTACTGTTTGATTATCTTCTTCTGATTTTTCTTCTGTTTCTTGCGGTAATTTTTCTTCAGGCATAAAATCTATCTCTATCAGCTCTTCGGGTGTAATTCTGTTATATTGATTTACTACAATATTTTTTGCCGAGAGCAATAATATTAGATGTATCAATAAGGCCCCCAACAAACCGTAACGATGTTTAAATATAAAATCGGATAATTTATTCACTTTTTAAACTATACTATTACAAAAATAGTAAACTTATCTGCTAAAAAGGTTCATTCACATAAACTTATGTATTAGCGGTTGCAAATTGACAGATTTTGCGTTCAGGGATAAAAGAAATTCGAACTGTGTGCAATAAGACAAGTTTGAGATGAAATATTATGACAAATAATAGATTCGGCAAGAAACTATTTAGCCTTAGAGAGAGTAAAAGCAAAGGTGGTCCCTACTCCTTCGGTGCTTCTTACACTAATTGAATGATCGTGAGCTTCAATAATATGTTTTACAATTGCTAAACCTAATCCGGTACCACCCTGATGACGCGAGCGACTTTTATCTACCCGGTAAAAACGCTCAAAAAGACGTGGTAAGTGTTCCTGAGCTATACCCAAACCGTTATCGGCTACTTCAATTAAAATATTATCTTCCATGTCGAAAAAACGGATATCTGTTTTTCCGTTGTCATTTCCGTAATTTATAGAGTTTACTAAAAGATTGGTAAAAACCTGCGCTATTCGGCCACTATCGCACTTTACATAGATGGGTTTATCATAATTACGATTAAAACCGAGTTTAATATTTTTTTCTGCAGCTTGCATATCGAGCGATTCAATAACCTCTTTTGCAATTTCAATGATATTTACCTTTTTCAGATTAAGTTGCAGTTGACCTGATTCTAATTGAGTAATTATATCTAAGTCTTCTATCATGTGTGTAATACGGTCAACGGCACGAGCTGCGCGTTCCAGAAAATCGCGGTTAATTTTAGGGTCTTCCAGTCCTCCTTCCAATAGGGTTAATATGTATCCCTGGATGCTAAAAACTGGAGTTTTTAATTCGTGAGAGAGATTACCAATAAATTCTCTTCTAAAATTTTCCTGCGCTTTTAAACGCATTATTTCATCTTTTTTATCTTGTGCCCACGATAGTACCTGCTCATTTACTTCTGCCAGCATGTCGGGCGATTTATTTATTTCATTCTTTTTAATTCGGGTAATTTTTTGGCTTGATATGTTTTTGTATATTAGTTTTACTTTTGAATAGATAAATTTTTCTACGCTGTAATAGGCAAGAAAAAAAGTAGCTGTAAATACAATTATACCGATAATAAAGGCCGGCAATATGAAAAACTCATTTTCGATAATATAAAAAACCGTAATACAACCCGCCATTACCAGAATGGTTACCAATACCGACAGATAAAGGGCAATACCGCGAGGGGTTGTGTGTTTCATGCGCTGATAATTGATACAAAACTATAAAATAGATGGAGATTATATTTCAAATTTATAACCTACACCTTTTACGGTTTTGATTAATTCTTCACCTATTTTTTCGCGCAATTTACGAATATGTACGTCAATAGTACGGTCTCCTACCACAATATCCTGCCCCCATACATCATTTAAGATGGTTTCGCGGGTAAAAACCTTACCGGGTTTAGATAATAAAAGGGCTAAAAGTTCAAATTCTTTTTTAGGGAGGTTAAGTTCTTTTCCGTCTTTTACAACAAGATATTTTTCACGGTCAATCGAAATGCCTTCTAATGTTTCATTCAAATTTTCGGTATGAGTTGTTATTCTGCGTAATAAAGCTTTAACCCGGCTAACTAATACTTTGGGTTTAATGGGTTTAGTAATATAATCATCAGCCCCCGAATCAAATCCGGCAATCTGCGAATAATCTTCTCCTCGAGCTGTTAAAAAAGCTATAAGTGTATGTTGTAGCTGTTCATTTTCTCGTATAATCGTACAGGTTTCTATGCCGTCCATTTCCGGCATCATTACGTCCAGCAAAATTAAATCAGGTTTTACCTTTTTGGCAATATTAATAGCTTCTTTGCCATTTGTGGCAGTATGTATTTCATATCCTTCTTTTTCAAGGTTGTATTTAATCAATTCAATGATATCGAGTTCATCATCTACCAATAGTATTTTTTTACTTTCTTTAGTTGTATTCATTGTTTTAAAAATATTTTTTTGCAAGGTAAAGTTAGTGAATAGCATTGATATTATCTATATATTAACTGTATTTTAATTTCTTTAATCATATTCCAGTTTGTAGCCTACCCCTTTGATGGTTTTAATGAGATTATCTCCTATTTTTTCACGAAGTTTTTTTACGTGTACGTCAATGGTTCTGAATTTAACTGCATCATCCATCCCCCAGATTTGTTTTTTGATTTCTTCGCGGGTAAATACTTTTTTAGGACTTTTAAAAAGCAGTGACAGTATTTCAAATTCCTTTTTTGGTAATTCTATTTCCTGATTGTTTTTATAAATCAGGTATTTTTCAAAATCTATTTTAAGATTTATACCGTTGTAGTTTTTTACATGATTGTTATTTATACCAAGTCTTCTTAAATAAGCATTGATTTTACTCAACAACACGCGTTCGTTTACCGGTTTAATAACATAATCGTCAGCCCCATTATTATATGCCATAATTTGCACATAATTATCATTGCGATTAGACAAAAATACCATAAAACTGTTTTTTAGTCCATTTAACTTTTTTAATTCCTGCAATAATTCCAATCCATCGGTTTCGGGTAAATCTACTTCCAGGAAAATTATTTCGGGTAAAGCAGTACGGGCAATTTCGAGCGCTTTGGAAGCCGACAATGCAAATTGTGCAGCCAGGTTATTTTTTTGCAACCATTCTTTTAATTCGGATGCATAACCGTAATCATTGTCAATGATAAGTATTTTGCAATCTTGCAATGTTGTTAATTTTGTTTAAAGTAAATAAGAGCAAAAAAAATACAGATTAATGCAATATTAATATTTGGTTAAAAGAATATAGACTTGTCAATTTAAGCACAAATCATCTGCCTTGTAAAGGTATTTTATGTAAAGCTAAAAAATGTAATAACTATATAAATATCCGAAATAATAAAAACAAGACTGCTGAAAGGATCATAGTTACAGGTAATGTTAAAATCCATGCCATAACTATTTTTTTTACCGTTTGGGGTTGCAGATTTTTTATGCCGCTACCGGCAACCATACTTCCTGCTATACCTGACGACAGTACATGTGTGGTGCTTACGGGTAAACCTAACATTGTACTTAAACCAATGGTACTGGCAGCTATCATTTCTGCCGAAGCACCCTGTGCGTAACTCATGTGCGTTTTTCCGATTTTTTCGCCAACTGTAACAACTATTCTTTTCCAGCCTACTAATGTGCCTGTGGCTAGGGATAAAGAAATCATTAGTAGTACCCAAACAGGTGCATAGTCTGTTAATTCGCGTAATGATTTTATATTCATTTTTAATTCGTTTTTATAACTTTCGCTTACAGATATTTGTCCGGAATTAATTATTTTATCTGCTTTTCGGGTTATAAATAAAATCTTGCTACGAAGTAAAAAACGTTCATTACGGCTAATATTTTCTATTGTTTCAGCGTCTTTTAATGTAACTTTAACTTGCCTGCAGTTTTCCAGAATTTCGGCATATATCAGGCGTTCTTTTTCTGCAAGTTTTTGCGCATCAATTTGTGATAGTAAATTTTCTATATTGTTAATTTGAGGTATATAGTTTAATGGAATTACCCGGTTGTTTAAGGCAAAATATGCAGGTACAATACCTATGAGTATCAGCATCACCAATCCAACTCCTTTTTGACCATCATTTGAACCATGAAAAAAACTTACTGCAGTACACGTAAACATCAATATGAAACGTATCCATAAAGGAGGTTTATGATTTTTATGGGGTTGATGAAATATAGTTTTATTTTTTACGGTTCTGCTTAAAAAGTACATCAAAAATAAAGTAGCTCCAAAACCAAACAATGGCGATATAAGTAAAGACATACCCACATCATTTGCTTTAGACCAATTTACCCCAGAACCGAAAGTTTGTTCCGGTGTAAGCGAAAATGCTAAACCAACACCTAAAATAGAACCAATTAAAGTATGCGAACTGGAGGCAGGAATGCCCAAATACCATGTGCCGAAATTCCATACAATAGCACTGGTTATTAATGCCAGTACCATGGCAATGGAACTTCCGGTACTTTGTTCAATTAGCAATTCAACCGGTAACAAATCTACAATTCCCATAGCTACTGCTATTCCCCCTGCAAAAACTCCTAAAAAATTAAATATTGCCGACCATGTAACAGCTATGTTGGGCTTTAAAGTATTTGTATAAATAACTGTGGCCACTGCATTGGCCGTGTCGTGAAATCCGTTTATAAACTCAAAAGCACAAGCACTGATTATACATAGTATAAAAAGTAAACTCATACCCGCATCTAAATCAAACATGCTTTAGTGATTGTATTTGGCTAATGTATATACAGTGTTTTGAAATAAAGTTAAACTCAAATTAACTCTTTATTAAACCGCGATTAATTAGTACATTCCATTTTTATCGCTTATTGTGTTTTATTGCGGGATGGTATGATGGTTTATCTTCATTTTCTCGCAAATTTTATATTCATCCATAATATTTATTTTGAGCTAAAATGGTGCAGGCAGGCTAATTAAATGTTTGGTTAAGCCCAATAATAAAATTATACTAAACACTTTGTATAACTATAGTTCCGAAATATCAATATTAATTTAATGTTATCTAAATTATCTATGTTTTAATATTATGTTAACACTTTATGGTGTTCTTAATATTTGAATGAAATTACATTTGTGCAGATTTATATAAAAATGATTAACCGACTAATTAGTATTCTAAGTTTGATTTTCTTTACAACTCCGGTTGTAAATGGAAATGATAGTACTGCTGTATCCGTAAACAATTTTACTGAAAAAAGAATTGTTAAGCAAGAAAAAAATACGGTTGAAATATTTGAATTTATAAACGCCAAAAGCGAACAACCCGCAACAGTTGAAATAAATTGGGCATTGAAATGCGAATACGAAAATAAGTTTGACAGCCTGGTAATACGATACAGGAATAAATTGTATAAAGACAATAAAAACTGGAAATACACTCTGCCGATTGCAATTAAAAACAAAAAAGATTTAATAAATGATTTATCGGGAGGTGATGAATATGAATATCAAATTGGAGTACCGGTGAGCGGCCAAATAAATGATGGTGTCAATATAGACAGCAATTATATATGGTCGGAAATTAAAAGTTGTAAAATAAAAAAATCATTTAACTGGTTTAATATTTTAGTAGTAATTGGTGCACTCGGATTTTTCATTTATGGGATGAAAATAATGAGTGAAGGCGTACAAAAAGTTGCCGGAAATAAAATGCGGCAAATACTGAGCGCCATGACTTCTAATCGAGTAAAAGGAGTATTTACCGGATTTCTTACTACCACCCTGGTACAATCATCATCGGCAACAACTGTGATGGTTGTAAGTTTTGTGAATGCCGGATTAATTACGCTGACACAATCCATCAGTGTTATCATGGGAGCGAATATAGGAACTACCGTCACCGGATGGCTGGTATCTCTCTTAGGTTTTAAAATACAAATATCGGTATTGTCTCTGCCGCTCTTTGCCGTTGCCTTTCCCATGCTGTTTTCAAAGCACAGTCGCACTAAATCTGTTGCAGAATTTTTAATAGGATTTGCCTTGTTATTTATGGGCTTAGATTTTCTCAAAGAAAGTATGCCCGACTTAAAAAGCAGTCCGCAAATTTTCTCGTTTTTACAAACATACTCCGGTGCAGGAATTGGTGATTTATTGCTTGCGATATTAATAGGTACTATAGCAACCGTAGTCATACAATCATCAAGCGCTGCAATGGCATTAACACTCATATTATGTGATCAGGGATATATTTCTTTTGAAATGGCTGCCGGATTTATTTTGGGAGAAAATATAGGCACCACCATTACTGCCAATTTAGCTGCCATTGTTGCAAATACACATGCCAAAAGAGCGGCTTTGGCTCATTCAATATTCAATGTATTCGGTGTCTTCTGGATGTTATTTTTATTCAACTATATATTAAAAGGTATTGATTGGTATATGATAAATTATACGAAGGATGGTTCACCCTTTATCAATTCAGAAGCACGCCCTATTGCATTATCAATTTTTCACTCAGCATTTAATATTTTAAACGCACTTATTTTGATATGGTTTGTTGAATTTATTGCCAAAATTGTTACGAGAATTATGCCGTCTAAAAAAGCCGGTGAAGATGATTTTCATTTAGAATATATTCATTCGGGGATAATGAAAACACCCGAACTGGCCATATTAGAAGCTAAGAAAGAAATTGCCAAATATGGAATTGTAACCGCACGCATGTCGGGCATGATACAGCAGCTTTTAGTTGAACAAGACCAAAAAGTATATGCCCGATTAATCAGCCGAATAAAAAAATACGAAGAAATAACCGACAGACTTGAAATAGAAATAGCCAATTATCTAGCCAAAGTTTCAGAAAATGAAATCAGCCAGGAAGCCTCACAAAAGGTAAGAGCCATGCTAAGTATTTCTAACGATTTAGAGCGCATCGGAGATATATTTTATCAAATGTCGAAAGTTATTGAACGCAAAGTACAGGAAAGAATATGGTTTACACCCGAACAAAGAGCTAACTTAAAAGATATTTTCAGTTTTGTTGACCGCGCGTTTAAAAATATGCAAAATTATCTGGAAAGCGAAAATGAGAAATTACAAATAGAAGAAGCGTATACCATAGAAACCGAAATAAATAAATTGCGAAATAAATTAAAGCAAGACCATTTAAACAGCATTGAGTCGGGCGATTACAACATTAAAAGCGGACAGATATATACTGATTTATTTCAATATTGCGAAAAAGTTGGCGACCATATTTTAAATGTATGCGAAGCGGTAGCCGGCAAAATTTAATGATATAAGGTTTCTTTTTGCAATACCGACTCGCCTTTTAAAAAAGAGCTATACCATTTACCTGAATTTTTTATTATTCTTTGTTGTGTTTTAAAATCAACATAAACCAAACCAAAACGGGGAGTATAACCTTCGGCCCATTCAAAATTATCTGTAAATGACCATACAAAATAACCCTTTACATTTGCTCCTTCATTTTTTGCTTTTAAAACCTGCTCTAAATATGCTTGTATGTAGGCTGTTCTTTCTGTATCAAAAACTGTATGATTATACTGTATATCATTAAAGGCCGCACCGTTTTCGGTAATATAAATATCTATGGATGGATTTAAATTACTTACTTTTTTGATGATATTGTATATACTGGGCGGGTAAACTTCCCAGTTCATAAGTGTAT
The DNA here is from genome assembly GCA_037443205.1 of Flavobacteriales bacterium. Taxonomy (GTDB): domain Bacteria; phylum Bacteroidota; class Bacteroidia; order Flavobacteriales_D; family UBA2798; genus JBBIOU01. The sequence continues at coordinate 37,956 of JBBIOU010000004.1, read as the reverse complement.
GTTTTACTTTTCGTTTAGATGCCGAAATAATTTTAGCTTTGATATAAGGAACATACCAAACGTGTTTCACAACTTCGCGGGTATAAACCTGCACCCCAACAAAATCATACGCTGCCTTTAAATTATTTTCATCGTCAGGATGCATCATATCAAAAATTCTTTCAATACTTTTTAAATCATTTACCGGATATTTTCCTAACAATGCAGGCTCTATGAAAAGTCTGTTTAGTAAAGTGTCGGCACGCAAAGCAGCTTTAATATTTTTTTCGTGGTTGTTACAAGATTCAATATAAGAAAAGCTGAATGTAGTGCCTGTTTTTATGTCTTTTTTTTCGTTTTTAAGTAAAGCCGGAATTATACCTTGTACCAGGCAGGCATGATGTACTGCCGGCAAAAAATTTTTTAAACCCATTTTACCGGGTGCATGTACTCCCATAAAATACCCAGCACCGGTAAATACCATGGGTTCGTTAAGTACCATCCATCTTTTAACACGATCGCCAAAGGCATGAACACAAATTTTAGCATAATCACTAAACCAGTTTACTATATTGCGATTAACCCATCCGCCTTTATTTTCTAAGGCTTGTGGCAAATCCCAATGGTATAGTGTAATCCAGGGTGTTATTCCCAATTCAAGACATGTGTCAATTACACGGTTATAAAAATCTATTCCTTTATAGTTTATGTGCTTTACTGTTCCGTATGGCAAAATTCGCGGCCAGGATATAGAAAATCTGAAATTACGTATATTCATTTGCCGCATCAGCAATAAATCACTTTTATAACGACTATAAAAATCGCAGGCATAAAATGCATTATCATTATTTTTTATTTTTCCTTTTATACAATATGTATCCCAAATAGAAAGACCTTTTCCATGTATATTGTAAGCACCTTCGGTTTGAAATGCAGAAGAAGATACTCCAAATACAAAGTCTGAACCAAATGCTTGTTTATTTAAAATGTGGCCTGTCATACAGTAAATATGATTACATAAATAAGATGATTTATTTCTTTGAATATAAAATTTAAGTATTAGCGAGAATATATGTATTTGGCCGAATATGAACTGGTGGCTTAATAATATTTTGGTTGATGATAGTTAAAATTATTTTTTCTGTTTCATCAGGGTAATCAACTTTTATAATTTTATCGTTGTTAATCCAATTAATAATTTTATCAGTATGTTTGGTTTTTAATGATTTTAATACAGCCACACCCATTTGGTGTAATGCCAATGCATTACATTGTTGTTCGTATTGTAGTTTCATGGGTATAACCATAAGTTTCTTGTTTAAAAATAGTGCTTCGGCAGGCGTTGCAAAACCTGCTCCGCATATAATACCGCTGCAAGATGCAAAACTTTTAATAAATGCCTGACGGTTGATAGGTTGTATAAAAATATTTTTACAAGAATATATTTTATCCGTATGTTTAGAAAACACATGCCATTTTACCTTTTTAATTTGCGATAGTACTTTAATTATTCTTTTATCAGAATATGCCGGTAAATAAACTATATAATGGCCTTGATTTGTAGTTTTTAATTCGCGTATTTCTTTTCTGATTATGGGTGTGTAAATGTTACTGTTATAGCGTTGAAAATGAAAACCGTATTGCACATTCACCGGAGCATAATGTTTTAAAATCAGTTTACCTATGGGGTCAAATTTTTCGGGTTGTGGTGCTCCTTGTGCCATTACGGCTGCCTGATTGCTTAGCCCTACACAAGGCACGTTGGTGTAGTATGATGCCCAACAAGAAACAGGCTCAAAATCACTGATAACTAAATTGTAGTTTTTAACCGGCAGGCTTTTAATTTCATTAATCAGATTTCTAATACGGCTTTTTTTAAAAGTTTTATAAATATTGATGCCGCCTTTTTTACCAAAAATAAAACTTAAACCATAGCATTTATATTTTACTTCAAATGGTAAATCAATATCCGACTGTATTCCGCTTATTAAAATGTCTACAGAGGCATATTTTCTCAAATAAGGTATTATTTCAATAGCCCGGCTGATATGTCCGTTTCCTGTACCTTGTATGGCATATAGTATTTTCATATTATGCAACTATGCTTAGTTCTTTAATTAATAAATCAAACAGTTCTGTATTACGCATAGATTCTTTGCCATCGGGCACTTCGAGATTTTTGGCATATAAATCATTTTCAAAGCGGTATATACTCCACCGGCCTGCATTATATTCTAATGCCGTTAAGTTTTCTACCCAATCACCCGAGTTTAGATAGGTTACCTTGCCTTGATCATTTTTAATTTCTTTGATAACCGGCTGGTGTATATGACCACAAATTACATAAGTATATTTTTTGCTGATGGCAATATGCGCTGCTACGTTTTCAAAACTATTGATATATTTTACCGCACTTTTAACATTGTTTTTAATTTTTTTTGACAGAGAAATTTTTCCTTTGCCAAGTTTTTCTGAAATCTTGTTTACTAATTTATTTAGTAAGATTAACAACTCATAACCTTTGCCACCTAACTTTGCAAGCCATTTAGAATACTTCATGGTAACATCAAAAACATCACCGTGAAAAATCCATGCTTTCTCTCCATTAAGATTTAGTACTACTTTATTAACTATTTTAAATGAACCAATTTTAAAACCGACAAATTTTCTGAGCATTTCATCATGATTACCCGTAACATAATACACAGGTATCCCTTTACCGATTAATCCGGTAATATGCTTAATTACCTTCATGTGCGATTTAGGCCAGTATTTTTTACTAAACTGCCACATATCTATAATATCTCCGTTTAGAATAAGTATTTCGGGCTTAATGGTTTTTAAATATTTGAGCAATTCTTTGGCGTGGCAGCCATAGGTTCCTAAATGTACATCCGAAATAATTACTACCTCTACTTTACGTTTTTTTATTTTCATATTTAGCGGATTAACGGGTAACGCGATTTGAATTTAAGTGCACTGAAAAAACTTCTTAAAAAGTAATACAATATATAATCCTGTATATTTTCTTTAAATTGTTTAATCCGATTGCTAAGGCGTGAGGCATAGCGCTTCGATTTTGGAGAATGAAGTTTTATATAATTATGTAACGAAAACATTTTTTCGCATACAAAAATGCGATTACAATATTTCCTTTTTATTATGCAAAAATTATCAAACTGTTAGAGTTTATCGCTTGATAAACTGTGTGAGTTTAGACAAAGGTTTTCTGATGATTGTAAAACAACCGGGTTTTAACCCGTTTATTTTCCAGGCTAATCGGTCTTCGCGATTGGCTTTAATACGGTTAGATATGCTAAGATTACTTTGGCCTCCGGATTTCATTTTCGTAATAACTTTATGAAGATAACACACGCTTATGTTGTGTTTATGAATCAGCCGCAGCATTAATTCATAATCGGCAGCGCTTTTTAAACTTGTATTAAAATACCCATATTTTTGATATATATATCGTTTTACAAAAAAGGTGGGGTGTGGGGGCATCCATCCTTTTAAAAATTTACCGGCTGAATATTTCCCTGCTATCCAGGTGCGGGTAATTTTATCGGTATTGTTTCTGTCAACATATACTAAATCGGCATAGAGCGAGTCTGTATTTTCCCGGGTAATTTTTTCAACTACGTCTTTAATTACATCGTTATAGGCATAAGTATCATCAGAATTTAGAATACCAATCAAATCTCCACTAGCCATACTTAAACCTTTGTTCATTGCATCGTATATTCCGTTATCAGGTTCGCTGATAAAATGTGTTATTTTATTTTTATATTTATCAATTATTTGTTGGGTATTATCCGTAGAATTACCATCTATTATAATATATTCAATGTTTTTATAAGTTTGATTTAAAACCGACAAAATGGTTTCTTCGATGGTTTTTTCACTATTATAAGAAATAGTAATGATACTAACTTTCATCAGTTATTGATTTCTCTGTTTTTAATTTTTACAGCCGGATTTCCCGAGTATATACTATAAGCTTCTAAATCGGAAGTAGCAACCGAACCTACTGTTAATAGCGCGTGCGAATTGCATTTTACACCCGGACAAACGATGGCTTTTGCTCCAATCCATACGCCATCTTCCAGTTTAATTTCTTTTACTATCAAATCAAAGGCAACATTTTTATAATTATGATTGCCACATAATAACATGGCGCCTTGCGAAATGCATACATGATTTCCTATTTTAACAGGGGCTAAATTATCTATCCACACTTTTTCTCCAATCCATACATAATTACCTATTTCGAGATTCCATGGGTACTTAATGTTGACGGCAGGTTTAATAATTACACCTTTTCCAACCTTTGCACCAAAAATTATTAGCCAAAATATTTTGATGTTGTTAAAAGGATTAGCAGGATTTAAAAAGAAAAAAATATTGATGTAATACCAACAGATTCTTTTAATGCGATTACCGGGTTTATACCATTTATTATTAAACTTACTTAAATCGGTTTTTAGCATATTTTAAAAGTAATAAAACTAACGTTTCAGCGAATTAAATTTTTTATTTTTTCGGTGTGTTCTTTTTTCAGAAAAAATATATCTCCGTTGTAATTGTCAGTAAGCAAAGATAATTTACCTTTCTGTAATTGATAGGGTTTGTAATTTAAGTTTTGCAAAAGTACGCATATTTGTTTCCGATGATTACCAACTGTTTCAATTTGCAAAACAGGATTGTGTTTTGAAATAATTTGTAACATAAGCGGTATGATATGTATTTCATATCCTTCCACATCGCATTTTATGTAATTAATTTTATCTATTTCGTTAAAAAGCGCTTCGGGCGTATACATGGTGGCTGTAAACTCGTGTTGAAGCTTTTCGTCATTATTTACAACTTTGGTTAATCCATGCCTGAAAACGCCATTATTTGCAGGAACACCCATTTTAATTTGCTTGGCGTTTTCGCTGCCTAATGCATAAGGTATAAGCACCACGTTATTGAGTTTACGTGTTCTGTTTTTAAGTATATCAGCATATAATTTTATGGGTTCAACACTATATACTTTACCGGTTGGGCCTGTCAACTTTGAGAATATAGTTGTATAATATCCCAAATTGGCTCCTATATCAATTATGTAATCACCTTTGCAAATAAGTTTACGAACAAAATAATGACAAGCAATATTTTTATTCCATTTCAACAAACCGCTTCTGTAAGCCCAAAAAAATATTGTACTTATAAGTTGTAAATAAGTTTTTAGGGGTAATAGTTGGTATAATAGTTTTTTAATCATTATCAGTCAATAATACAACGCTGCAATTTATGTATTAAATAATTATATATTTGCACAAACATAAATTTAAATCAACAATATTACTATGGGAAAAGGAGATATTAAAACCAAAAAAGGAAAAAGAAGAGCCGGTTCATACGGTGTAACCCGCAAAAGAAAAAAATCTAAACCTGCGGCAGTTGCAGTAAAACCTGCTAAAAAACCGGCAGCTAAAAAATCAACTGCAAAAAAGTCATCCAAAAAAACCGACAAAGCCGAATGATGTTATACCCCCTTGCACAGTAAGGGGGGTATTTTATTATGGTTTTTAAAGTAGGCGATATAGTAAGTTTTGTAAATGATACCGGTAAAGGAAAAATATTAAAAATATCGGGCAACGAAGCACTGATATTAAATGAATTTGGTTTTGAATTAAATTACCCACTCAAATATTTGGTTCATTGTCCTGAAAAAGAAAAGTATTTTTTAAACGAAGCCTTTGAACAACAACAAATAAAAAACAAACAATTATCAGAAAAAAAGAAAGCAAAACTCAGCAAAAAAAATCAGAAATCACAAAGCATTCTCGAAGTTGATCTGCACATTGAGGCCATCTCCAAGGATTATCAAAGATTAAGTAATGCCGAAATAATTCAAAAACAAGTATTACATTTTAAAAAAATTTTAAATCATGCGATGCGTCAAAAAATAAAAAACATTGTGTTTATACATGGAAAAGGACAAGGGGTTTTAAAAGCCGAGATTCAACATACTTTATTATCCTTTAAAAACATAAAATTTTATGACGCTGATGAAAAAAGATACGGTAATGGTGCTACTGAATTAATCATAAATTACGGGGATTAGTAATGAATTACGAAAATAATCCAAAGAGCATAAAATACCATGTAAAAAAATATTTTTTAAAGCATGCAGAAGCATACAAAAACAAAAATGTTATTGATTTCCCTGCCGGCAATGGAATTACCACACAAATATTACAAGAAATAGGAGCCATCCCTCATCCATACGATTTATTTCCTCAATATTTTAAATTAAAAAATATTGCCTGCAACAAAGCAGACATTCATAAAGATATTCCATACCCTCATGGTATGGCTGATGCCTTAATTTGCCAGGAAGGCTTAGAACACTTCAGCGATCAATTACATGCTTTAAAACAATTTAATAAAGTACTTAAAATAAACGGTGAACTTATTATTACTACTCCCAATTACTCAAATCTTAGTTCGCGCATAAGCTATATGCTTATGGAAACAGAAAAGTATAATAAACTAATGCCGCCCAACGAAATAGATAGTATATGGATGAATGCTGAAAATAATACGGACGAAATATATTACGGACATATTTTTTTATTGGGCATACAAAAACTCAGGATACTTAGTGTTTTAGCCGGATTCAGAATTAAAAAAATAATATATACCCGAAAAAAAGTTAGTTCCCTTATTCTATTACCTTTTTGGTATCCATGGATATATCTTTCTTCGTTGTACACTTACAAAAAAAATATGCGAAAAAACAATCATGCCGATAACACACTCAAACAAAATGTATATAGCGAGCAGTTTAAACTGGCAACAAATATAGGTTTATTGCTCGACAGTCATTTATTCATCATATTCGAAAAAGTATCGGAACTAAATGAATTGTCAGCATCCTTAAAAAGTGTGCACAAGGGCTTTGGAACAACCTGATTTTTTATATAAGCCCCGATACCTACCTTTATACATAGAAACTTAAAGAAAATATTTTTTTATAACCAAATTGATATAAATTACATTTCCAAAGATTGATAACAACCTTTAAAAACCCAATAGCATACTTTGCCTAATTAAAATTATTTAACATCCAGCCGTCAGTAATTAATTAGATAATATCCGTAAAGTAATACTATTTTTGCAAAAAACCGGCAAATGTTTTCACTTCTGAAAAAAGAGATTAACAGTTTTTTAAGCTCACTGATAGGCTACATCGTTATTTCAGTATTTTTATTAATAATGGGCTTATTTATATGGGTTTTTGATACACCCTTTAACTTACCCAATGCCGGCTTTGCTGATTTGGATGCCTTATTCAGATTGGCACCGATAGTTTTTTTATTTCTGATACCGGCAATTACCATGCGCAGTTTTGCCGAAGAAAAACGCACCGGCACCATAGAACTGCTACTTACCCGCCCGCTAAGCGATCTGCAAATTATTATATCTAAATATACAGCCGGTTTATTATTGGTAGTGTTTGCATTATTACCAACTTTACTCTACTATTACTCGGTAAACAGCTTAGGAGATCCTCCCGGAAATATTGATAAAGGCGGTATGTGGGGTTCGTATATGGGTTTATTATTACTGGCAGCAGGATTTGTTGCAATAGGTATTTTTTCTTCAATATTAAGCTCCAATCAAATAGTAGCTTTTATCATCGGTGTGTTTTTATGCTTCTTTTTTTACCTGGGTTTCGACTTTATGGGTTCCTACTCTCTGTTTGGAAATTTTGACGGAATTATAAGAAATATCGGCATCATAGAACACTATCATTCTTTAAGTCGCGGAGTGATAGACACCCGCGATGTGGTTTATTTTTTAAGTTTGATTGTTTTCTTTTTGTTGTTAACCAAACTCGCCCTCGAGTCCAGAAAAAAAATACAAAAAATACCATTTATTACCGGTTTTTTAAGCATCCTGTTTTTAAATATAATTTGTCATTACAAGTTTGCCCGATTCGATTTAACTACCGAAAAGCGCCATACCCTGGCTGCATCTACCATTAAATTTTTAAACGAAAAACTCGTTGACGTAGCTTATTTTAAAATATTCCTGAGCGGTAATTTACCGGCCGATTTAAAAAGAATAGAACGCGAAGTGCGCGAAAAATTAGATGAAATGAAAGCCTATACGGGCGATAAAATTCAATACACTTTTTTTAATATTGATGAATTGGAAACCGATGAAGAAAGAAACCAATTATATGCTGACTTATACAAAAAGAAATTAAACTACAGTATATTGCAATACGAAGAAAAAGGTGCTTTACAAGAAAAAATAATTTTTCCGGGTGCTCTGATAACTTATGGTGATAAAACACAACCTGTACAATTTTTTAATACAGGATACCTGTTCAAAGACCGCAACTTACAATTTCTGGCAGATGCCACCATAAACAACATAGAATACATACTAATGGACGGCTTGAGAAAAGTTGAAAGACCTTCAAAACCATCCATAGCTATTATTCAAGGGCATGACGAGGCCGATAAGCATCAATTAGGAATTGCCTATAAATCATTGATAGAATATTACAACATAGATTTTGTAGAAATAAATAATAAAATTAATGCCCTGAACGAATACAAAGGAGCCATCATCGTACAACCCCAAAAACCATTCAGCGAAAAAGACAAATTTATTATTGACCAATTTATCATGAATGGCGGTAGAGTAGCCTGGTTTATTGACCCTATCGAAGTTTGGGAAGACACCCTATACTACAAAGGGCAAACTTTTGCCTTAGCACGCAATTTAAATTTAGACGATCAGCTGTTTAATTACGGGGTTAGAATAAATAAAAACCTGGTGATAGATAAAATATGTGCACCCATTGCCATACCGGGCTACCCCGGCAATGCGCACGAATGGTATTTTTACCCGGTGATAATGCCCGGCAGCAAACACCCCATAACCCGAAATCTTAACCCAATCAAATTAACTTATGCCTCAACCCTGGATGCCGTTGGCGAAGACAAAGCCATCACCAAAACACCTTTATTAACCACCTCCGATAATTCGCTTTATTACAACTCGCCCGTTAGAATTAATTACGGCATCATCGAATTAAAAGATAACCTTTGGGTAAACTCTAAAGGACCTCAAATCGTAGGTATGCTGCTCGAAGGAGAGTTTAAATCAGTATTTGCCAATCGCCTTGCTCCCGAATTTGTAAATAGCCCCGATTATAAATTTAAAGAAAAAAGCAGAGCTACCAAAATGCTTGTTATTGGCGATGGAAATATTATCATAAACAAAGTAGAAAAAGAAAATAAAAACGGACAGGAAAATATAAAATACCTGAAACTGAATGTTGACCCCCTTATCAAAAATCCCGATGGAACAGCCAAATCGGTTTACGGAAACCGCGAATTTTTAATGAATGCCATAGACTATCTGATGGGTGATGATGAGTTAATTGATATCAGACAAAGAACCATCAGCGTTAGAAGACTAAACTACGATAAGATAACCGCAGAAAGAAGTAAATGGCAATTTATCAATGTCGGTTTTCCGGTATTACTGCTCATTGCTTTTGGAATAGTACAAAATTATTACCGAAGAAAAAAATATGCTAAATAAAAAAATTTATGAAACTAAAAAATATCATATATATAGTAATTGCCTTAGTATTAGGCTGGGTGGCATACATGCTTATGAATCAAGAAAAAAACCAAAGCACGCTAAACCGGGAATATTACGATTTTAAAATTGAAGATACCGCATCCATCAGCGCATTTACCATAAGCGATTACGATAACAAAAAAGTAGAACTACGCAGAAAAAGCACCGGCTATTGGGAAATAAACAACATGCACCGGGCGCGGGTTGATGCCATAAACAATATTTTAGACATGGCTAAAAGAATAGATTTAAAATCCCCTGTACCCAAAAATGCAAAAGAAAATATACTCAAAAATATTGCTGCGTACTATAAAAAAATTACTTTTTATAACAGCAATAAAATTATTAAAACCTGGTATTTTGGTACACCTACCAAAGAACATGACGGAGACTATATGTTGTTGGAAGTAGATAATAAAAAAATGCCTGAACCTTTTATCATGTATATTCCCGGACATCACGGATATATTTCTCCGCGTGTGTTTACAGATGATAAAGAATGGCGGCATCCCGAAATTTTTGCTTACCAAATGCAGGATTTAAAACAAGTTAAACTAATCAATCACGAACAACCCGAAGTTAGTTTTACCATCAATCTACTCAATAAAAATACCTTTGAATTACTCGATTATCAAAATAAAAAGGTAACAAATTTTGATACTACAACCGTTCGGGCATATCTGTTATCATACAAAAAAATAAATTTCGAAAATTTAAACAAAGGTATTCTTTCACCATGGCAGGAAGATTCGCTCGCTAAATCGCAACCCTATTATACCATTGCTGTTACTAATACAAACAACGAAATTAAAATACTCAAAGTTTTTCATAAAGCACCTACCTCCGAGCAACTGTTAACTGCACAAGAAGAAGGAATTGAAATTAAATATGATGTTGACAGAACCTTTGCACTCTTACCTACCGGTGAAATATGCCTGGTGCAGTTTTTTACATTTGACAGAATCCTTTGGCCAATTGAATCATTCACCAGCCGTTCAAAACAATCCTTAGATAAATTAAATTCAATACAAAAGCTTGATAATTAGATTTTTATAAACAAATAGTTTTTAACATAGCTTGTTGTAAACTACTTCTTTTTTATCCCAATCAAGCTATAATTTACAATTATCTTTGTTGCAATTAATGCATACAAATTAAATTATTTGATGCGTTTTTTACATTGCTTTAAACTTTTAAACAAAAAACAATTTTAAGATGAAATTTATTGTTTCCAGTACCGCACTTTTAAAACAACTACAATCAATCAGTGGCGTTTTAAACACCAATAACACTTTACCTATTTTAGATAATTATCTGTTTGAAATTAACGGTAAACAGCTTACCATTACCGCATCTGACTTAGAAACAACCATGATAACACGCATGGAAGTAGAAGCCAAAGAACAAGGTAGCATAGCCATTCCGGCAAAAACCCTCAATGAAACCCTTAAAACATTTCCTGAACAACCACTTACGTTTTCGATAGACGAAAAGAATTTTGCCATAGAAATTTCTTCCGATTTCGGTAAATACAAAATTGCCGGCCACAATCCGGGAGAATTTCCAAAAGTTCCGGCCATCAGCGCAGCATCATCCGTTAAAATAAAAGGCGACACCTTATCCAAAGCCATAAGCAAAACCATTTTTGCAGCCGGCAATGACGACCTGCGCCCGGTAATGAGTGGCGTATATTGCCAACTTAGCGCCAATCATTTTATATTTGTTGCTACCGATGCACACAAGCTGGTAAGATACAAAAGATCTGACTGCAAAGCCGATAAAGAAGCTTCCTTTATTTTGCCTAAAAAACCACTCAACCTGCTTAAAGGACAATTAGCCGGTTCAGAAACTGACACGCTGATTGAATACAACCAAACCAACGCTCGCTTTGTGTACGACAGCCACGAACTTATTTGTCGGCTCATAGACGGAAAATACCCCAACTACGAAGCCGTAATACCTAAGCAAAACCCCCATAAACTTACTATAGACCGCAACTTATTTCTCAGTTCTTTAAAACGTGTATCTATCTTTTCGAACAAAACTACCCACCAGGTACGTTTAAAAATTGCCGGTAGCGAACTGCATCTTTCAGCCGAAGACTTAGACTATGCCAATGAAGCCATAGAAAGACTTACCTGCTCCTATGAAGGAGAAGACATGGAGATTGGTTTTAACTCGCGTTTCTTAATGGAAATGATAAGCAACTTAAACAGCAATGATGTGATAATTGAAATGAGCGCACCAAACCGTGCCGGAATACTTTTGCCGGCAGAAAATGATAATAAAGACGAAGATTTATTGATGCTGGTAATGCCCATCATGCTAAACTCTTAACCATAAAAAACATCCCGCTGCCCGTTTAATAGTTTAAACGGGCATTTTTTATTAATATTGAACGCTAAATTCCAAATTATCCCAAAAATGAACCTGAAAAAACTTATTTTATCGCTTCTTATTCTATCAGTTGCAACATCGTGCAAAACAAAGAAACAAAAAGACACTACCCATACCACGGCAACAACAGATGTTAAACAAACGAACAAGGTAATAACAACCGAACCCGAAGAAACCTATAGCTACGAAAAAGTAGCGGGCACCGTAAATTTTGAAGACATGAACCCTGCCGTTAGCCCTGTTACAGATTTTTATGAATATGCCAACGGTACCTGGCTAAAAAACAACCCTGTACCCCCTACCGAAGAGCGCTGGGGCAGCTTCAATGTCTTGGTAAAAGAAAACAATGAAAAACTTAAACTTATACTCGAAAAATGCAGTATGAGTAACTTTAATAAAGGCGATTACCGCCAATTGGTTGGCGACTATTATTATACCTATATGGACTCGGCTAAAAGAAACAAAGACGGAATAGAACCCATCAAAGACTGGGTAAAAAAAATTGACCAATTAAAAACCAAAAAAGAAATTGCCTCGCTGGTTGCCAATATGCACAATTATGGAATATCACCCTTTTTTGAAATGGCTGCCGAGCAAGATTTAAAAGATATTAATCGTTATGCCGTATATGCTTCACAAGGAGGTATGCGACTGCCCTCTAAAGATTATTATCTGAAAAAAGATGCTCAATCCGAAGAAATACGCAAAGAATACCAAATGCATATATCCAGATTAATGATGCAATTAGGCTACAAAAAACCCGCTCATGAAGATGCAGCAAAAAATATACTAACACTCGAAACCAATTTGGCTGATGCAGCTATGAGCCCCGTAGAACTCAGAAACATAGAAGCGCAATACAATGTTGTAAATGTTGAAGAGTTGATTAAAAAACACCCTGAATTTGATTGGAAAAATTATTTAAACATCAGAGGTTTAAAAGGCGTTACTCAAATCATCGTTAATCAACCAGCTTTTTTTGACCGGCTAAATACCCTCATTGGGCAAACTTCCTTACCTATATTAAAAGACTATTTAAAATGGCATTTAATAGCCGCTACAGCCACCAAACTCACTGACGATACCGAAAAAGAAAGTTTTTATTTTAATAATACCATACTCAAAGGCGCCAAACAAATGAAACCACGATGGGAAAGAGCCATTACGCACATCAACTATACAGCCGTTTCTGAACCCCTAGGGCACGCTTTTGTTGATACCTATTTTAAACCCGAAGCCAAACAAAAAGTAAATGAAATGGTAGATAACATCATGAAAGTGTTTGAAGAACGCTTAGATAAATTAGAATGGATGAGTACAGAGACCAAACAAAGCGCTCTCAAAAAACTGGCTTCATTTCAAAGAAAATTAGGTTATCCCGATAAATGGACCGACTTCAGCGAACTTACCATCACCCGCGAATCACTGGTAAAAAACTGGTTAAACAGCAATTACTTTTTACACAAAAAAAATATCGAAAAAATAAATAAACCCATAGACCGCAGCGAATGGCAAATGGCCCCGCATATTGTAAATGCTTATTATAACCCGTTGTGGAACGAAATAGTTTTTCCGGCCGGTATTATGCAGCCTCCGTTTTTTGACATCAACGCAGAAGACGTTGTAAACTATGCACGCATGGGAGCAGTTATAGGACACGAATTTACCCACGGTTTTGACGACCAGGGTGCACAATTTGACTACACCGGTGCATTTACTAACTGGTGGACAGATAACGACCGAAACAATTTTAATTTGCGCACCGCAAAACTGGTAGAACATTACAACGAATTTGAACCCATAAGCGGATTATTTGTAAATGGCGAACTTACCTTAGGCGAAAATATTGCCGACTTAGGCGGAGTAACCTTGGCCTATTATGCTTATAAACGCTCTGCATTTGGTAAAAAGAAAACAAAAATTAACGGCTTTACCCCCGAACAAAGATTTTTTATTGCCTATGCACAAATATGGAAAAGCAACTATACTGAAAATGCCATGCGCAACCAGGTTTTAACCAACCCGCACTCGCCCAGTAAATATCGGGTTAACGGTCCACTGGCAAATATGCCCGAATTTTTTGAAGTCTTTCATGTAAAAGAAGGCGATGCCATGCGCAGACTTGCCCATAAAATAGCAAAAATCTGGTAAAAAAAACATGCTGTATTACATCTTCTTACTCGGAACCATTTTTTTTATCTTTAGCGCACTCTGGGGCTTAATTATGTTTACATACAGAGCCTTACAAAATTTCAGAACTAAAACAATTTTCGAAAAATATTTCTTTGAAGTTATAAATATTTTTATTCTGATATCTATCAGCGCTTTGCTTACGCAGGAAGAAATTATCAAACAAAATAATAATCAATTCTTAATCATAACCGTAGGCATATTGGTTATATACTCTTATTTAACCGGACGACTGCAGCCTAAAAGATTACGCATACAAATCAATAATTTTAAATATACCAATGAAGTATATAATCCATACTACGAGTCGCTCTTAATTATTACAGGCATTGTATATTTTTCTTTTTGTATTAACCATCCTTATTTAGCCGAAAATACGCTCTCATTATGGTTTTATAAATCTGCCAAAAGCATCTATCATACACCTGTGTTAGGGCATATAGCTGCATTTTTTGGTTTTCTCTTTATGATTTATATTATTTTTCAGAGTATTATAATTACCTTGCAGGTAATTAATGTTATTATACATAAATTAACCGGAAACCCAAATCCTTTTGATGATAACAATAAGCAGGATGATGATTTTGACGACTTTGAACTGTTAGACGAAGAAACTAAAAACAAGCCATGAAACTACATACTATCGAAACAGGTTATTTTAAACTTGACGGAGGCGCAATGTTTGGCGTAGTACCTAAAACCATTTGGCAAAAAACCAATCCGGCCGATGAAAATAATTTGTGTACCTGGGCTATGCGTTTGTTACTGATTGAAAATGAAAAACAATTGATATTGATTGATACAGGTATAGGCAATAAACAAGATGCAAAATTTTTCAGCCATTACTACCTGCATGGAGATGCTACATTAGATAAATCTTTAGCTAAACTGGGCTTTAACAGAGAAGATGTTACCGATGTGTTTTTAACACACCTGCACTTTGACCATTGCGGTGGCGCTATAGAATACAACCATTCTAAAAATCGTTTTGAGCCCGCATTTAAAAATGCCGTTTACTGGAGTAACGAAAGGCATTGGCAATGGGCAACCCGGCCCAATCCCAGAGAAAAAGCCTCATTTTTAAAAGAAAATATTTTACCCATACAAGAAAGCGGACAATTAAAAATGATTGAACGCAAAAACAACTTTACTCAAAATGTTTTTCAAAACATAGATGTACTTTTTGCTGACGGTCATACCGACAGCATGATGATACCACATATCCGGTATAAAGGGAAGACTATAGTTTATATGGCCGACTTACTCCCATCAATTGGACATATACCCTTGCCCTATGTAATGGGATATGATACCCGGCCGCTTATTACACTAGAAGAAAAAGCTGAATTTTTAAATAATGCCCTTCAAAACAATTACATATTATTTTTTGAACACGACCCGCTAAACGAATGTTGTTCTTTACAACTTACAGAAAAAGGCGCACGACTAAAACATACTTTTAAATTAAATGAAATTTAAATTAATTAGGTTATGAAAAAAATTGCTGTTATACTTTCAGGATGCGGTGTATATGATGGCAGTGAAATACAGGAAGCTGTTTTTACCCTCTTGTGCATTGCCCAACAAAACGGGCAATATCAATGTTTTGCCCCCGATATAGAACAACACCATGTAATTAATCACCTGAACGGAAAGGAAATGCCCGAAAAAAGAAATGTATTGATAGAATCAGCTCGTATTGCCCGCGGTGATATTAAAAACCTCAAAGAATATCATGCATCTGATTTTGATGCGCTGATACTTCCCGGTGGATTTGGTGCTGCCAAAAACCTGACTAAATGGGCATTTGCCGGACCCGATGGCAACATTAATGAAGATGTTAAAAATGCTATAGCACAAACTGTTTTGTTTAACAAACCCGTGTGTGGCTTGTGTATGGCCCCGGCAGTTATAGCAAAAGCATTGCAAAACAGTAATTACAAAGTACACCTTACCGTGGGTACTGATAAAGAAAAATCACCTTATGATATAGCAGCCATTGCTGCCGGCATAAACAGCACCGGTGCCATTGCCGAAATGAAAAATATACACGAAATAGCCGTTGACCCCAAAAACAAAATTATTACCGCACCTTGCTACATGATGGATGCCACTATAACAGATGTTTATAACAATATTCAAACTGCCGTGAGCAAATTGTTCGAATTAATCAATTAATCCTAAAAAGTCGTTATACTTTTTTCTCGGCAAGCCGGGTGTCTATGATTTAGTATGAAATACTAAAAAATCTAAAACAAGGTTAACCCAATGCCGCCCACATACGTAGGCAAGGACGTGCGTGGCTGATAACAATTTTGGGGTAAAGAAAAAAGCCTCAACTTAAGTTAAGTTGAGGCTTTGAGTGATCCCGCTGGGACTCGAACCCAGGACCCATACATTAAAAGTGTATTGCTCTACCAGCTGAGCTACGGAATCGGGTATACAACTTT
Organism: Flavobacteriales bacterium; assembly: GCA_037443205.1. Lineage (GTDB taxonomy): Bacteria > Bacteroidota > Bacteroidia > Flavobacteriales_D > UBA2798 > JBBIOU01. The sequence goes on along the minus strand of JBBIOU010000004.1, from coordinate 21,283 downwards.
AAAAGTGGCTGCAAATATACGAGCATTATTTAACTTAACAATAGTATGATAATTTTTTTTTAAAATTACACGTTTTTAGATATGTCAAAAAACAAATTTATACCCGAAAAACCTTTAATTTTATTGGGTTTTATGGGCAGCGGTAAATCAACCCTTGCTAAAATATTATCTGCAAAATTAAGTCTTCCCTGCATAGATACAGACCTTGAAATAGAAAAACGCCTGGACAAAAAAATTGTTGACATTTTTACCGAAAATGGAGAAGATTTTTTTCGTAACTACGAAAATCGCTTGCTTGTTGAATTATTACAAAAAAATAATGTGCAGATTATTGCAATCGGTGGAGGCACACCCTGTTATTTTAATGCTATGGATTTGATAAATAAAAAATCGCTGAGTGTTTATTTACAATTGCCATACAACGTGGTAAAATTACGTTTAAAAAAAAATAATAACCCCCGGCCATTAATGCAAAAACTTACTGAATCTGAATTAGAAACCCTATTTTTGCAGCGCGAAAAAACTTATCTGCAAGCGCAATTTATTGTAAATGCAAATCAGTTACCCGAAGCAACAGCCGATGAAATAATATCAAAGATAACCGCCCATAAAATTGATTGTGCCTAAAGCATTAGCCATAGACTACGGCAGCAAACGCACCGGTATTGCCATCAGCGATAGTACGAAGACTATTGCCAGTCCTCACGAAACGATACATACCAAAGATTTAACCCAATACCTAAAAAAAATCATTGAGCAAGAAAATATTGATGTAATTATTATAGGTATTCCTTACAAGCTTAACGGAGAAGCAACACACCACACAAAAGCTGCAAAAGATTTTTTTATTTATGCGCAGCGCACCTTTAAAAATGTTAAAATTGAACAAGCTGATGAACGATTTACCTCCAAAATTGCAATGCAAGCATTAATTGAAGCCGGAGCTAAAAAAAGTACCCGTCAGAACAAAAAAAATCTGGATAAAATGTCGGCAGCTATTATATTACAAGACTACCTAAACCGTTGCCGTTGATACTGCGTGCTTTTTCGCACTTGAGTGTTTTTACTGAAATATAATCCTTTCCAGTATCTAAGTATTTTTTTAGTTTTTCATAAACAGCAGCATCCATATAAGGTAATAGAGGTTGATTTACCTGATTAAAGTGAGTAAAAGCATTGATGATAGTATTATCCCATTCAGCATAATGTATATCAATGTCTTTAGGGGTTAATTTTTTTCTACAACCCGGCTTGCTGCATTCCAAATCCATTTCCCAACCCGAATTAAATAATCCGTACTCATCTGTTACTTCTTCACCCGGTTGAATATCGCGGATAGCTATTTCAAAACCATAACCGGTGCTCATTATATTGCAATTACAACAATGATTAACAAATTTGGCTATATCCCAGCTTAAAACTAAATTACCGTTTGGCTCGGTATATGAATATTTTTCTATAATGTCTTTATAAAGCGGGTTATTAAGTCTTTTATCATTGGGTTTAATGATAATTTCCAATTCATCTTTTATATAAACGATGGTGCCTTTAGGAATAAACTTTACGGCAAAAATTCCATAACCTATGCTGGGGCTTACCTGCCTTAGCTCGCAATGCGGGTGAATCATAAAGTAACTGAAATTGAGGTTGGGTTTATAAACATAATAAATGAAAATGCATGAATGAGTATTATTTAAATACCAAATTATAGTATTATTGTATTATATTGCAGTTTAATTGAAAAAAAATATTAACCATTGTTTATAATTGTGCGACTAACTTAAAATACCATGTTAAACGATTTTATAATTAAAGACCACAGCATATTACCAGGAGAGAAAAAGGTGATAGATTATCAAATTGCTCGTTTGCCTTCGGGCACGATGATAGATATGCCTATTTTTATACACCGCAGTATGAGCAAGGGTCCTGCATTACTCTTATTAGGCGGCTTACACGGAGATGAAGTAAACGGTATCGAAATAGTAAGAAGAATGATAGCCCAAGGTTTTTTTGACAATATAATTTCGGGCACCATAGTAGCCATACCGGTATTAAATGTTTTTGGATTTTTAAACTATTCGCGCGATTTGCCTGATGGAAAAGATGTAAACAGAAGCTTTCCGGGCGATGCCAATGGTTCATTAGCCAGCCGTGTAGCAAATCATTTAACCAAATACATATTGCCGGTAATTGACTATGGCATAGACTTTCATACCGGAGGAGCAAGCCGGACAAATTACCCGCAAATACGCTATGCACTGGAAGATAAAAACAGCGAATTACTGGCTAAAGCATTTGCGGCACCCGTAACTTTAAACTCCAATCTTATACCCAAATCGCTACGACATCATGCTTCTAAAATGGGAAAACCCATTATAGTGTATGAAGGCGGAGAGAGCATGCGATTTGATGAGTATGCCATTCAGCAAGCCATCGAAGGCACAAAACGGGTAATGAGTTATTTGGGGATGATTAACGAGCCTTACGAAGAAAAAGAGAGTATATTATTAAAATCAAGTTCGTGGATACGTTCGCAACGCTCGGGCTTATTTAAGTTTTTTGTGTCATCAGGCGAATCTGTCAGCAAAAACCAGTTATTGGGAGTAATAAACGACCCTTACGGCCAATATGAAGTTGAGGTGTTTTCCAAAACCGATGGTTTTGTTATCGGTCATAACAACAGCCCGGTAGTACATCAGGGCGATGCACTGTTTCACATAGGTAAATTAAACTAATAAAATTCTACTCTGACCGAATCGTTAAGTTTTAAGCCCAGCAACTGAGTAGCCCCTCCTCCGCTGCTTTCTACGCCTTGATTTATGGCAATTTCTAACAGGCCTGAAGAACTGAAAATAGCAAGCATTTCTGAGCCGGGTACATCGCTGTAAGCATTACTTATCTGATTAATTTCATAATCGCCTTTTCTGAAATAAATTGCAAAACTTCGACCTTTAGCCGTATCGTAAAATAATTGCTTAGAAATATTGGTTATTACATTCCCATACACATCCACATAAATAACCATGCCTTTAATAACATTAGCTTCTACCACCGGAGCATAAACACTTTTTTGATTTACTCTTTCCAGGGGCAAACCTATCTCTTCGGGTTTACCGCCTTTAGCCAGGTGACAAGCTACCGGTACAAATACATTTTTTACCGGAAAAATATCTTCTTGGGAGCTGTTTGGAACAGTTATCTCAAATATTTTTTCGGGCGTATCATCAAACAATAAAGAAAATATACCATTATCGGCACCTATAAAATAATGACCTTTATGCAACACAACAATATGCTTTACCTCTTCGCGCATATCAAAAGGGCTAAGCCTTGTTATTTTTTCCGGATTAACCCCGATAATGTGAATACTTCCGCCCGGAAATGCAGGATATGCATTTTTAAGAATAAAAGAAGCTTGAGCAATTTCAAAGGGTGAAACATGATGGCTTATATCAACAATTATTGCTTGTGGCAACAAACTGTAAATAGCACCTTTTACCGCAGCCACATAATAATCGCGGTTACCCATATCGCTGGTAAGTGTTATTACAGCCAATTTTAAAACTTTGTTATTTTTACACAAAAATAAACTCATTTTAAATTGCATTTTTAAGATATTAGCAAAATGAAATAATACCCTGCTGTTAATAAGTATAATGTTTAACCAACAACTGCTGTAAATTTGAAAGAAAAAGTATTTGAAATAGGCTCTATCAATCCGGTAGAATTATTTGGAGCCAACGACACTAAACTGAATTTTATCCGTAAATTTTTTCCTAAATTAAAAATCATTGCCCGCGGAACATCATTAAAAATAATTGGCGATGATGAACAATTAGATTTATTCGAAAAAAAATTTGAGCAACTGGTAAATCATTATAACAAATATCATCTCCTGAACGAAAATAATATTGAAGAAATTATTATGGAAGATGATACGGTAAATGTTTCCAAAAAAAACTCATCGGATGATGTATTGGTATATGGCAACAATGGTATACAGGTAAAAGCCCGCACAACCAATCAACGTAAAATGGTAGAAGCAGCCGGTAAGTATGATATGATATTTGCCATTGGTCCTGCCGGTACGGGAAAAACCTATACAGCGGTCGCACTTGCCGTAAAAGCACTTAAAAATAAAGAAGTAAAACGCATCATCTTAACTCGTCCGGCAGTTGAAGCCGGTGAAAATTTAGGGTTTTTACCCGGTGATTTAAAAGAAAAACTTGACCCCTATTTACAACCACTATATGATGCCCTGCGCGAAATGTTACCCCCCGAAAAATTAAAAGAATTTATAGAACAAGGAATTATACAAATTGCACCCTTGGCATTTATGCGCGGACGTACACTCGATAAAGCTTTCGTAATATTAGATGAAGCACAAAATGCTACCGAAAGCCAGATGAAAATGTTTTTGACTCGTATGGGGATGAATGCAAAATTTGTAATTACCGGTGATGTAACACAGGTAGATTTACCCCGCAACCAGCCCAGCGGTTTAACGAAAGCTTTGCATGTATTAAAAAAAATAGATGATATCGCTTTTATTCATTTAGACAACCGCGATGTAATAAGGCACAAATTGGTAAAGAGCATTATCAATGCCTTTGATAACAAATAATACATACCCTATTAACAGATGTTTGTAACTTATTAAGGCAATTATTTACGTAATTCTGCGTTAATAATTACATTCGGGGAAACAAAAAATTATGGAAGACATAAATTTTTTTGATTTTAAAAAACTCAATGTTTCAAAACCCTCACGAGGAAAAGCGCTTATTGCAGAACCCTTTTTAGATGATACCTATTTTAAACGTTCGGTGGTTTACTTATGCGATTACAGCGAAAAAAATACCTTCGGGTTTGTATTAAATAATTATACGGATATACGACTTAGCGAACTTAATTTAGGGTTACCCGATATTGACACCAATATTAGCATTGGCGGCCCTGTTGATACCAACAGCCTTTTTTATATACATACCACAGGACATCTTATTCCTAACAGCAGAAAAATTAAAAAAAATATATTTATAGGCGGTGATTTTGATATCTTGAAAGAATTATTACTGAAAGAAAAAATCAATAAAAATCAGATTCGGTTTTTTTTAGGTTATTCGGGCTGGGGCGAACATCAATTGGATGAAGAAATAAATCAAAATGCATGGATTGTTACACAAATTGATGAAGCAGACGTGATGAATAGCTTCGAAAAAAATCTTTGGAAATCAATATTAAAGAAAAAAGGGAAAAAATACTCGGTGTTGGCAGGGTTTCCCGAAGATCCTGCCTTAAATTAAATCATCTAAGCAAATCAAATACTGTTTTAACCGGATTAAATACCGATGAAGGAATTTCTACAAAAACGCTATTCCAATAAGCCATGGCACCATTCCACAACCCGGGTCTTTCGAGTGCTTTTAATACTTTTCCTTTGTAAGATTTTTCTGAAATAAATACTGCGTTGTTATCAATGTATTGGGTTAAATCAAAATATTCACCTTTATGGTTTTTAAAACAACAAACCAAATCTACCGGATTAAAATAGGAAGATGACCTTAAAATATTTTCTGAAGCACTATCTGATTCTATTTGCGATGACTCTACAATTTGAAGAGTACAATTTCCGGATTTATCCATAACCCAAAACGGTCCGCCCCCGGGTTGTCCCTGGTTTTTAACCATGCCACACACGCGCATGGGCCGGTTTAAATAATTATACCATTCATCTTTGTTATTGGCGCAAATATTAAGTTGCCATTTTTTAGAAACGGCTTGGGCTAATGATACAAATTCATCAGTATTATAATTATTTAAAGCATGATAAATGTCTTGTTGAAATTGCAGCATGACACCGCCTAAAAATTTTTCATTAAATACAACCTCGCTGTTGTTGTAGGGCGGTAGCACATTATCAATATTTCTGATAAAAACAAAATCAGCTTCCGTTTCGGATAAATTGTGAATAAGTGAACCATGACCACCGGGTCTGAAAATTAAAAAACCTCGTTCATCTCTGAAAGGTTGGTTATTTTCATCTACGGCAATTGTATGGGTATAACTGTGTTGTTCGCTTAGTTTTACCTCATATTCTACGGCATAGGTATCTTCTAATTGAGGGAGATAATTCCATAATTTTTTTTCGGCCGATTCTAAATAATTTTCAGAAAAAGTAAAATGCAAATTAACCGAGCCTTCTTTGTTGTATGCATAATCAGCCGCCTCAGCAAGGTGGCAATATAGCGGAGTGTAAGCTATGTTGTCTTTCAGAAAAAAATCAATAAAGGCTTTGGGTAAATAACCATAGTTTAATCCTTCGGGGGTTAAGATTTTTCGAACTAAATCTACTCTGTTAGATGGTAAAAGCATAGCCAGCCTGGGCCAAAAAGGATAATTTTTAATCTGTTTGAAGAAGTTTTCAATATGGTTATTGGTATAGCCGTTTTCTAAAAAAGCAAATAAATCTCTGAACATACGAGTTGCTGCACCAGATGAGGGTACAAATTTGGCAATGGAAAAATTTGCGGCTGAGGACTTAAAAATATCAGCAAAGCGCAATTGCTCTGCTTTATCGAATACAAATATACCATCGTTTACTGTAGCGTTTCTATCTAACTGCAAGTAAAAGTCAGGCCTGTCAAACAAACTGAGTTGACGAAAAAATTCATCCGTTGTAATGCCTAAATTTTCTAATTGTTGTTTGTCATTTTCGGTAAGGCGCATGTGGTAAAGATACAAATTAGCCCGGTTAAAAATATATATTGATTCATATTTTGTTTATAAACAAAAAAATTTATTACCATTGCAAATAAAATGATGACTAAAACTTTACATTGGTTTATAACCTTTACGCTGGCGGGCTTTACTATATATATGCTCTATACCTTACATCATACACAGTTAAAGTTTAATGAAATTAAAGAGAAAGAGAAAGCATATCCTCAGATAATCAGCGGGCAAACTGATTTAGAACTTGTGCACTACATGCAGCGAATACAAATATTTCATTTAAAATTATTTTTTGCCGGGGTTGCAAATAACAAGGAATTGGTAAAATTTTATCTGCATGAAATAGAAGAAGAAATGGAAACAATAGCAGACGCTCAGATTATTGATGATGAAATTAATATCAGCCGTATGATGCGCCAGATAGGGTTGCCGGCTATAAAAAATTTTGAAGATGAGTATAAAAAGAATCCCGAAAATTTTGAAACTATATTCAGTGCGCTTACACAAGCCTGTAATACTTGTCATGCAACGGCTAATTATCCTCAAATCATCATCGTAAAGCCTGAATTTAATCCTTTTACTAATCAGCAGTTTATACCCAGATAATTATTTACGAAACAATTTTTCCATCTGCCATCATCAGTTTTCTGTCGGCCAGATTTGCCAGTTCTGTATTATGTGTAACTATTACAAAGGTGTAAGAAAATTCTTTGCGTAAATCAAAAAATAATTGATGGAGGTCATTGGCATTTTTCGAATCTAAATTTCCGGAGGGTTCATCAGCCAGAATTAAATCCGGTTTATTGATTAATGCTCGTGCCACAGCCACTCTTTGTTGCTCTCCGCCCGAAAGTTGGGCAGGTTTGTGAGTAATGCGGTCGGATAATTTTAAATAAGATAATAATTCTTTTGCGTCTGCTTCGGCTTGTTTTTTATTTGCTCCGCCAATCCATGCCGGCAGGCAAACATTTTCGAGAGCCGTAAACTCGGGTAATAATTGATGGAATTGAAATATAAATCCGATTTTTTTATTTCGGAAGTTTGCCAGTTGCTTACTTTTTTGTGCAAGTACATCCATGTCATTAAAAAAATATATTCCGCTGTCGGGCTTATCTAAAGTTCCCATAATTTGCAGCAGGGTTGTTTTGCCTGCCCCCGATGCACCAACTATACTAACTATTTCGCTTTTGTTTACATTTAAACTTACATCCTTTAGCACTTGTAAATTGCCAAATTTTTTATTTATGTTTTTTAGAGTTATCAATTTTTTAAATTTTTGAAGTTTTATTACGTAACAAATGGTCGGCTAACACGAGTGCTGCCATGGCTTCAACAATGGGTACGGCACGAGGCAATACACAGGGGTCGTGTCTGCCTTTGGCTTGCAGGGTAATTTCCTGATTATTTTTATTTATACTTTTTTGTGTTTGCATAATAGTAGCCACAGGTTTAAATGCAACATTAAAATAAATATCCATACCATTACTTATTCCGCCTTGTATTCCTCCCGAATGATTGGTAAGTGTAGTAACGCGGCTTTTACGCATGATAAACCGGTCGTTATGCTCACTTCCTTTCATGCTGGCAGATGCAAATCCGCTGCCATATTCAAAACCTTTAACTGCGTTGATGCTCATCATTGCTTTTGCCAAATCAGCATGTAATTTATCGAAAACAGGTTCACCTAAACCAACGGGACAATTCATTATCACGCAGCTAATTACTCCACCCAAACTGTCGCCTTGTTTACGTACTTTTTCAATTTCACTAATCATACGTTTGGCAGTTTTTTCATCGGGGCAACGCACAATATTACTATCAATATTTTGCAAATTAAGTTCAGTGTATTTTTTATTAGTTGAAATTTTTCCTATGGTATTTACATAGGCAAAAATTTTTATTTTTTGTTTTTTTAAAATTAATTTAGCTACGGCACCGGCAGCTACGCGCACAGCGGTTTCGCGGGCTGAAGCACGCCCCCCTCCTCTATGGTCTCTTATTCCATACTTTTGTTGATAAACGTAATCAGCATGCGAAGGACGGTAGGCATCTTTTAAATGTACATAGTCATCGCTTTTGATGTTTTTATTTTCAATTATAAATGCCAAAGGCGTTCCTGTGGTTATCCCTTGATATACGCCTGATAAAAATTTTACTTCGTCAGTTTCTTTTCGTTGTGTGGTAATATGCGACTGTCCTGGTTTTCTGCGTTCCAGTTCATGTTGTATATAATCAATATCCAGGTGTAATCCGGCCGGGCAACCGTCAATGATGCCACCAATGGCTTCTCCATGCGATTCACCAAATGTTGTTAGCTTAAATAATTTTCCGAAAGTATTTCCGGGCATTTTATAATAGTTGTTTTAGATTGTTTATTCCTACAGGTCTTTCGGCAGTAAAGCCTTCGGCATATTTCACATTAATCAATCGCCCCCACTGCATCATCCTGCCTTCGAGTTGTTGTAAAAAATGTTGCGATGAAATAGGTGTATCAGGCTCTATAGATTGAGGATTATAAAATTGCGAAGCATAAGCCATTACACTTTTCATTCTTTGTTCAAAATACGGACTAATGTCTATAAGGAAGTCGGGGTTTATCCAACGGTCTTGTATGTAATGATATATGCTTTGTGGTCTCCATGCTTGTTGGGTATTGTTTTGATAGGTAGTTTTTATTTTATGTAAACCGGATAAAAATGCTGCGCGTGCAACTAAAGCACCTGCACGGGCATGGTCGGGATGGCGGTCGTGAAGAGCATTGCACAAAATAATATCGGGTTTAAAATGTCGTATTTGTTCAATTACTTTTAACAGGGTATTTTTATCTGCTTCAAAAAAACCGTCTTCCAAACCCAGGTTTATCCTGTGTTTTACTCCTAATATTTGCGATGCCAGCAGACTTTCTTGCGCGCGAATTTCTTTATTGCCACGTGTACCAAGTTCACCTGCGGTAAGGTCAACAATGGCTACCTGATAGCCTTGCTGTATATGGCTGATAATGGTTCCGGAACAAGCCAGTTCAACATCATCGGGATGTGCAGCAAATGCCAGTATATCGTGCTTTATCATTTACTTAAGATATTCTTTAAAAAGCAAGGTAGTAAAAAGTGAGTATATTTCGTGTAAGTCTTTATCATTTTTATAAGTTTCCTGCAAATGCCGGGCAATAGTCATTGAATCGTTTCTTTTTGCAGGGCCGGTTTGGTATTGAGAGGGTTTTGCGGTGAGTATATTTTTACATGTTTTTTGTATCAGAGGGAAAAACAAATTCACTGGAATTTTATTTTTTTTGAGGTATTTAAAAACCATGGTGTGCAAGTGATTGGTAAAATTATTGAGTATAACGGCTGCCAAATGTATTTTAAAACGCTCTTTGCCGGTACATTTGTAAGTGTATTTACTAATACTTTTTACTAACTGACTGATTTTTTTATAGGTGTCTTTATTACTACATTCGTAAAGCAATGGTACATCATCAATATCATTTAAATTTTTGTAGTTTATTGTTTGTAAAGGATAAATAACGGCTGTATTTTTTTTTCCGAGTGTATTAATATGTGTACTTCCTGATGTATGGATTAAAATACCTTTTTTTCGCTTAATGCATTTTGCCGTTTCTTTGATATGATTATCGCTTACTGCCAGCAGATATAAATCAGCATCGGGGTCTAAAAGTTGAATATCAGGTATGTATTTGGCTTTGTATTTTTTAGCCAGTGTTTTTGCTGTTTTATTATTTCGGCTATACACTTGTATAATGCGTATATTGTTATCAGAAAACAATTTTGCAAAGTAGTGTGCAACATTTCCTGAGCCTATGATAACTGCTTTTTTCATTTTTAGTTTTGCAGATAATTATTGTCGTTTTAAAAGTTTTATTCTGTAAAAGACAGCCATCAGTGTACCTAAAGTCATAATTACACATCCAATCCACAATACATTTATATAAGGGAATTTTATTGCTTTTAATACAATAAAAGATTTAGATTCTACACCCAAACTAATTTCCGTAACATCGCGCTCAATTAATTTGCCACTGAGTAACACCGTATCTTTTTTGGGTTCAATTTTTTTGATTTTAAAAGAAAGACCTAATTCAGAGGTACTATCGGGTATGGAAAATACTTTATCATTACTCAAGACGTAAAGTGGTGATAAAGGTATTTCATAATCAAATGTCATATCTGCCCAGTGATACGCTGATAAATGTATTTGTGCCGAAAGACTTTGTGCAGTATCAATACCATATTTTTGTATAATGCTATCAGTGGGTTTGGTAATTCCCCGGTAAATCATATTAAAGCCTGCCGTACGTAAGGTATCACCTATTTTTGCACTTACACTATAAGGTTCCATAATGTCTTTATCTTCGGGCGATAGGTCAGCAAAGCGGACATGAGTAAAAATATCAAAATTCCAAAAATGTTTTGTTCCCGGTTCCGGAACATTGTTATTGGTTGAGCTGAGTTGTATAAAAGGATAGAGGTTAAACAATTTTTTACCCGGTTTTTCACAATCCCAGTTTTTAGCTGTAAAATATTGAGTACGACCGGGATTAATCAGTATTTCCCAATTAGAAATATCTTGTAAAAAGTTTTGAGTAGCTGTGTGGTTTTGTTTACATCGGTATATAAGCGATTTGTATTTAACTATATCACCGGCCGAATATGTCCTGGGTAATTTATCAAAATACTCTATTTCGTATTTCAAAAAATTATCTTCTTTAAATTTGCGATTAAACGATACAAAATAATTTCCCATTTTTACGGTATCATTTTTAAAAAGCTGTATATCTCCGGTATTGCTAAATTCTTTTCCTAATCCATTTAATACAAAACCATCTTTATTTACAGAAATAACCTCTTGTTTGCTCTGGGATATTAATGTGCCAAGCATTATTAATGCAAAGCCGGCATGGGCAACGGAAGAACCTGCAAAATTAAGTTTTCCTTTTAAAAATTTTACCCAATAAGTAGTGTTGGCCGTAATTGCAAATACCGAAGCAAACAAAAGTATGGATAGTTTTACATCAAATGCTTTGCTAGTAAAGCCGATAAAATAAACTAAGACTATGCTGATGATTAATGAAAGTAAAAATGGATAAGCAATGTTTTTTATGAATTGTTTTACCGAAGTGTCTTTGTATTTAAAAAATTGTGTAACAGCAATAAGCAAAGTAACAATAATAGCAAAGGGTAATTGCCAATTGTTATAATACCAGTTTCTTTCTTCTTGCGCAACCCGTGCAATTTTGGTTTCAAATAACAAATTAATTACGGGTACTGAGGTGGTAATTATAATTTGTATGGAAGAAAGCAATAATACCAAAGTACCTATAAACATCCAAAACTCTCTGCTCCATAAGGCTTCTTCATTTTTTGCTTTTGGAAAACATTCTATATAATCGGTTACCATAAACAAAATACAAAAAAAGAAAAACAACAGAGTTATTAAACCCCGGATGGTAAGTATAAAATCTTTGTCTTTGAATAATTCTTTTGACACATCCGGTATGAGCGATAAAGCAACAAGAATGGCAAAACATATTATTGTAAAAATTATTTTTCTGTGTTTTTTAATTAACAACGAATGAACAACAAGCCATGTAAAAAACAAGAGCATAAAAAGTAGTTGTAAAATTAAACCATCGCCAGTAAATGAGTGTACGGAGGTGTCGCCTAAAACACCGCTGCGGGTTAAAAATGAAGAATATAAAACTAATATAAAGGTAATAAGTATCAGTAGTATAGTTGTGTAAACAGATTTACCGTTATTTTTATTAGCGAGCATGGCATGTGCACCACCAACCAGTGTAAGCCAGGGAACCAAAGATGCATTTTCTACAGGGTCCCATGCCCAAAAACCGCCAAAACTTAATGATTCGTAAGCCCACATACCTCCCATAAGTATACCGATGCCCAATACACCTACTGCCGCAAAAGCCCAGGGAAGTGCAGGTTTAATCCAGGCGTTGTATTCTTTTTTAATTAATGCTGCTATAGCATAGGCAAAGGGAATAAGGGTGAGAGCAAATCCTAAAAATAAAGTGGGCGGATGAATGGTCATCCAATAATTTTGCAACAAGGGATTTAATCCTTGTCCGTTTTGAAAACGACTATCTAATTGCAAATAATCAGGAATTTTACTCCATAAACTGCCAAGCCCTTCGATAGTATCTCTTTGCAAAGCAAAAGGGCTCATGCCTATTTTTATTTTGCCGATATAAATACCCAGTAGCATCGAAAGCAAAAATGCCTGTACCAGCATAATTGTCATAAACACCAATGGCTGGCTATTTTTTACACGTATGTATAATATACCCGATAATATAGCGTGCCAAAAAATCCAAAGCATAAAACTTCCTTGCTGTCCGCCCCAAAAACACACAAACACATAGCGCATAGACATTTCGTTATTGCTGTGTTTCCATACATAGTCGTATTCATAGTAGTGTTTGATAAGCATATAGAACATGATGCTCACAAAAAACAATACGGTAGCCAGGTGCAGAAAAAATAATTTTGCAGCAATATTTGCCCAATAATTATTACTGCTTGTCTGTTTATTAGCCATCAAAAAACCAAATGATGCAAAGAGAGATGCAACAAATGAAATGCTGATAAATAAATGCCCGAGTTGCCCTACCAGTGTATGCTCGCCAATATAATCCATCGTTATTTTTGAGCCTTATTGTTTTTATTTACATCATTGTATTTAGAAGGACATTTAAGAGATATTTCGTTAGCATAGAAAACACCATCGTGAGCTTTTCCTGTAATTACAATACTTTCAGAACGTTCAAAATCCTGTGGTTTTGGTTGGTTATAAATAACTTTTTTTTCCACACTGTCTTTGTCAATTATGTAAAATGTACATTGGGTTGGTTCGGCAATAATTTCTTTCTCTTTATTCAGCCAACCTACTACTGTGTATTTGTTTCCTTCGTTGCTAAATGCCTCAGTAAAATTAGAATATGTGCTTGAATCAGTAACCGAACTAAATATAACTCCTACCGAAACAGCAATGACGATTAATGCTATGATATGCGTTTTTTTCATGTTATTTATTTTTTTCCAGTTTTTTTATTTTCTTTTCTAATATAAATAAGTAAACAAACAAACCTGCTAAAATGATTAGTACAACTCCTAAAAAAACATATATTTTACCGGATTCGTGCATGCTTTCGCTAAGTTTGTTATTTTGCGAATAAACTTCGTTATATAAGGCAAATGCTATTAATGCAAAAATGTATTTAAAAAGTTTCATACGTTAATTATTTTTTAATTTGTCAATACGTATTCTAAGATTTAATATCCATGCTGATAATCCAATCCAGCCCAATACCGCAGGATAAAAAACCATTCTTAAGGTATTATCCAAATCATAGCTGCTAAAGGCGGGGTTACCCCCATTTCCGGGATGTAAAGAATCATGCATACGCGGTAAAATCATCAGCATTACAATTAATATTACAAAGGCAAAAATGTTATATACTGCTGCAATTTTTTGTTGCAACTGTTCTTCTTGAATAGAATTTCTTAAGATAAGATAAGCGAAATATACTAAAGTTGTTATAGCAGCTCCGTTTAGTTTAGTATCGTCAACCCACCAATGCCCCCAGGTGTACCGCGCCCAAAGCGAGCCTGTGGCAATACCAAGCAAGGCAAATACAACACCAACTTTTACTGCATTGCGTGCAATCACATCATAGATGGGTTTAGGTGAATTTAAAAAGCGAATACTATTAACTAATGAGATGGCCATTAAAAACATCATTACAAACCACATGGGTACATGAAACATTAAATTACGAATGGTTTCGTTTAATATTTCTCTGTTTGGAAAAGTAACTACTTGTGTACTATCCGATGAATTATGTTCCGGACAAGTTGAAGTTATCTTGCCTTTTGCCGTCCCTTTAATTCTAAAAGCATTCGGACTGAAGATATAATTATCTGCATATTGTATAACTAAATGAGCAAGTTTATAGGGGGTACTGTCAGGTATTTCAATGTCAAATGCAATTTTTTTTTCATCTAAAACAGTAGTGGTAAATGCACAAATTTTAGTGTCGTCTTCGAACTGTATAAATACTTTAGGGGGTTGTTCTTGGATAAATTTTGTGTTATATCCATAAACCACGATAGCATTGTTAGGTCCTTTAAATAATTCTTCGGTAGATGTATTTTGTATTCCGGGTTTAAGTGGTATGTAAAAACTAAAAAAGAATGTGTAAACAAGTAATATTATCGTAACATATTTCCACCAATTTTGCTTCATTTAAAGATTATCAATCTGATTATTATTCACGCCAAAGGTACGGAAATAACACATACGAAAGTGCAACCACAAGTACATTAAAACCCAATAAAATCAATAGTGCATTAGCTGCATAATCAAAACCCAGGCCTCTTAGGGCAATATTATTAACTTTATTTAACGTAAGAAGTATGGGTATAACCAAAGGTAATCCTAAAATAGCCAGCAACCCAAAGTTGTTATTGGTTTTGGCGCTTATTGCGGATAAAAGCGTTAATACACCGGCAAATGTGGTGCTTCCTAATAAAATACCAAGTAAAAAAACAATATGGTTAGCGCCATCAAGCGGTTGGCTGCCAAGCAAAAAAATATAAAAAAATAAAGTAATTAGGGCCACACACACATTTAACAATGCACTGTATAGCATTTTGGCAATTATCAAGGCATAAGGCGAGATAAGTGTATAAAGATACAGTTGCCGGGCTTTGTTTTCATAAAAAAAACTTTTTGTGGCTGCATTAAAAAATCCAAACATTAATATTATCCAATAAATCGCATTCCATACAGTAAGATTATCAATGCGTTTCATGGTTATATAGCCTATAAATACTGTTGCTAAAACATATAATAATACAGTTGCCATTGAAGTTTTATTTTTCATTTCTAACTGCCATTCTTTTTTTAATAGTGTTATAATAGATGTTTTCATAAACATGGGTGTTATCAGTATTTCTTTTAGTATGATATTAAAATGGTATTTTAGTTCGTTATTTTATTATTTGAAACATTCTTTCTACTATTTTATTTGCCCACTCCCTGGCAGATTTACCTTCAAAATGAAACATCATAATCGAATCATTTCCGATTATATCATCGCTTCTTATAAGGTGTACATTTTTATTGTATTTTACTATGGGTTTAATCAAATTTAATCGCATGGCTATGTTGGCGCGCTTAAAGGGTCCAATCCATATTATCGGTATTTTTTGGTTATAAGCGCGTATTATTTCAATAAGTTCCTGATGAGCATTGGTGTAGTTAGAACCTAATACAAGCAACACAAGGTCGGGGTTGACAGCAGGCAAAAATAATCTAAGTTTACCTCCATATTGCGGGGCAACAATTGAGCTGTCTCCATAACCTTTTGATTCTATAACTTTTATTTTTCCATAGCTTAAGGTATCGTAGGCGCAGCTTTGTCTGATTTTATAACCGCAACAAAAATTAGTCATTGTAAGCACATAATGCATACTTCCTGCTCCGGCAATAGCTATAGAGGTAATATCGCAATTGTAATTTTGGTGCAAACCAAGATGCAGGTATTCACCAAAATCTCCTACCAGATGCGAATCTCCCAGTATAAGTATGTTTTTAATGGTATGTAGGTTATTTTGTTCAAAATATTGCGGACTTAACATTTTATAAACCATATAGAGATATATAAAATGTGTCATATTATTTACAATAAATAATTATCTATAAATTCTCGCACACACCCTTGTCCTCCTTTGGTATCAAGTATTATGGTTGATATTTTTTTTATTTGTGGCAGGGCATCGTTGGGGCAAGCAGAAATACCAACCGTTTTCATTATATCTTCGTCATTTAAATCGTCTCCGATATAGGCTACTTCATCCACTGTAATATTTAGTTCTTTTATCCAGTTTTCGAGAATTTGCAATTTAGGTTGGTTTGTTACAATAAATTTGGTAATGGCTAAAACTTCGGCTCGTTTTTTAATTATATTATCAGTAATGGCATGACTAATTATTCCTGTCATTATTCCTGAAGACGAAAGTTTTTTAATGGCTAAACCGTCACGTGCATTAAATTTTTTTACCTCATCACCATTTTCGGTATAATAAATTCCTGCATCGGTAAGTACGCCATCAACATCCATTAAAAGTAATTTGATGTTTTTTGATTTTATTTGATTTATTTTTTGCAAATCCTTTCGTATCAATATATCTATGCTTAGATTAAAATAATCGGCAATTTTTATCAGGTCTTCGGGTGTTGGTCTGCGCAAGTCTGTAAAATCTATTTTTATTTCGTCTGCAAGCGAAGTTTGGTCTATATTATTTTTTCGGCAGAGATATTCTATGTTTCTTAAATATCGGTTCATTTGAATAAATTAAATTATTTTTCTACCCACAGCAGTAGCAATATTTTTTAAAGCCGGAACAAGTGCTTTAAATTGTTCGTGGTTAAGTTGCTGCGATGCATCAGATAATGCTACTGCGGGATTTGGATGAACTTCTATTAACAAACCGTCTACTCCCAATGCGCAGCAGGCTTTTGCCAAATCGGGCACACCATAGGCATAGCCCATGGCATGACTGGGGTCTAAAATTACCGGCAGGTTTGTATATTCTTTCAGATACATTGCTCCACATAAATCGAGTGTAAAACGGGTTTTAGTCTCAAAAGTTCTTATCCCTCTTTCGCACAACATCACATTGGGATTACCGCCCGATAAAATAAACTCGGCACATTGCACAAATTCCTGCAAGGTTGTACCAAAGCCTCGTTTTAGCAATACCGGTTTTTGTGTTTTACCGCAGCGTTTTAAAATACCGTGGTCATACATAGATTTTGCTCCTATCTGTATGATATCTGCATATTCAATAACTTCTTCTATGTGTGTTGCATCCCTTACTTCGGTAATAATATTTAATCCATATTTTTCGCGCATTTTAGCCAATAATTTTAAACCCGTTAAACCCAAACCCTGAAAGGTGTAAGGAGAAGTGCGGGGTTTATAGCTGCCGGCACGTAAAGTAGTAATTCCTGTTTCTTTCAACAGTTGAGCACTTTGCTCAATTTGTTCTTCACTTTCTACCGAACATGGCCCGGCAATTAACAGGGTATGATTGGTTTTTCCGCCTAAGGTAATGTGGTTTATGGCAATTTGTCTTGTTTCGGGTAAATATTTTTTTGATGATAATTGCATATCATCGTTTAGCACTACAAATCGCTCGGTGTATTTTTCCACATCAGCCGGAAGTTCTTTTACCGATGACGAGGTAATCAATACATAACTGTTGTTATGATAGATGCAAAAAGCTTTTACATGTTGCGCCAAACTTTCGGCTGTAGATTGTTCTACATTTTGTTTTAATATTATGATCATGCTTCTCCTTTTATCAAATTCATAAATGTAATTGCTCCGCAAACTTGTTTGTTTGAATTTACAACAGGCAAATAACTAATCGGAAAATTTTTTGATTTAATTAACCGAATCATGTCTGATACCGTTGCGTTTTCTTCAATAAATACAGGGCTTTTATTGAGCATATCATCGGCTGAAATTTTTTCGAGTGATGTATAGTTTTTAATCATTGCTCTACGTATATCAGCGTTGCTGATGATTCCGAGTAAATTATTTTTTTCGTCAACCGAAATACAAAAACCCATTTTATATTTTTCAATGGTTTGTAATACATCCAGCAGCGTTTTTTTTTCACGGGGCAACAGTGGTATTTCTCCGTTTGTCATCATAAAATCTTTCACATTATAATGACTTTCGGTATCAAATGTTTTCAGACTTAATAAAGACAATCCTATGTTATTCTCTTTAAAAAGATATGAACCTGATACAGCAGCATAAACCCCCATATTTCTAAGTATAAACGAAATTTCTCCGTTAACGCCACCATCTACGTGTACACGTTTATCAGGATATAAACTTTTAAATTCTCTGATTTTTTTAAAATTTTCTTTATTAAAAACTCCTCCGCTTTTACCGGGCGTTGTAGCCATAATCAATATAAAATCGCAGCAGTGTGCATATTTATCAAATACATTTACCGGGGTATCTGAGCTGATGGCTAAGCCGTTCCGGCAATTTTCAAATCTCGGAAAATCAATAATCGAATGATTTAAATTTTCATATTGGTAAGTAACATAAGCCGGGGTATTCGTACTTAAATAAGGATAATATTTTTCAATATTATCGGCAATAATGTGTAAGTCTATAGGTGTGTTGGTAATTGATTTTATTTTATTAATATCTTCAAATACCGATATATCATCATTGCAGTCTACATGCAGTAAATCTACTTTATGCTTTATTAACTCTTCTACGGATGCAATTAAATCGCTGCCAGTGTTTGAATATATGGATGCCGAAATTTTCATGGTTATCTCATGCCCGGCATATTTTTCATTTGCCTCATTAAGTTCATCATTTTATTTCTATCACCCATCATACGCATCATTTTGCGGGTATCTTCAAATTGTTTAATCAATTTATTTACCTCCTGAATGCTGGTTCCGCTTCCTTCGGCAATGCGTTTTCTACGACTTGCATTCAGGATATCCGGGTTTGCTTTTTCTTTAGGTGTCATTGATTGTATAACAGCTTCTATGCGGGTAAATTGTTTTTCATCTACATCAACATCTTTTAATGCCTTGCCCACTCCCGGAATCATCCCCATTAAATCTTTTACATTGCCCATTTTTTTGATTTGCTGCAATTGCTCGTAAAAATCATTAAAATCAAATTGATTTTTGGCTATTTTTTTCTGAAGCTTTCTGGCTTGTTCTTCATTATATTGTTCCTGTGCTTTTTCAACCAGGGTTACAACATCACCCATACCTAAAATTCTATCGGCCATACGATCCGGATGGAATACATCAAGTGCATCCATCTTTTCGCCTGTGCCAATAAATTTAATAGGTTTGTTCACCACCGATTTAATAGACAATGCTGCTCCACCCCTTGTATCACCATCAAGTTTAGTTAATACTACTCCATCAAAATCAATTCTGTCATTAAAAGTTTTTGCCGTATTTACCGCGTCTTGACCGGTCATAGAGTCAACCACAAAAAGTGTCTCCGAAGGCTTGATGCTTTTTTTGAGTGTTTCAATTTCCTGCATCATTTCTTCATCTACAGCTAAACGACCTGCTGTATCTATAATAACCGTATTATACCCGTTGCTGCGAGCAAATTGTATGGATTTTTCGGCAATTTTTACCGGGTTTTTTTCTGTTCTGTCAGAAAACACTGCTATACCCAATTGTTCACCTAATACATGCAACTGATCAATCGCTGCCGGCCTGTAAACGTCACACGCAACAAGCAAGGGGTTTCTGCCGCGTTTACTCTTTAAAAAATTAGCCAACTTGCCCGAAAATGTTGTTTTTCCCGAACCTTGTAAACCCGACATAAGAATCACTGCCGGAGAACCGGAAAGATTAATTTCTGATATGGTACCACCCATCAGCTCTGCTAATTCATCATGGGTAATTTTAACCAATAATTGCCCGGGAGATAAGGAAGTAAGTACATTTTGACCAAGGGCCTTTTCTTTTACTCGGTCTGTAAATTCTTTGGCTGTTTTAAAATTAACGTCTGCTTGCAATAAGGCGCGCCTAACTTCTTTTAATGTTTCTGCAACATTTATTTCTGTTATTTTGCCATGCCCTTTTAAAAGTTTAAAAGCTTTTTCTATTTTGTCCGAAAGGTTATTAAACATTTCATTATTTTTTTGCAAAGTTAGAAAATATGCTTTAAAAGGGTAATTGTGTTTGATTTATGTATTTCTTTTAATTTTTTTTAAAAGTTAAGCAACTTTTTAATGATAAATACTGTCTATCACTTAAATTTGAATATTTTAAATAATACAATATTATGAAAAAACTCTTACTCGGATTTAGTGCAATGTTGCTAGGCATATTCACGGCAAATTCGCAAACAACCGTTACCTATAACTATACCGGCTCAGTACAACAATTTATTGTGCCACCTTGTGTATATTCAATAGATATAACTGCTGCCGGAGCAAAAGGAGGCGGTTTAAATGGCGGTAACGGAGCAACTGTAACCGGTACATTTGCCGTTAATCCGGGTGATATTTTAGAAATATATGTAGGTGGTATGGGTTCATGCCCGGGTGCAGGATATAACGGAGGCGGTGCAGGAGCTACCGCTACAGGAGCGGGTAACGAATCTTGCGGTGGTGGTGGAGCCTCTGATGTTCGTGTAGCACCATACGCTTTGGCAAACAGAATCATTGTTGCTGCCGGTGGTGGAGGCATGGGCGGTGGAAATACCGATGCTCAGGCAGGCACAGGCGGATGTGCAACGGGTGGAAATGGTCAAAGTCCTTTTGGTCAAGGTGGTTTTGGAGGTACTCAAACTGCCGGTGGTACCGGTGGACCTCCTTGGATATCGAGTGGTAACGCGGGACAAAACGGGGCGCTGGGCATAGGAGGTGCCGGTGGTTCTGATCCTTGTTACAATTTAGGCCCCGGTGGTGGCGGTGGTGGCGGCGGTGGC